>JAZRVA010000047.1:0-5646 GCA_045598865.1 Clostridia bacterium | reverse complement strand
TTTGTTATTATTAGTTGTTAAAAACTATAGATTTTGTTAAATTATAAAGTGAAAAGGAAAAAAACTTATGGATACGAATTTTTTAATTATTCAAGCAATTGGTTTTGTTACAATTGGCTTAACTGCACTATCTTTTTTTCAAAAAGAAAAGTGGAAAATGATGTGTTTTTTGTCGGCAACGAACGCATTATTAGTTATTACTTACATGTTATGTGGCGATTATTTGGGCGGAATTTTGGTTGTTGGTGCGCTTATTAGAACTCTCGTTTATTTTTATTACAGCAAGAAAAACAAAAAGCCAGAGCCTATTGTTATGATTATGTTTGAACTGTATGTGATTGTAACATCAATTTTAATGTGGAAAAGTGCCGTAACACTTCTTATGATTTTAAACTTGGTTGTTATAACATATACAACATGGCAAAACGATGTTAGAACTCTTAGGTTTGGTTATGTGTTCTCTGCATGTGTTTTATTTGTTTATGACATTATGTTAGGAGCATACACCACCGCTATTAGTGAGATTATTATGCTTGCAAGCGTTTTGATTTCTTTAATAAAATATTCCAAAGTAACAAAATCCTACAACAACGTTGCACAGAGATATTTTGTGGCAAACAAAAACTTCTGGGGAAGCAAAGTTGAATTTAACAAAGATTATGACATGGTGCTTTCTAACGTGGAGCATTCACCTTTTTATAATTTTGGGATAATTAAAAATCACAACAAATTGGAAAACTGCATAACAGAAATTAAGAGTAATTGCAAGAAGAATAAAGTAAAAGAAATTGCATATATTTGTTTTAACAACGATAACTACGACACAAACGTTAGTGATGCACACATGTTAAACATGTTCTTTCCTATTGAATTTCATGATGTTTGGATGAAGCTGATTGATGGTTTTAATTTAAACGACACGAAATGTAAAATTCAAGATGTTGAATACAAAAAAATTGATAAAAAAGAACTAAATGAACTTGCAGAAGTATACTTGAAGGGTTATCTTGCAAAAACTGACACAACAAAACTAACAAATGAAGAAAAACTAAAAGTAAAAAATTTTTTAGGCCTTAATTTTGGTGATGTAGAAGATGGCTATAAGGTTAGTGGATATATTGCCTATTATAAAGAAAACCCTGTTTCTATGCTATGCACTCTTAGCAATAAAATTGAGTGTTTTATTACAAAGGTTGCAACAATCCCTGCTTTTAGGCGTAAGCACATTGCATCATCTCTTATGCAATTTGCCATAAATGAACACAGAAAGAACGGTATTCAAGATTTTGTTTTGTGCACAGACAAATACTCCTCAAACGAAAAGTTTTATGGATTTAACAGTTTTGTTGAATTTGGGCAGGCCTTTGCACTTGATGTTACAAACACCGAAAAATATGAAAATTTCTTGAAAAATAATATTCTTGAATAAATAACTTTTAAAGGCATAAGAATAAAAAAGCATTTATTAGTCTGTTAATTTTGAAACTAGCAGAATATTAAACTTAATACTTTAATCAAAAAAGATTAGAGTTCTTTTTATTTCTCTCTTAATTGCAAAATAAAACAAATACTTACGCAGTTGTCAAGGTTTGAAAGACTAGTTCAGCCGTTACAAAATCCGGTCCCATATCTATTAAAATTTTATCATCAATAAGCAACGAACTTCTTTTCCTTATGCTTTTGCCTCTATGTATTCTTGCGTCTTCACAATTTTTACATCTACAAAAAGTTAACGAAAACTTGTTGCCACCGCAGTTCCTAAAAAACATATTTCCATAAATTTTCTCCAATTATTATTTTACGTATGACATAATTTTATCTTTTAATATCTCTTTTTCGGATATATCATTTCCCACTATTCCATAAGGCCAACTAATTAAGTCAATAAATTCATCCCAATCACACCATTTATAATCATCATGTTCTTCGTTTAGTTCAATATTACCACCGTTTGCAAAAGAAATGAATGCGCATTCTTGGCAATCTTCACCAAAAGAAGAATAATTAAAATACCAATCCAAATCGACAATCCTATTTATTGTTAAATTGGTTTCCTCTTTTACTTCTCGTTTCACAGTTTCAATTAAATTGTCGTCTAAAATATTAGTTTCTTCATCTAATCTTGCCCCTGTAACTGTAAACCAAAATGATTTTTTTAACTCAGGGTCACACCTGCGTTTTAATAATAAGAGTTTTTTATCCCTAACTATAAATGTTAATATTTTTTGCATATTTTTCTCCTTAAAATTAGTACAACATAGTCTCATCAATGTTGTATTAAAATTATTACATTTTGATTATCTTTCCATTTTTTAATTCAAAAACATTATCAAAACAATCATATCCCAAAAAGTCAATAATAACCTTATAAATTTTGCTAGTTTCAAAGTTGATAACTCTTTAGGTGCTTTTTTTGTTAAATAAGTTTTTTATTTTTCAATCAATAAACATTAAAAGTTCTTTAAAACCTTTGCCATAGCCACTATCTGTGTTAAAATGCCCGCCATTTTTTATATTAATTGAAATATTTGCAATTTGTTTTTCAAAATGTTTTAGCGCAGATAATGTTACATATGGGTCATTTTCGGAATAAAAGCAAACCACTTGGTTGCAATAATTCTTAAACTTTTTTAGGTTTTTAACAAACATGGTTTTATTAACTTTGTCATAATTGCCGCCATCAACACTATAATTATTAAAGCCACTAATGGAGATAAGTTTGTTTATATGCAAATTGTTTTTCATCAGATATTTAATGGCAAAAATAGGTCCAATACTTCTGGCTATAAAAACTGTTTGAGGTGTTATTTTTTCTTTATAATTATTTAATACTTTTTCCCAGTTTTCATAAGTTTGATTACCTACCCCAATAGGAAAACTTAAATTTATTACGTCAAACCCACGATTTTTAAGTTCGTTTTCTAGCCATGGAAGGTAATGCTCTTTGTTTGAGCCAAAACTGCCATGAATTATAATATAATTTTTCATAAATATTTCCTTTATCATTTTAGATTGTTGCAAAAAAAATTACATTTCTGGGTTGTTTTCTTGGTTAATGTTTTTTACTATTTCTTCAAAGCAACTTTCTTTTTGCGTTTCTTCTCTTTGGTTAGAACTCGCCTCTTCCGCCATCTTAGGCAACTGCTCGTTTTGAACCTCACTTGCTTTCTGGTTGGAATTAGCCTGCCTTTTTAGTTCTTCCTGCACCCATTTTGGTGGTAGCAAATCACTTTTTTATTTTCATCATATTGGAAAATAAGCGTTATTTTTGCCCCTTTTGGCTCTTCACCTGGGACGTGGTCGTATGCCCCCATATCCTTTAAAACCTGCTTAGGGTTTAGCCCTTGGGCCAAGCATGGCTCTACAAATTTTCTTTAATACTTTTAAGAACTGTCCTCTTTTGTTATCTTTCAAGTTCTGTTTCCTCACGCAGGCGTGTTGATTCTAACCTTGCGTTTAACTATGCAATTATTCTTTCATCTGATACGCTTTTTAATTTCCTGCTCATAAAATTTCTCCCATTCTTTATACTAACCAAAGTTTTTTGTTTTGTCAATTTAAGTGATATTGTGTGTAGCCAAACAGTTTTATTTTACCAAATAAAATGCGTATAAATTTCTTTTAAGTTCTATACCCTTACTTTTGGTAAAATCTGCTATATATTTGTTTAAAATTGCGTCGTCTTGTTGCTCGTTATAATACTGCAAAATTGGGGTTCTTGTTAACAGGAATTTTAATTGTTCCTTATTTTTATAGTATTCGATTAGTTCAAAATCCTTTAACACAACCTGCGAAAACCCAAGGAGTTTACATTGTTCAAAAGTTTGGGTTTTATGAAAAGTGTTTTTTAAAATATAACCCCAATTTTGGCCACGAGAAAAATATTTTTTAAGTTCCAAGCAGTCATGGTCGTCCACATCTTCCGAAATAAAAATTCCGCCACTTTTGAGAATTCTAAAAACCTCTTTCATGTTAGCCCCGCAATGGCGTGAAACAACCAAATCAAAAGTTTCATCTGCAAAGGGCAAAACTTTTTGGCCGTTTGCTAGCTTGGTTTCAATTTTTTGCTGTTCGGCAGAGAACAAGAGTTTTTGTTTATTATCCTCCACCCTTTTTAGCATTTCAATTTCGGAGTCAATCATAACAACTTTTTTAGCATTTGCAAAGATCTTTAAGGTTTTTTCGCCACTGCCACAGCCGATATCGAGCAAAATGGTGGAAGGGGTTATGTGCTTTTTAAGTTCTTCATAATAATCAAAACCGCTGTTATTGATAACAATGGGTTTTATGGCATCAAAATTCCACCCCTGCTCTTTTGCCACGTTTTTATAACTAAATTTTGTCATTTTTTCTTTCCTGTTTAATTGTTTTAATTATTACTCTCCATCACTACCAATGTTTTGTTTTTTGTTTAGTCTTTTTTGATATTTGCTTATTGCCATATCTAAGCACTTTTTGGCATCAACATTTAGTTCGTTAGCAAGTGAAAGCAAACAATACAAAACATCTCCATATTCCATTAAAAAATCTTCTGTTAAATCAAAATTTTTTGTTCCATAATTTGTGTTTTTTAAATATTCTTTTGCAAGCTCGCCCATTTCGCTTTGGGTATCTAATAGCCTTGCATAAATTGACATTGGGTTTTTATGAGCATATTTTTTTGTGTTAAACTTTTTTACTTTGTTTTGCATGCAGTTCCCCCTTATTAATTTTGTAATATCTTTTCTTTTGCTTTTCTATAAATTTTAGTAGCAAATTTTTGTCCTTCCCTGCGATTTTCTTGGCGGCATTTGTTTTTAACAAATCATATTGCGGAATCATTGTTCTAAAAACAAAATGCGACGTGGAAATTGGATGAATATTTACCACATAATCTGGTGAATCAAGTGGTTCCGGGCTATAAAACGGAATGTTATGATATCTGCAATATTTCATAGTTCTTTTAAGCCCAATTTTGCCAAGCGAATCCAAAAGGTCGGCATCTAACAAAATTTTTAATTCTTTGTTTTTGTTAATTTTGGATTCTTTGCCCTCATGATTCTTAATATTATAAAGAATTTGCTTATATTCCTGCCCGGTAAAATTTGATTTAAACTTAGAAAGTAAATTTTCAACCTCATCCATTGCATCTTCTGGCTTAACAAAAACTTCCCTCTTAGTTTGCAAAACCCTGTGAACATCATGAAAAAGTGCTGACGAAAAAACAATTTCCCAGTTTCCGCCTTCTTTTTTGTAAAGTTTTTTGCAATATTTCAAAACTCTTTTTATATGGCCAAAGTCATGCCCTGTTGGTTCATTTTTGTAAACAGATTTGGCAACTTTCACCATTTCTCTTTTTACATTTGTTTTCATAATTTTAAAATACAAAAAAAATAACAAAAAAGCAAATAAAAAGCAGAGTTTTTACACTCTGCTTTTACTCTGCTTTGAAACGCCCTGATAGCGCACCAAAAAACTTTTTTAGTTTAGATAAAAATGTATTATTCTTATTATGTTGGTTATGCTTTTTTGAAAATTTTTTGTAATTCTTTTGAACGTTTTTTATTGCTTTTTTTATTGCATATTCATTAAGATTTAAATAATAACATCTATTGTAATGATCTATTAAATCATTATCAAATTTTATAATGCCAGATGCAAAATTTC
>JAZRVA010000046.1:0-5527 GCA_045598865.1 Clostridia bacterium | reverse complement strand
ATATAATAATTTTTTAAAAAACTTCGTATATATAATAGACGAGGTTTTTTATTTTATGCAGTTTGTTATTTACAAAAAAAACAAAAGGAAAGTGCAAAGAAGCAATGAAAATAAAAATAAAAGCAAAAACAATGTTTGGGTTTTGAAAAACAAACAAAGAAAATTTTGGATTTTAAAAATTAGTATAACTTCTTTTTGCTTGTCACTTTTATTAAGTTTATTTTCAGAGATGTTTTTTAACAGCAAAAATGTTTTTGTTTCGTGCGTATTTTTGGGATTTTTTATGTTTATAAATATTGTTTCTGACATGGTTGGACTTGCGATTGCATCTTGCCCAATTGGTGGGTTAGAAAATTTTTGTGCAAATGAAAAGATTTATAAAACCTCTTTAATGTTAATTAAGAATTCTGACAAAGCTTCAAGTGTGTTGTGTGACGTGATAGGGGATTTGTGCGGTATTCTTTGCGGGGTTTGTGGGTCGATTTTGGCAATTATATTATCTCAAAAAATGTTGTGCAGTATCATTGTTATGGGAGCGTTTGTAAGTTCTCTTATAGTGGGGGTTACGGTGCTATTTAAGGCAATTTTAAAAAACTATGCAATTAAACATTCAAGGAAAATAGTGATAAAATCTGCCAGAATAATTTTGAAATTTAAAAGTGTTTTTAGCAAAAAGAATAATTATAAATAACCCACATTTATTTTTATTAGTCATGTTGCATAAATATAAAAAATTAAATGAATAATTATGCAAAAGCCATTGAATAATTATTTAAAAAAATGTATAATCACTTAAAATAAAAATTTATAAAGTTATAAATATATAACATAAATGCTTATTTTTAAAGGAGATTATGCATAATGGCCAGAACTTTAAGGCAATCAAAAATTCTTGAAATAATTTCTACAAACGAAATTTTTACACAAGATGAATTGGTGGAAAAACTAAGGGAACTGAACTTTGATGTTACACAGGCGACTATAAGCAGGGACATTAAGGAACTAGGGCTTATTAAGGCTTCTTCTACTGAAAGCGGAAAAAATAAATATGCTTATGTTGAAACAAATGGTTCTGCTTCTAACAAATATCTTTACATATTAAAAGAGGCAATTATTTCTATTAAACCAGTAAAAAATCTTCTTGTTTTAAGTGTTTTAAAGGGGCTTGGTCAGGCGGTTTGTAATATTGTTTCCGGTTATAATTTGGAAAACTGCCTAGGGTCTATGAGTTCTGATGATACGGCAACGTTTATTTTTTATAATAATGAAGAAAGTTTGTATGCTTCGAATAAATTGGAAACAATTTTAAATATTTAAAAATTTTGGTCACATAACAATTTTTGTTATGTGATTGTTTTTTTTGGTAAGTTTTGATATAGTGTTTATGTAGGTTTATTTATGTTAAAAAGTTTAGAAATTAACAATATTGCTCTTATAAGTAAGGTTTTGATTGAATTTGATTCAAAGCTTAATGTTTTGTCGGGTGAAACTGGTGCCGGGAAAAGCATTATTGTTGACGCGTTAAACTTTGTTATTGGTGCTAAGGGACAGAAAAATCTTATTAAACAGGGCGAAAACTTTATGAAAGTTCAGGCGATATTTTCGGGTAATTTTTCGCAAGATGTTAAAGATTTTTTTAAACAAAACGATATTGAACTTGATGGAGAAATTTTTATTTCTAGGAAACTAACCATTGATGGTAAGAATGATTGTAGATTAAACGGAAGCATTATTCCATTAAACTTATTAAAAAGTTTAACTTCTATGCTTATTGATATTCATGGTCAGCACGAACATCAAAGCATTTTGAACGAAAAGAATCACTTGAAGATTTTGGACGGGTTTATAAAAGATAAAAGTTGTTTTGTGGAATACCAAGAAAGATATAATAAACTTTTATCACTTAATGGGCAAATTAAAAAACTTAACGGATCACAGCAAAATCAAGAGAGAATTCTTGACTTATTAAATTATCAGATTAATGAGATTGAAAGTGTTAAAATTCAAAAAGATGAGGATGAAGTTTTGACCCAAAAAAGACTTGTTATGCTAAACTCGGAAAAAATTTATGATGCTTTTACAGGTGCATTGGAATCTTTGGACGAGCAAAATTCTGTTTCGGACAAGTTGAAACAAGCGGCAAATCAAATTTCTTATGTGACTAAATTTGATGAAAAATATGAGGGGTTGATTGAGAGGATTAACTCTTGCAAATTTGAAATTTTGGATATTATCGAAGCTTTAAAGCAGGAAAGGCAGGGGTGTGATTTTGACCAAAATATGTTTGATGAGATAGACCAAAGACTTGACAGAATTAAAGTAATTAAGAAAAAATATGGACCTACATTAGAAGACGTGTTTTGCTTTTTAGACAAAGCAAAGAAAGATTATGAGGAAATTTTGGGTAGCAAGGAAAAATTGCAGGTTTTGTTAAAGGAAAAACAAACTTTATTACAAAACACTTTTGATGCTGCTAATAAAATTTCTAATTTAAGAAAAGAAGCCGCAAAGAATTTTGAAAACAAAGTGGAAAATGAGCTTGTTGACCTAGGTATGAAAAGTGCAAGGTTTAAAGTGCAATTTAAAGAAAATAATATTTCAACCGAAAATTGTGAGGATTATTTTAATCAAAACGGGTTTGATGATGTGAAATTTTTGTTTTCTGCAAATGCTGGACAAAGTTTAAGACCATTAAGTGAAATAATTTCGGGCGGTGAGGCAAGCAGGTTTATGCTTGCAGTGAAAAATATTCTTGCAGATCTTGATAATATTGATTCTATGGTTTTTGATGAGATTGACACTGGAATTAGTGGTGATATTGGTTTTGTTGTTGCTATGAAAATGCAAAATATTGCAAATAAACACCAAGTTATGGCAATTTCTCATTTGCCACAAATATGCGCTATGGCGGATTATAACATTAAGGTTTTAAAAACCACTAAAAATGACCAAACTGATATAGGTGTTTATGTTTTAAGCAAGGATGAAAAACTAGATGAAATTGCTAGATTATCTGGTGGGGCAAAAAATAGTGTGGCGTCTCTTGAACATGCAAAAGAACTTAATAAACGCTGTTTGGAGTATAAACAAAATATAAGATAACAAAATTTTTACATAAAAAAAATAAATAGTATCCAAACTAATAAATATGGAACTATCAAAAACACAAAAAATTAAATATAGAGCACTACTTTTTTTATTATTTTTAGGGGTAGTGCTTTTTGTGTTTTTAAATATTCCAATTAATAAACTTAGTGGGTTTATAAACAACTCTTTTGTAACTAATACAGAACTTAATTACGTAAAAAGCAATAATTATTTTGGGCCTTTTATTAAAATTGAAGTGATTGATGAGAACAAAATAACTGTTGATAACTTGGCAAAAGATGATGAAAAAGCAAATAGTGTTTATGAGATTAAGTTTAAATTATTTGATTTAATACCAATAAAAACAAAAAAGATAAACATTATTAAAGAGAATAAGGTTATTTTGGGTGGCAATACAATAGGTCTTGTTCTTAAAATGGATGGTGTTTTGATTGTTGGCAGCAGCCCTGTTGTTACAGATGATGGAGAGGTTGATATGTTGGAAGCAAACAATTTGAAAGTTGGTGATACGATTTTTCAAATTGAAGATGAAACTATAAACGATATATCCTCAATTTCAAAAATTGTGAACAAAGAAGAAAACAAAAATAAAGAATTAAGAATTAAAGGGAAAAGGAACGGGGTGGATTTTGAAACAAAAATAAAGCCCCTATATGATTTAAATAGTAAAGATTACAAACTTGGTTTTTGGGTTAGAGATGACGCATCTGGCATTGGAACATTAACCTATATAAATTCTAAAAACAGATTTGGTGCTTTGGGGCACCCAATTTGTGATAGCGATACAAAATCTATTATTTCTGTTAAAGAAGGAAAATTGTATAATTGCTCTGTTTTGGGTGTTGAAAAGGGTGTAAGTGGTGACCCGGGAGAATTAAAGGGTATGTTTATGCAGGGTAAAAATGAGCAAGGTGTTGTTGAAAAAAACAATAACTATGGAGTGTTTGGCTTTGTAAACAATGAGAGTGGTTTTTTAAAAAATTATGAAGAAGTGGAGGCTGGGAGTAGAATTTTTGTAAAACCTGGTAAGGCGAAAATTAGGTGCTGCCTTGATGGCACAAATTTGGAAACTTTTGATATTGAAATTATAAAAACGAACTATCAAAACTTTTCAAACAGTAAAAGTATGGTGGTTAGAGTAACTGATAAAAACTTGATTGAAAGGACGGGTGGTATTGTGCAGGGGATGAGTGGAAGCCCTATTATTCAAGATGGTAAATTAATTGGTGCAATAACGCACGTGTTTGTTAATGATCCTACAAAAGGTTTTGGGGTTTATATTGACTGGATGCTTGAACAATGATTTTTGAAAAAATTTAATAAAATTGTAAAATAATATTAAAAATACTTGACTTTAAAACTTCATTTGTTAAAATATGTAAAAAAATAAAAAGGGAAATTTGCTTAAAATGCAACAGATAGATTCAACTGCAATTATTTATTCTAGACATAAGAAAGCTTTTTTGGTTGAAAAGTGTAAGCAAATTTTTTCAAAATTTAACACTTATGTTATTTTTACCGAGAATATAAATGATATTATTTTAAAAAGATTTTATGAAATTGATTATTTGGTTTTAGATTTAACACAAGAAGAACTTGATTTTAAATCCATTGAACTTTTAAAATCTCTTGAAGATTGTGGTTACATAAAAGAAATTGTTTGTGTTTTAAACGATAAAGACTCAAATGTTGAATATTTTAAAAATGTTGTTTATGATGATAGTTTTTTGAAAAACTTTGAAAATTTATACAATTCTTACATGTATTTGGGTGAAAAGGTAAGTAAGGTTTGTGAATCTCAATGGTATAAAATTATTGCAGATTATTTGTCGTCTTTAGGGTTTTCTGCTAAAAAGAACGGTTATTTGGTTTTAATTGATGTTTTCATTTATTATTTAACAAACAATTGCGTGGTTAAGAACTTAACCAAAACACTTTACCCTTTTTTGGCCAATAAATACAAAACTTCTTTAAACACAATAGAATTGCAAATACGGCTTTCAATAGAGCAGGCATTTAGATCTAAAAAGATGGAAAGTTTTGCTTCTTGCCCAACTATTAAGGAATTTATAAATTATTCTTTAACCCAAATTTATAACAGAGTGTATTCTAAAAGAGTTATAAATACGTTTAGAATTTAATATACATACATTGTCTATTATTAAAAAATATTAAATGTATGTATGTTTTTTTTGACATTATAAAAGATTTTTTTAAACAGAAAAAATGGGTTATAGTTTTGTTTTTATGCCTATTTTTTGTGTTCCTATTTATTGGGTTTTTAAGCACTTTAAACTGTATAAAAACAATTTCGTTTAATTGTATTTTAGATGTTTTTTTTAAAAATTTTTTAAAGAACAAAAACTCTTGGCTGGCATTTTGGTTTTTTTCTTGTGTTAAGTTTTTGATATTATTTTTA
>JAZRVA010000045.1:0-15126 GCA_045598865.1 Clostridia bacterium | reverse complement strand
AATTCAAAAATAACACAAAAAAAAAGAGTTTTTAATTCAAAACTCCTTTTTGTTTCACTTTTTCTTTTTATATTATTTTTTCTTGTTTTCTACAACACTAACATACTTCTTGTTGCCATGTTTTGTTGTAAATTCCACTTTGCCATCTTTTAAAGCAAACAAAGTGTAATCCTTGCCAAGACCAACATTTTCGCCTGGATAGAATTTTGTTCCCCTTTGACGAATTATTATGTTGCCAGCCACAACGTTTGTGCCTGCACTAGCCTTAACACCAAGCCTTTTTGCTTGACTATCACGGCCGTTCTTTGTGCTACCACCGCCCTTTTTGTGAGCGAACAATTGCAATATAATATACATAAAGTTATTCAACCTCCAATTCTATAAAATCAGAATATCCTTGCCTTAAATCTGATATGCCACACACCATGGTTGACAAAATAACCTCTATATCATGACTTTCTTCTTTTGTCAAATTGCTAGGAACTTCAAAACTTAAAAAACCCTTTTCCTCGTCTCTAACCAAGTTTAAGTTAACCCCAACAACACACAAAATTCCAAGAACTGCTGTTTGCACAATGCTTGAAATTGCGCTGCAAACAATGTCTTCTCCGCTTACGCCATAATTTGTGTGACCATCACAAACAACTTTGGATATCTTCCCTTCTTTGTTTTTTGTAATTTTAATATTAGTCATATCAAAATAAACCCTTAATTTTGTTTAATAGACAAAATTTTTACTCTTGTATATGGTTGCCTGTGGCCTTGTTTCTTTCTTTCATTCTTTTTTGCCTTGTATTTGAAAACCACAACTTTGTCTTCTTTACTTTGGGCAATAACTTCGCCTTCGCAAACATAATCTTTAAGAGTTGGTGTGCCAGCTTTAATTGTTTTGTCGTTGTTTACAAAAACAACATCAAAATTAACTTTGTCACCAATTTTAGCGTCAAGTTTTTCAACATCAACACTTTCGTTTTCACAAACTTTGTATTGTTTTCCGCCACTTAAAATAATTGCGTACATTAAAAATCCTCCTTATCCTCCAGACTCGCTATTGTAGGTGGAAAAGTTAAAAGTTACCTTTTCTTTTCTTCTTTATTACCCACTTTAAGCGGTTAGCAAAAAGATATCATTTTTGGCAAGATTTGTCAATTATTTTTTTTGCTAGATAACCTATGAATATTTTTTATAAAAAATAACAAAATAAACTTGAATTCAAATAAAGGGGTTTTTATATTCATGCAAAAAAGTCAAAAAGAAATTAACACAAGTTTAATGATTGCAATTTACAAAAATTTGCAAACGGCAAAACAATCCATAAACAATGTTATAGACAAAATAAAAGATACAAGATTAAAAAAAGAACTAAAAGAGCAATTTAAAGATTACGACAGGCTTTCCGAAAGTTGCGAAGACCTGGCAAAAGTGCATGAAATAGAACTTAAAGACAACAATTTTTTTGAAAAAGCAAGAATGTGGCTAAGTGTAAATATGGCCACAATGTTAGATAAATCCAACAGAAAAATTTCTAGCATAAACATAGTGGGCTCCACCATGGGTGTAATAGACTTAATGTCTGTTTTGTCAGACTGCAAAAAGGGCAAAAAAGAGCTCTTAAACTTAGGAAAAGAAGTTTTGGAACTTGAAGAAAGAAACATAGAAAAACTTAAACCATATATTTTAATAGACTCCAAAAAGGAAAACCAAGAAAAGGAAGCAAAAATAGAGCTTGGTTCAACACAAGAATATAAAGAAAAAGGAGTCTTAGAAAACCAAGACTCCAAAGTTAATAAAACTAATAATAATCACGATAATCAAAACAACTAATTTTTGCAAGCAAGATAGATTTGTGCAAGTTCGTTAGAAAACACATGAGGGTCCATTTCTGATAAGGTTTTGGATTCTTTTTTATCTATCAAAAACCTTTTGCCAATCCTTGTTAATTTGTTTAATGTGTAAAACCTAACCTTTGAAATTGTTGTGGAATTATCCTCGTGGTTTAACACAACTTTGTCAAATTCAACCGTTGTTAACAAATTTAAGTTTTCATTAACTTTAACAAGGGTGGAATATTCTGCCCTGTCGTTTAAATCATTTATTCTATATTTTAATTTTTCCAACCTTGTAATAAACAACTTTGCCGTGCAAAACATGCCATTAAAACTTTCCACATAATTTGAATTTGGTGCAAAGTCATTTATATCAAACACAGGAAAATCAAATTGATCAAAAAGGGTTGTGCCAAATTTTTCTTTTAATTTTGTTTTGTATGCCACACAGTCAACTGGTTGCAAGAGTGCAATGTCGTATTCCTCAACATCTTCTGTTATAACATTTCCAATCACATGCTCTAATTTATCGTCTTTTAAGGCCAAAACTTCTGCAAGTTTGCCATTTTTATACCTTGCCCACGCGCAATTCTGTGCCAAAAAATTTAACAAGTTGTTTGAAATTATGCAATCCTCAAAAGTTTGAGGGGTATATTTTCTAAATTCCAAAAACGCACCAAAAAGTCTTTTCTTTTGTTTCTTAATTTCCTTTTCAACCATTTTAAGATATTCTCTTAACTCCAAAGAATCATAATAAATATCTTCCCCAACCCTTGCTGGTTTTCCAGTTTTTTGATTGTAAAGGTTAATTGTGCAATCATCTTGAATTTTTGCAACCAAAACCCTGTTTGGCACTTTAAAAGTTTTTTCACCATTTTTATTGAAACCAAAATCATATGTAAGTTTGTCATTAACGCTTTCAACGCTTTGATTGCTAGTTTTAGAAAGAACTTTTGTTTTATTGGTTAAAAATGCCTTTTGCTTTTTTGTTAGGTCCATAGAAAGCAAAGTTTTGCAAACCTCAATAAACTCTTGCCTTCCAACAAAAGATAGAATATCCAAAAAATACCTAGCAACTTTCTCGGTTGAAGTTTTCTCAAACCAAGTAGAAATATCATCTTGCATGTTATAAATAAGCTCACTACTTCCAAAAACAGCAATAAGTCTTAAAGCCCACTTAGAATTTTCCAGTTTATGCCTATGCGTGGCCACATCATAAACAACCTGTGCCAATTTTTGCAAAACCTCACCACTTACAAAGCAAAAAAACTCTTTGTAATTATTAAGCTCAAAATCCTCAACCCTTTCTTTAAATGTTTCCATAACAAAGGTTAAAATTTTTCCCTCAATGCCTGCGTTATTAAGCCCCTGTTCCTTATAAAATCTGTTAAGCCTTGCTCCATAAAGCCTTTCTTGAATTTGAGCAATATTTTTTGCCACATAATCTTCAAATTCTTGTTTTGAAGAAAACTTTTTAAAACTATTATATTGCAATTCTTTGGCAAGAAAATTTTTTATTTTGGCATCTTTTGTTGTGTCATAAACATAAACCAACCTTTCAAGTGCCCTTTTGTCTTCTTTTAAAATATTAAGAAGCAAAACTGCCTTATAGTTTATTTCTGCATCAGCATCGTTTAACATCTTTTCTATAATGTTAAAAGTTTCCATTTTATGCCCACTAAAAGCCTTTTTAAGCAGTGCTGTGTTTGTTATTTCATTTGCAACAAAACCATCTATTAGTGCGTTTAAAGTTTTTAATGTGTTTTGGCTAGCATATTCCTGAACGCCTTTATTGTTGTTAGAATTAAGCAAATCAGAAATAAATTTTTCATCTTCATTTTGTTTTAAAAAATTGTCCAAATACTCTTTTAATGGCCTTTTAAATTCAATCATCTTGCTAGAAGAATCACTGCCCAAAATGCTTGTAAAAAATGGCATATACAAATCTTTTTCTAGCTTGCAAAAAATAATAATTTCTATAAACCTGTCAAAATATCTTTCATTTATGGAATAATCCTGCCTAAAACTTTTATATTTAACGTCCCCAATCTGCTGCAAAAATATTCTGCTTAAAAAAGCACACAAATGTTCATATGTGTTTGCCTTCAAAAGAAGTGTTACAAACTTTTTTAAAATATCCTTGTAATCATTAAGTTGCAAAATAACTTCGCCATACTCACATACTGTATTAAGCGGAATATTTGCCTTTTGCAACTTCTCTGCACAAGCAGATTCCAAATAATCCTTATCACCAATCCCTAGCAAAAAATAATTTGCCATTTTGTCAGACAAATCTTGTGGTAAAAAAGAATCAAAAAATTCAAATGTATATTTTTTTAAATCTTCAATATTCCTAACATATTTCATAAACAACCCTCTTTTGTTTTCAAGTTTATTTTATACTTTTTTGCCTCTTATGTTAAACGTTTTTTAAAGGTTGTTTTTAAAATTTAAAGATTTTATGGCTAAAAATCACATTTAGCATCAAAAATCATGCCAATTTTCATTTGGAAATTTGAATTTTCAAGTATCCTAAAAAGTTCGTATTCACTCAAAACCCCAACAATTTTTTTGTTTTTGTTTAAAATACTTATTTGTAAATAGGAAAAATTGTCCATATATCTGCAAACTTTATACAAAGGCATATCATAATTTACACAAATATTTTTAATTTTTAGCACTTTTGTGTACTTTTTTTGATTGTCCAAAAAATTAACAATCCTATACTGCATATTTGAATTTTTGGTTGAAAACCCTGTGTTTATGCAAAAAATTACAAGCAAATAAGTAAGGTTAACTGCGTAAAAACAAGAGAAAAAAAACATAAAAAACAGTAAAAAAGTTATCAAAATGTTAATAATTTTTGCAATTTTTGTGGCTTTTTTTAGCTCAAATTTTTGTTTTAACATGGCCAACACAACCCTACCGCCATCAAGCGGAAAGGCCGGAACTAAGTTAAATAAGCATGTAACAAAATTTGCATAGCAAAAAATATTTGTAAAGTTATAAATTTCTGGAAAAATCCACCAAAAGGCGAGCGTTAAAAAACCAAGAATTAAATTTAACATCGGTCCCGCAATTGCAATTTTCACCTCATCACTTGGAAAAATATTGTTGGAGTTTATGTTAAGGCAAATGCCAAAAGGTATTAACTTTATGTTGTTTATTTTATACCCTAATTTTCTGGCCACAAAAAGGTGTGCAAGTTCATGCAAAAAAATTGCAACTAAATATGAGAAAAACAAATAAAATTTTCCAAAATATAAAAGCACACAAGAAAAAACAACAAACAGTGGGTGAATTTTAATTTTTAATTTTTCCATTGAATATCGCTTATTTTTAGGTTAGAAGAATTTTTTAAAAAACTAATTTTTAAATTTTGTTTGGTGCTACAAACCCCAATTGGCTTTGATGCCAAAACGCTCTCTCCCTGTATAACCCCTACAGTTTCAATGCCGTCATATCTAGAGACCACCCCATCTGTGTGCTCAATTTCTATGCACTTTATACCATCTTTGTTGTAACCCACAAACACAACCGTTCCGCCAGCCACACTATTTACAACTCCATCGTAACAAAAAACTAAATTTTCTTGCGAATTAGACAAATTTTGTGAATAACTTGGCATGTGATAAACGCAAGGTTCTTCCCCTTTTTTATTTACCTTCATGCCAAAAAAATAAGAAACAAATTTTACTTCACTGCCGTCATCAAACAAATCTGTGGTTGGCGTAAAATTTGTGGCAATGGTTTTTAGATTATCCATAATAAAGTCACCAACAAAAAAGGAAGTTTTATCGCAAACAACCAAAAATAAAAACATAAAAATAACAATAAAAATCGTTAAATTTTTTTTAATGAAAATGCCGATTTTTTTAAAAAATTTTTTCATATTTTATGTTTATGAAAAACACAAATTAATAATGCCAAAAAACTAAAAAAACATCATATTTTTTATTCTTTTAGATTTTAGATTTATAAGAATGTTATATTCAGACAAATTTGTTATTAAATAATCCAACTTAACATCTTCTATTGAAATACAAAAATACTTGTTTAAAACCTCAAAAACATCACTTTTTATTTGCTGCAAAAAACTATCCGACAAATTTTGTTTGTCCGCCTTTAACATTTGAGATAATCTATCCAACGATTTATTTAAAGTTTTCATATCTTTTTTCTTACCAACCTTTTAAAAAATCCTGAAATTCCCTTATATTTTTGTGTGCAATCAAACACGTTTTGAGTTTGCCCCAAAACATTTTTTGCCATAATGTTAAATGCCAAATAAGATTCACAATCTCTATTCACCGTTTTTCCAAGACCCAAAAACCTTGAAATGTCATCATCTTCTGGAATAACTCCGCAAAGTTTCGTGTTTAAAATTTCGGAAATCTTACTAGAACTTAACATGTTTTTATCAAGCACCATATCACCTCTAACACGATTAACAACCAGGGAAACATCACTTATTGAATAATTTGTTAGCATGCACAAAACTTTGTCTGCATCTCTTAAACTTGAAAGATGTGGCGTAACCACCACAAGCGCTTCATCTGCGCCAAAAACAGCCCTTTTAAAGGGTTCATCTATGCCAGCAGGGCAATCTATTAAAACAAAATCGAAGTATTGCGACAAATTTTCCACAACATTTTTAATGTTACTAGCAGTTACCTGAGCTTTATTATAAGAGTGTGCAGATGGCATTATGTAAAGGTTTGGGTAATTAATATCCTGAATAAGTGCCTGTTTTGTTCTGCACTTTCCTTCTATCACGTCAACAATGTCAAAAACAATTTTATTTTCCACCCCCATAACCACATCTAAGTTATTAAGGCCAATGTCAACATCAATCAAAACCACTCTCTTGTTAAGCCTTGCAAGGGCAACACCCAAATTTGCACAGATTGTGGTTTTTCCAACACCGCCTTTGCCACTTGTTAAAACAATTTTTCTTGCCATAAAAAGCCCTCTCTTACTTTTTTTGAAATTTTAGTTTAGGCATAAAAAAAAGTAAACAATCCAACTTTGAATTGCTTACCAATCGACAAAAAAACATAAAAATCAGTTTTCTTCTTCTATTTGTTTTAAAAGCATTGGCTGTAAAAACAATTTTTCACTACCCATAATTTTAAAAACTTCTGGCGAATCCATAACAAAAACATTTATTTTTAAAAGTTTTTTAAAAAATTTTTCTATGCCAGCAATCAAGCTGCCGCCACCAATAAAAACTATGCCACTGTTTTTAACGTCTTGCACAACCTCTGGGCTGCAACTATTTAAAAACACCTGAATAGTTTGAAGAATTTTAAAATAACTTTCACAAATTGGGTTTGAAAGTTCCTGAGAGTAAACAATAGTTGAAACTGGCATATTTGTTTGCAAATCTTGAACCAAAACTTCCATACAACTGTTATCTGTTTCAAACAAAGAGCCAATTTCGTGCTTTATTTTATTGGCAGTATTTGTGCTTACCACGCACCCTCTTGTTTTTTGCAGATACTCAACAATTTTGTTATCCACCAAATTTCCACCAACATTAAGCGAACATGCATTTAAAATTTTGCCGTTTACTATGGAGGCAATTTCTGTTTTTCCAGCGCCGATATCAACAAACAAACTGGCCTTGCCAATTGTGCTATATGGGCTATCGTTTAAAGAGGCACAAATTTGCCCGCAAACAAAACTAATTTTGCCAAACCCTATGGAATAAAAAATGCTTCTATAATCTTCATATTGCTCCTCTGTTAAAGAAAGAGGCATGCAAACAATCAACTCTATAAAAGGTTTAACAAGGCTATATTTTACGATTTTTGAAAAAAAGTAGCCAATAAGTTTTTTTGTTAAATCAACATTTTTAATAATTCCCTCTATAACCGGTTTAACAAGAATTTCATTTTGTTTTAGTTTGCCAAAGTTTATTTGTGCTTCATGACCAAAAGCAACAATCCTTTTTGACTTGCTTGCATTAGACAACAAAACAACAGTTGGCTCATGCAAAACAACACCACTACCTTTTTTATAGATAGTGGTAAAGTTACTTCCCAAATCAATACACAACTCATAATTTGGCATAAGATTTGCACCTTTTTTTACAAAACTTCTAGTGTTTTCTTGTAAACTTTTTTAAAGTCCTGAGAAGATTTTAAAGCTTCTCTAATTTCTATTGAAGGGTCAATGGTTACAATTGTTTTCATAATAACAGAATCACCCAAAATATCACATGAGATATCTTGCACAACACTTCTATGTGTTTTATCAAGTGCTTCTGCAAGCCTTACAATAAGAGAAAGTTTTCTAACAGCGTCCAAATCTTCCTCCAACAACAAATCTTTATACTTTATCCATTCTGCTAGGTTAAAATCAGACAAATACTGACTTGCACAAACAAATGCAGCCAAAACTATTTCCCTATGTGTAACGCCCAAAACCTCAGAATTTAAAACAATGTAAAAGCTATTTTTTTCATGGTCATAAAACTTTATTCTTTGCCCACAATCATGCATGGCCGCGGCTATTTTAAGAACTTTGCTATAAGCCCTTGGCAATTTGTGCAAAACTTTAAGTTGCCTAAACAAAATTGAACAAAGTTCCACAACTTGTTTAGAATTGTTATATTCGTTATCATAAAACAAATTAATATTTTCCAAGCTAAAAGATATTAAATCTTGAATTGGTTTTTCATTTGTTGAAGGAACAATTGTGTTATAAATAACCCCTTCCTTCATACCTTTTGTTGAGATTGTTAAATTTTCAAACTTTAACTTTTTAAAAATTGCATTAACAATGCAAACGCCGCTTACAAAAATGTTTGACCTTTCGTTAGAAAAGCCCTTTATTTTTTTTGTTTTGTCCACCTCCAAAGTTTTAACAAAGTCATAAACCTTGGCGTAATCACCGCTGGTTAAGCAGTAATTATGTGATATATCAAGTGGATATTTTAAAAGTTTTCTTGCAACCATGCCAGTGTTTATAAAGGCATTTCCAACACCAACAAATTTATACTCTGGCTCCAAATTTGTAAGCCAATCAATTTTTTCAATTTCTTTCTTAAATTCTTTTGAAAGATTTTCGCACTTTTCACCTGTGGAAGAACCTTCTTCTAAAAATTTTGCAAAGTGATATGTGCCAAATGGAATAATTGTTTGATTTATGATGTTTCTTCTGTTATATTGCACAAGCCTTATAGAGCCACCGCTAACATTAAAAATAACTGCCTTAGGAACATCCAAAGAGTTAACAACACCTTTATAAAGGCATGCAAGTTCTTCTTCCTCAGACATTATTTTAAATTTAAAACCACATGTGTTATAAATTTCGTCAAGAAAACTTCTGTAATTTTTCAAGTTTTTAAGGTTGTGAGAACCAATAGCAATAATTTCATCTATCTTATTAACCTCACAAACCATCTTATACATTTTTAAAATGGTTAAAGCTTCGTTACTTCTAGCAATTCTTAAAAGGCCTTCCCCGTCAAAATCATCAACAATTTTAACGTTCTCACTCATTTCTTCAAAAACAACAAAATTGCCGGAGGGCAAAACACGAGCCAAAAGCAAATCAATTTTGCTACAACCCAAATCTACAATAGCTAACTTTCCCAATTTTTCACTCTCCTAAAAATTTTTTACGTTTGAATTATATATTAAAAATTTTAACAAGTCAATGTTTTTGTTCCCAAAAACAAACATATTAAAACCAATATTTTTGCGTTTTTTTTGCATGAACTAAAAAAAAGAGCGCCTTATTATAAAGCACTCTTTTATTTGTTACTTTTCTATCTTTATTGCTCCAACTGGACAAATGCCTTCGCATGTTCCGCATTTAATGCAAACATTGTCATCAATTTGAGATTTGCCATCAACCATGGAAATTGCACCAACTGGGCAAACTCCTTCGCATGCGCCACAACCAATACAT
Source organism: Clostridia bacterium (assembly GCA_045598865.1). Lineage (GTDB taxonomy): Bacteria > Bacillota > Clostridia > Christensenellales > UBA1242 > UBA7862. The sequence continues at coordinate 5,380 of JAZRVA010000045.1, read as the reverse complement.
TTTTCTCTATCTACCATAACAAAAAACTCCTTTAAAAATTATCAAAAACATATTATCACACAAAAAATTTTTTGAAAATACTTTTTTAGTGTTTTTTCGCTTTTTTTTGAACAACAAACAAAAATAGTTGTGTTAGCGCTAAAATTATCATAAAAATTCCAAACAAAAATTTTAGTGTATTATTGTTAATATTTCTAGCAACACTTGCCCCAGCAACGCAAAATGGCACACAGCAAATTGAAAATATAACCGCAGAAAAAATATCTATTAACTTGTTTTTTATGTGAAAAAATATAACTAAAACAGACATTATAACAAACGCGATTAAGTTGGTTAGTTGGGCCTGTTTTTGTGACAAACCAAACAATAGTAGCAACGGAATTAAAATTGTTCCGCCGCCCAACCCCATACTGCCAAGAATCCCGCCGATTAGCCCAATTAAAACATACAAAATTATCATAAAATTACCTCAAAACAACAAAAATACCTGAAAATAAAACAACTAGAATAAACAATATGTTTAATGTTTCATTTTTAATTTTATTTAGCATTAAACTGCCAATAAATCCCCCAATTAATGCACCCAAAACAACAAAGGCGGAAACAAAAAATTTTATGCTAATCCCTGTTATATAAACTATCAAAGTGGGAATACTTTGAAGGACCATTACAAAAACAGTGGTGGCATGAGCTTGCTTATCTTCACAGTTTAAAATGTGTTTTAAAATAGGCACGCAAACAATCCCCCCACCGCCGCCAAAAAAGCCATTTATAAACCCAACAATAATAACTCCCACAAAAAACAATATTTTTTTATAAGAACTTTTCACATTTTTATTATGCGTTTGTTCAAATTTTTTATTTTAAAAATGGCTTCTTAAAATGGTATTTTTTATTGCAATTTAATTTTTTATAGTATATAATAACAAAAGTTCATTGTCTTGCTGCTTTTACTAGAAAAGTGGCATGCAAATTATAAAATTTTTATTTAAGAAAGGTTAACTATGAAAAGACTTGGAATTACAAAAAAATTATTTATATTCTTGATATCGGCAGTATCAATTTTATTTTTTAATTGCGCCATAATAACAAACTTTTTGTCTGCAAGTGCAGATTCTTCTTATTCGTCATATTATGGCAAAAACACAGTTTCTATAACAAACTCAAATTTCAAAAACTATAATAAAAATTCTAACAAATTGCCTTATGCCCCAAAAGACGGTTGGACTGTGATACAAGAAAATTCTTCCGTTGTTGCTGGAATAATAGACACAAGTGCCACAACTTTTGCAGATAACGATAATTACACATTAGAGGCAAACCCAAGCACATACACGCCTTCTTTCGACAATTACATTCTTGCAATAAAATCTGATTCCAATGCACAATATGGCTTCAAAAGTGAAAGTATTGAGCTTGCAGCAAACAAATATTATGTTTTAACAGTTTATTGTAAAACAGGGTTAAGAAATGCCCAAAATGAACTTTTAGCTGGCACAAATGGCAATGCATCAATTTATACTTCTCTATCAGATACTCAATGTTTTGAGTCCATTAACACAAATGGCGTTTGGAACACATATTCCATTTACTTTGCAACCGACGTTTATAACAAAACAAATTTTGAAGTTGAACTAAGAATTGGAAACAAAACAGATGGTTCTAGCGGAAATGTTTTCTTTGATAACCTAGAAATTAAAGAAATTGCAAACACAGACTTCTACTCTGCCCAACAAAATGCAAGTGATTTAACACAAAAGTTTATCAATTTAAACAGAAACAGTGAAGCAGGATTTACAAACAGCAGTTTTGCAAACAACTTAACTGGATGGGAGGTTTTGCAAGGGGATGCAAACATTACAACTCCTTCCTTCGACAGCATAAACCAAACCCTTAACGAAAACGAAAACACAACAAACAAAGATTACGCAAATAATTTTGTTTTTGATACAGACCAAAAAGCACTTTTAATTTTTAACAAAACAAAAACTTACACCGAAATTCAAAATGCACAAACAAATTTTGTTAACATTAAACAACACGAATTTTATGTTTTATCTGCTTACATTAAAACCGGTTCTTTAAGTGGAAACGGCTTGAACGTTTCTCTTTTTAACACCGAGCTTGATGTGTCAAAATTGCAAGAAAACCAAACATCTTCTAGTGGCGAAGATGCATTTAATGGTTTTACAAAAGTTGAGTTTTTTATAAAAGGTTATGTTTATAAAGATGAGCAAGTTGGAATAAATTTTGCATTGGGAACCAGCGATTCCCCAGTTTCTGGCTGGGCCATTGTGGACAATATCACCTTGACCAAAATAAGCCAAAGCGAATACGAAAACCAAACATCAAGTTCAAGCAATTCCGGCAAGATTTTTGACCTAAACCAAAATTTAAAAACAATTTCCGGTATTAAAAATGGTTCGTTCGACTATGTTTCTTCAACTCAAACAAATGCAACATATCCAATTCTCCCAGAATCTTGGACATATTCTAACACAGATTCTTACAGTGGAATTATTAGGGTTGAAGAAGAATTGTTTAATGCAGATTGTTTAAACTTTGGCTTAACAAATGCCGACAATCCTGGGCCAAACCTTTCCTACCCTGTTTACCAAGAAGTTCTAAAAGTTAACCCAAATTTCTCACCTAAAAACGAAAATGTTTTGATGGTAAGAACAAAACAGAATAATAACTCATACTTCACAAGTTCTGCAATATCACTTACCAAAAATTCTAGTGCAGATTCTAACACCTTAAACAAAATTCAAGTTGGAGTTAAAACATTAGGCTCTTCAAAAGCATACATTAAGTTGCTTGATTCTAACGACAATGTGGTTGCTGTTATAAACAACATTTCAACTTCTAACTGGACAAATTACACAATCTATGTAAAAAATGGCATTTCCGATAATTCAGCCAAGCTTGTTCTTGGAGTTGAAGGCACAAACGCTTATTCATTTTTTGATTATGCAAAATTCTTTGATTCCACCAGCGAGACATTAGAAAATATTTTGCAAGATGAAAACAGCTGCTATGTTGACTTAATTAATGATAGTTTTTATTCAAAAAGCAATACAAAAGTTTATGGTGATGTTTACGAAATTTCAAACTGGGCACTAAACACTTCAAACCCTTCTTTATTAAACGCAACATACTTTGGCGTTGCATCAACATACTCTAACCCAAGTTTAAACACACACGCAGATGCACAAGATAAAAATATGTTAGTTGTTAGAAACAACGTTAGCACATATCAAACAGTAAATTCAAATTACAATTATTCTCTAACAGCAAATAACTATTACGAATTTTCTGTTTGGGTAAAAACAGATTTCACAAACATTGCAAACACTGGAAATTTTGGTGCAAATTTTGAAATTGCCAGCGTGGACACAAAAACCAACACAATCACAAAAGATACAACTAACAAAAATAAATTCTCGAATATTGTAACAGAAAGTGAAGATAATAACTGGGTTAAATACTCCATTTATGTTTTTGCAGAAAGCGAACAAACCGTTAAAGTTTTGTTAGGTCTTGGAACAGAAGAAGATGTCACCTGCGGCACTGCTTACTTTGATGATTTAACAGTTAAAGCCATTTCAAAAAGCGACTACACAAATAAAAAAGCAAATGATACCACTATTGTTTCAAAAGTTATAACTCCTGACGAAACATCAAATGAAGAGTCAAAATCCTCAACTACTGAAAACACGAACCAAGTAAACTTCTTTATACTATTCTCCTCCATTATTCTTGCAGTTGCCCTTGTGTTTGCAATTGCTGGTTATTTAATAAGAAGAATACCAAAGAAAAAACTTGAAAAAATTGCAAAGTCTAGTTACAACAAAACACCAAAACAAGTTAACGAAAAGGATATTAAACAAAAACTTAAAGTTACCAGACAAAACAATATTGAAAAACTTGAAAGCGAAATATCTTCTTTAAATAATCAACTTCAAAAATTACAAGATGAATATAAAAACGAAACAGATAAAGCAGAAGATGATTTGTCAAAGAAAAACAAAGTTTATGCTACTTACACAAAGAAAATAAACAAAGTTTCAAAGCAAATTGCCTACCTTGAATCTGCCTTAGTTTACTTAAAAGATTCTGCAAATATAAAAACTATGGAAAGCATAGAAATTAAAAATGAAAAAAGAAAAAATAAAGAAGAATTTTTAAAACTTTTGGAGCAAGCAGAGTTGGAGCCAGAAAAGAAAGAACAACCAAAAACAAGAAAGAAAAAATACAAAATTAACAATTAATTTTATATTTACAAACAAAAAAAATATTTAAAGTTATTTGGTAAATAAAAAAGAGCAACAAACAAAATTGCTCTTTTTTTTACGCTATAATTTATTTTATTCTTTTAACATAACTTCTTCTGCGTTTGTGCTGGATATAATCAAACATATTCCACTGAGATTGAATTCTGTTGTTGTTTTCAAGCATCAAATTTGTTTCGGCATACTCTATTTTCTTTTCTATCATACCCCTAATTAAAGCAGAAAGAATCATAGTGTTAACACCTTTGTTTTGATATTCTGGCTCTATGCCAATAAGTGCTAGGTCAACAGCCTTCGGTTTTTTAATTTGTTTTAACATCCTAAAAATTCCAAATGGCAGCAATTTCCCTCCGCTTTTATTAACAGATTCAGAAAGTGATGGCAACACCAAACCAAAGGCAACCATCTTCCCTTCCTTGTTTTTAACAGTTACAAAAAAATCTTTGTTAAGCACCAGCGCAAACTGCGAAATAATTGCATCTTTAACTTTATCCGAAAAAGGCACGACTCCATACAAAGGAGAATAAGCATCATCCAAAATCTTAAACAATCCCTGTTTATTTTCTTGTATGTATTTTTTTGGGTTCTTAGGTTGTTCCAAAGTTAAGGCATATCTTTTTGCAACAACATCTGCAAGTCTCTCAACTCTTGGGTCTGGTTCCTTTGGACAAAACAGCCTGAATTCCACCCAATCAACCTCTTTCTCAAACCCATATTTTTCTATAAGCTTTGGGTAATATTCGTAGTTATATTGTTCTTCAAAAGTTGAAAGCTGGTCAAACCCCTCTATCAACAAGCCTTCCCTATCCAAATCATTATAGCCCATTGGCCCATGAATAATGTTCATGCCCATTTTTTTTGCCCAGTTTTCAACAGTGGAAAATAACGCCCCAGACACTTCCTCGTCGTTTATACAGTCAAATCTAGAAAATCTAACCCTTTTTTCTCCCATTTTTTTGTTATAAGTTTTTTGAATAATACCTGCAATTCTGCCAACTACCTTCCCGTCTCTATAAGCCAAAAAGCATTTAACATCACACTCGTCATAAGACTCATTTTTTTTGGCATTAAACTTATTTTTTTCATCT
>JAZRVA010000044.1:0-17347 GCA_045598865.1 Clostridia bacterium | reverse complement strand
AGGATAGAGAATAAGATAGAAGTGGAATATGCCTTTCAGAAGAAAGACAGTTATGTAGACAAAACAATAGACATAACAAAAAGAGAAAAGCCATGGGGCACAGGGCATGCAGTGTTGTGCGCTAAGGATAAAGTGCAGGGCAATTTTGCCCTAATTAACGCTGATGATTTTTATGGGTTGGAAAGTTATAAAAAAGCAATAGATTTTATTAAAAATAACGATAATAAAGATGTTTTTGGTCTTATTGGATATAAAGTGGGTAATACTTTGGCAGAAAATGGAAGTGTTAAAAGGGGCTTGTGCGAAGTTAGAAACAACTTGTTAACCTCAATTACGGAGTGTAGTGTTGAAAGGGTTCAAAACAGAATAATAGCAAAACCACTTGGTAGTGAGAATACTTTTGAGGTGCCAGAAGATCAACCTGTATCTATGAATTTTATGTGCTTAAACTCTTCTTTTTTTGATTTTTTGGAAAAAGATTTTGCAAGATTTTTAAAAGAGAGCAACGATTTAATTAAAGATGAGTGTTTAATTCAAAATGTTATGTTTAACAAAACAAAAAACGATGACTCTAAAATTGTTGTGGTTGAAAGCCCTGCAAAATGGTATGGAGTTACATATAGGGAAGATAAACCTGCGCTTGTTGCAGCAATTAAAAATTTGGTTAATAAAGGGCTTTACCCAAAAAATTTGTGGGAGTAAAACATAAAATATGTTTACATAATTTTGTGTGGTTTAGTTTATGACGCAAGCTATTGAAAAATTTTTTTCTTCCATATTTGGAAGTAACGTTATTTTGGCAACGATATTAATTGCAATGGTTCCTATAATTGAACTTAAAGGAGCCTTGCCTTTTTCTATGTCGGTTTCAATATGGGGGCAAAATTCACTTGATATTGGGCAGGCTTTTTTGTTTTCTGTTTTAGGGAGTTCTATAGTAATTCCTATTTTACTTTTGCTTTATATACCAATTATTAATTTTTTTAAAAAAACAAAAATTTTTAAAAAAATAGCAATTAGAATTGAAGAAAAAATAAACTCTAAAAAACAAGGTGTTGACAACAAAATAGAACAAATAGAACAAACTAAACAAGACAAGCCTATACAAAAAAATAGAAAAATATTTTTGATTAAACTTTTAAGCGTTTTCTTATTTGTTGCAATTCCGCTGCCATTTACCGGGGTTTACACTGGCTCTTGTTTGGCGGTTGCTCTTGGGTTAGGTTTTTGGTGGGGGGTGCTTGTGGTGTTTGTTGGAAACCTTGTGGCGGGAACGATAATGGCATTTTTATCTAGTTTATTTCCTTCTACAATGACACTTGTTTATATTTTTTTGGGTTTAATTTTAATTTTTGCAATAATTTATTTTATTAGAAAAATAATAATAAAGAATAGAAACAATAATATTGCTTGATTTTTCTGCACTTGGTGTGATATATTATTTTAGGTTATAGCCAAAAACTTAAAAGGGAGGTTGCCATGTATAAAATTTTTAAACGATTTTTAGACATTGTTTTATCTTTTATTGGCATACTTGCCTTATCTTGGCTATTTTTAATTCTTGCAATTTTGGTTGGTTTTTCAAATGGTTTTCCAATTATTTTTAAACAACCAAGACCGGGCAAAAATGGAAAAATCTTTATGTTATATAAATTTAGAAGTATGACAGATAAAAGAGATTCTAATGGCAACCTTTTGCCAGACTCTCAAAGGATTACCAAAATTGGCAAGTTTATTAGGGTTACTAGCCTAGATGAACTTCCACAACTTTTTAATATTTTAAAAGGCGATATGAGCATAATTGGCCCAAGGCCAAGACTTGTTAAAGATGTGGTTTTTTATAAAGATAACACTTCGTTGAGGGTAAGACCGGGCCTTGTTGGACTTAGGGAAGTTAACGGGCACAACAACAACACATGGGAAAGTTCATTTTATTTTGACAAAGTTTACGTTGAAAAAATGTCATTTCTTTTAGATGTTAAAATATTTTTTAAAACTTTTAAAGTTTTGGTAACAAGAACAGGAACCAATTCTGGCGAGGTTGATATTCAAGATTACTATTATGGTGATTACCTGTTAAGAACTCAAAAGATTTCGTTTGAAGAATATAACCAAAAAATGAAAGAAGCAAAAATGCTGGAAAAAACATTCTTAATGTATAGAGGTTTAAACAAAAAATCATTGGTTAAAAACAAACAACTCGAAGAAGATTATGATTTTGAAAAGAAGATAATAAAATAAAAGATATAGGGATATAACCTATATTTTTTTAATATATTTATAAGGGTTTTTTAAATGGGATTTATTGAAGTTTTTTTATTGGGCGTTGGTCTTTCTATGGATGCTTTTGCAATTGCTGTTTGCAAAGGTTTGAACATGAAAAAAATAATTATTAAAAACATTGTGATTATTGCGTTGTTTTTTGGTTTTTTTCAATTTTTAATGCCTATAATAGGATTTTATTTTTGCTTAAGTTTTGAAAGTTACATAAAGAGTTTTGACCATTGGATTGTTTTTGGTTTGCTTTTAATTTTAGGCACGAAAATGATAATTGAATGTTTAACAGAAAAAGAACAAGGTGAAGAGGACTTGCAAAAAAGTAAAAACAAATTGAATTATAAAGAGTTGTTTTTTTTGAGTATTGCAACCAGTATTGATGCCCTTGCTGCTGGCATTGCGTTGGCAGTTGCATCTAACATAAATATTTTTGTTTCGGGCAGTATTATTGGAGTTACAACGTTTTTATTATCACTAGCTGGGGTTTTTGTTGGAAATTTATTTGGGGAAAAGTTTAAAAAACCTGCGGAAATTGTTGGTGGGGTAACTTTGATTCTAATAGGTGTTAAGGTTTTGTTGGAACACCTTGGAATAATTTTGTTTTAAAAATATCTATTATATTTGCAAAAAATTGTGATTTTTAGTATTATGATATCATTAAAGGAATCAAAAAATGAAAGTTACAATTTTGGGCACGGGTTGCATTTGGACCAAAAGATCCTGTGCAAGTTATTTGATTGATGATGATATTATTGTTGACCCAGGTTCTGGCACATTAAAACAACTTTTGAAGACTTCTAACACATTATTACATCATGAGAAAATAGAAAAGATTAGATTGATTTTGGTTACACATTATCATGCGGACCATTATTTTGACATTGTTTATTTACTTTGGAAGCTAGCAAATGAAAAAAATCCTGAAACTCATGCCACCATTATTTGCCCACCTGGTGGAGAGGAAAAAATTAAACAACTTTGTGTGCTTGCTATGAGTGAACCAACATACAATAAATTAAATTTTGATAAGTATATTAAATTTGTTGATGCTTCTAAAATGGGCACTTACTATTACAAGGATTTGGAAATTACATCTCTTAAAATGGACCATGGCCCAACATTGTGTTACGGATATGTTGTAAAACAGAAAGGTGGCAAGGCGATTGGTTTTACTGGTGACACAAATGATTGTGAAAATTTAAGAAAGATGCTTGATACTTGCCAACTTGCTTTTGTTGACATGGCAGGAACGGACATATCTAACAAACATTACAACATTATTGACGGCATTGAGCTTATGAAAAAGTATGAGGGGAAATGCAATATTGTGCCAGGGCATTTGACTTCCCAGGCACTTGACTATTGCCGCGGAAAAATTTCGCCACCAGAAGATTTAATGGTTTTAGACGCAGATGCAGACGTTCCATATAACTTTGAACTTGAAGAAGAGAATTATGCCGTTGACAAAGATTTTAGTTTTCAAACTAAAAAGTTTGAAAATGTGTGTGGAGAGATCGTTGATTTGTTTTTGTATAATACAAAACGTGCCGTTGGGAAAAATAATAATCCTGAATATGAATTTAACATTTTACTTCATGGAACACAAAACAAAATTGGAACTCTAACATATCAATTTTTGCCGGGTAAAACACAAGCTCACGAAGGGAACATAGACATTAAACTTTTAAAGGATTATGATTTAAAATCTGTTAAATACGAGTGTTGCCAGCTTATTAAAAAGGTTGCCGGCCATCATGGTGCAAAATCGCTTTATTTAACCTGTGAGCCAACAGACTTCAAAACTAGAAAAGTTTTTGAACATTTGGGCGCAGTTTTACAGGAAATTAAAACAATTCCTTCCAAAGAAAATGGCAAAAGAGTTAATATGGAAAGTTGTATTTGGCTGTGGGAATTTATAAAATAAAAAAAGTATTTTACTTTTTAAAAAATTGTGCTAAAATATCAAAGTTTTTATTTAAAAACACATTAAATAAAAACTTTTTTTATGACTAAACAATAAAAAAGGCACTTGTTTTTACTAAGAATAGCGAGTATTTTTTATTAAAAGAAGGAAAATATGGAAAACACAAAAGTAAGGAATATTGCAATTATTGCTCACGTTGACCATGGCAAAACAAGCTTGGTAAACGAACTTTTAAAGCAAGGTGGCGCTTTTAGGCAAAACCAAGAAGTTGAAGATAGGGTTATGGATTCTAATGCAATTGAAAGAGAGCGCGGCATAACAATTTTAAGCAAAAATGCATCTTTTATGTATAACGACATAAAGGTTAATGTTGTTGACACTCCTGGACACGCGGATTTTGGCGGTGAAGTTGAGAGGGTGCTTAAAATGGTTGACGGTGCACTTTTGGTGGTTGATGCTTATGAAGGACCGATGCCTCAAACCAGATTTGTTTTGGAAAAGGCACTTGAACTTAACTTAAAGATTGTTGTTGTTATAAACAAGATAGATAGAAAAGACAGCAGAATAAGCGAAGTTGCAGACGAGGTTTTGGAACTTTTAATGGATCTTAATGCTTCGGAAGAACAACTTGACAGCCCTATTGTTTATGCTTCTGCTAGAAATGGTGTTGCAACTCTAAACCCTAATGTTGATGGTAAAGACATGACTCCACTTTTTGAGGCGATAGTTAGTCATATTCCTTGTCCAAAAGGGGACAAAAATAAACCTTTTAACATGCTTGTAAGTTCTACCGAGCAAAACGACTTTTTGGGTAAGCTTGCTGTTGGGAAAATTGAACAAGGAAAACTAAGTATAAACGACAATCTGGTTGTTACAAATTATCATGACGAAACAAAAAATATTAATTTTAAAGTTCAAAGCATGTTTGAATTTGTTGGTCTTAAAAGATTGCCAATAACGGAAGCAAAAGTGGGAGATATTGTGTGTATTGCTGGGGCTGATAATATTTCTATTGGTGACACATTAAGTGATAAAGAAAATGTGAACACTCTTCCTTTTGTAAAGATTAGTGAACCAAGTGTTGAAATGAATTTCATGGTAAATAACAGTCCATTTGCCGGTAAGGAAGGAAAGTTTTGCACTTCAAGACAACTAAGGGAAAGACTTTTTAAAGAAGCTGTTAAAGATTTAAGTTTGAGAGTTTATGATACAGAAAACGCCGACACATTTAAAGTTTTGGGTCGTGGAGAGATGCACCTTTCAATCTTGATGGAAAATTTAAGGCGAGATGGATACGAATTTCAAGTTAGTATGCCAAAAGTTTTATACAAAGAAATTAACGGTAAAAAATGTGAGCCAATAGAAAAATTGGTTATTGATTTGCCAGATGATAAAACGGGTAATGTAATAAGTGTTTTGGGCGCCAGAAAAGGTGAACTTTTGAATATGCACAGCAACAACGGCAGAACAAGGTTGGAATATTTAATTCCTGCAAGGGGATTATTTGGTTATAAAAGCCAGTTTTTAACAGATACAAATGGTGAAGGTATAATGAGCAGTGTGTTTTATGAATATCAAGAATTTAAAGGCGCATTGCAAAGAAGAAACTATGGAATGCTTGTTGCATTTGAAACTGGTGAAGCGGTGCAGTATGGCTTGTTTTATACACAACAACATGGCAAATTGTTTATAACTCCTGGTGAAAAAGTTTATGGCGGTATGATTGTGGGCACAAACCCAAGAGTTGATGACATTGTGGTTAATGTTTGCAAAACAAAACACCTAACAAATACTCGTTCTAGTGCAAGTGATGAAGCATTAAGATTAGAACCAGTGCAAAAGCCAAGTTTGGAACAATATCTTGACATGCTAGATGATGATGAACTTTTGGAGATTACGCCAAGGTCTATCAGAATGAGAAAGAAAACCTTAGACCATACAATAAGGGGTAGGGAAGATTTTAGAAAGAAAAACGCAGCAAAGGAATAATTCTTAACAAAATTTACTTGTATGCAAAAAATTAAAACAAAGACTCTTTTGTTTGTGTATTTTAAACATTGAAAATTTTTATCTATTTATTATATAATACTTTATATTAAGTTAACGGGAGTGTTGTTTATAAGAAGAAGTGGAATGGTGGCGGCGTTATTTTTTGCTGGGTCCATTGCCTTATTTAATTTTATTAGTCCATATGAGAAGACGCCTACAATAAAATTGAGTATAATCCTTATGATGGCAAAATAGAGTGCAAAAGCATGGTTTTTAAACTTGATGACAAGTTATTACGCAAAAAAATACAGGAAGAAATTAATATTAAATCTTTAAATAATGAACTTGATTTTAATGTAAAACCTTTTAGTTTTAAAAACTACTCAAAAGAAGAAGTGGATAAGTTTTTAAGTGAAAATAAAGAGAGAAAGAACACTAACAAGATTTAAAAAAATTGAGGCAAGTGTTGCGGCGTATTTTGACAGCACAATGATTAACGAGGTTTGGAGTAGAAAAAGTTTTGATTTGGTGCACAATAATATTCTTGTGCCGTCTAGAATTGAAATGGAAAGTAACCTTGTGGGGGATAATATTAAAATCAATAATGCATATGCTTACTCTTTACGCAATTTTTTAATGCTTTCTGTTATGGCAAAGTGTTTTAAAAAACCCATGATAGATACAGAAAGAAAAGAAATAGATACGGATGATTTTTATTTTTTAGCACAAAAGCACTATGTTATTGCCTGTGATGGGCAAAAGTATATGCTGTTTGCGAATGTTGAAGGTGACGTTATTTGTGTTTTTGAGCTTAACGAATAGAAAATGTAAAAAAAAGAGCAGTTAAATTTTAACTGCTCTTTTTGTTTGCGTATATTCTTTTATATAAACATGATATAAACTTCAAGAAAAAATTAAATTATTTCAAATTAAAGAAAGCATCTTTGCCAAGATATTTGGCAGAAGCACCAAGTTCTTCTTCTATTCTTAAAAGTTGATTATATTTTGCAACCCTATCTGTTCTTGAAGGGGCACCTGTTTTTATCTGGCCTGCATTAAGTGCCACAGACAAATCTGCAATTGTTGTGTCTTCTGTTTCGCCACTTCTGTGAGAAACAACTGCTGTGTAACCAGCCCTATTTGCCATTTGAATTGCATTTAATGTTTCGGTTAAAGTGCCAATTTGGTTAAGTTTAATAAGAATAGAATTTGTAACCCCAAGTTCAATACCTTTTGCAAGACGTTCTGTGTTTGTAACAAACAAATCATCGCCAACAAGTTGAATTTTTTTGCCAAGAACTGAAGTCATCTTTTTCCAATTTTCCCAGTCTTCTTCTGCAAGGCCATCTTCTAATGAAACTATTGGATATTTACTTGCCATTTTGTCCCAATATTCTATCATTTGGTCTGGCGTAAATTCTTGGCCGGTTTTCCAGAACAAATAATTGCCTTCGTGGCCAATTTTCTTTGCTTCGTCATACATTTCGGTTGCTGCTGCATCTATTGCAATGCCAAAGTCTTTGCCAGGTTTGTAACCGGCTTTTTCCACAGCTTCCACAATGGAAGCAAGTGCTTCTTCATCGCTTTTTAAGTTTGGAGCAAAGCCGCCTTCATCACCAACACTGGTTGCATAACCCTTTGCTTTTAAAACTGCTTTTAAATTGTGGAAAACTTCTGCACACATTTTAAGTGCTTCTTTAAATGTTTTTGCGCCCATTGGCATAATCATAAATTCTTGAACGTTAACAGAGTTATCGGCATGCTTTCCACCATTTAAAATGTTCATCATAGGCATTGGAAGAATTGTTGCATTAACCCCACCAACATAATTGTAAAATGGAAGGCCAACATATTCGCTTGCAGCTTTTGCAACCGCCAAAGAAACACCCAAAATTGCGTTTGCACCAAGTTTGCCCTTGTTTGGTGTGCCGTCTAACTTAATCATTGCATTATCAATTTCTGCTTGATTTAAAGCGTTCATGCCAACAATTTCGTCTTTGATTAAAGTGTTAACATTTTCAACAGCCTTTTCCACAGATTTGCCAAGATAATTTGATTTATCGCCGTCACGAAGTTCAACTGCTTCAAATGAACCTGTGGAAGCTCCACTTGGAACAGCAGCCCTACCAACTACTTCATTGTCAAGCACAACTTCAACTTCAACAGTTGGGTTGCCACGCGAGTCTAAAATTTGCCTTGCCACAACATCTGTGATTTCAATATAATTTTTCATAATAATTCTCCTTAAACTAACAATTTATTAGTATAAAAGTATTATAGTAAAAGCATAAAAACAAGTCAATAAATAACAAGAGTTAATGGTACATTTTTTATTGTTGAAAAATATTTATTTTGTGGTATAATTTTACTAGAATAAAAAGAGGGGGAAGAATATGGATTTAAATTATATAAGAAAAACTTTGGGTGAGGTAACCCAAAGGATGCAAGACAAAAGCGCAACAGAATTAATAACAACTATTGCATCAAAAACAAAAAATATGAAAGCTATTGAAAGAGATGATCAACTTTTACTTGGTGCAATTCTTGGCTCAAAACTGCATCAAGGTTATTGCGATAGTCGTAAACTTGAAGAACCCCTTGAAAATGGATTGCAAAACAATCCTAGAATAAAAGAGTTAAAAGATTCGCTTGATAAAGATTTTGTTTTATCTGTGCTTGAAGGCAGAACTCCCCAATCGTCAACGCTTTATGTGGAAAGTGGGAAGGTTTTTATGGATATAGCAAATAGGGATTTTACCCAACTTTCGCCTTATTGGCAATATGATAACTATATGGCAGGATGTAGTGCTGTTAGGTCTATAATTACAAACTGGGAAGGGTTAACTCATAATGATCCTGCTGTGAGAAATTTTGTTGAGGTTGGAGTTGCAAATTCTATTCACGAAAGTTGGATATCAAGGGGCAATGTTTATGGCAATAGTGAGAATAACGGTGTTATATATGAAGGAAATCAAAGTTTGGAGACCTCTTATATAAATTTGCCTGCTGATGAACAAAACAAAGACTTATTGCACTACACAATGGCAAAATCGTTAATTCAAGATTTATCGCAAGAAATGATAAATACACAGGGTAATGAGCAATAACAAATAGATTTTTTAAATATATAAAAAAGCCACTTATTTTAAGTGGCTTTTTGTTGCTTTTTAAAAATTACGTTTACTCTAAAATTGCCTTATGGAAAAGCTTTTTACCTTTTTTAAGAATTACACCTTTTTGCAAATCTTCTTCTTTTACAAAAAGTTTAGAATCTGTTACTTTTTGGTCGTTTAGTGTTATTCCGCCTTGTTCAATAAGCCTTCTTGCTTCGCCATTGCTTGATGTTAATTTGCATAAAGTTAGTAATTCCAGAATCCCAATTTGGTTATCTTTTAAAGTGTTTGCACTTAGTTTCGTTGTTGGCATATTCTCGTCTTGTCCACTTCCAGCAAAGAGAGACTTTGCTGTGTTTTGGGCAAGAATTGCATCTTCTTCGCCTCTTACAAATTTTGTTATTTCAAAACTTAGTTTTTGTTTTGCTTTTACAATGTTTTCTTGGCACAATTTTTTTACTTCTGGCATTGGAATATCTGTAAACAAGGCAAACATCATTTCTACACAGGCATCTGGTGTTTGGTAAACACCTTGATAGAAATCGTAGGCTGAGATTTTATCTTTGTTAATCCAAATTGCACCCCTTTCTGTTTTGCCCATTTTTTTGCCTTCTGGTGTTAAAAGAAGTGGGTTAGTGGCACCAATTAACTCTATGTTCGTATTATTTAAAAAGTTTAGTTTACGTTGAAGTTCAACACCCGCCACAATGTTTCCCCATTGGTCTGCGCCGCCATATTGCAAAGTGCAACCTTTTGTGCGATTTAAGTGGATAAAATCGTAGGCTTGCATTGGCATATAGCCGAGTTCAAACAAAGTTAAACCACCGTTTTTTATACGGTTGTCATAAATTTCGTTAGATAACATTTTGTTTATATTAAAATGCACACCATACTCTCTCATAAAATCAAGATAATTTATATGGTCAAACCAATCAGCATTATTAACAATTTCGGCTGGATTTTCTCCATCAAAATCCAAAAATATTTTTAATGTTTCTTTTATTTGTTCAACATTTTTTGATATTTGTTCTTTTGTTAGCATTGTTCTCATTTCTGTTTTGCCACTTGGATCTCCAATGCCAGCGGTTGCTCCGCCCATTAAAAGAATAACTTTGTGGCCTGCCTTTTGAAACCTTCTTAAAATGCAATATGGCACACAATGACCAATATGCAAGCTGTCTGCTGTTGGGTCGCTTCCTTCATAAAGAACAATAGGCTCGCCACTTTCTAATCTTTGTTTTAACAGTTCTTCATTGCTGCATTGATACAAAAGGCCACGTTCCTTTAAAGTGTTGTATAAATTTGTGTCTATTTTCATAAAAAATTCTCCTTTTACAAAAAAGTCCTTTGTCTAAATAAATAGACAAAGGACGATTTTATTTTTTTAAAACCGTGTTACCACCTTTTTTTAAGTATTTCTCACAAAATACTCCTTGGTGTGTTAAAAACACAAAGCATTATAACGGTTGCTAGCCGACTGCTGTTGTTTAAAAAGTGTAATTTCAGTTTAAAATTTTTGCCTTTTCACCAACCAGACAATCTCTAAAATCTAAATTTTTAAACTTACTAATCTTTTTTGCAGTTGTTTTATACAAGTAAATAATATCACTAAAACAAAAAAAGTCAAATATCTTTTTATGCTTTATAATTTTCTAAAAACCTTTACACCTTTTGTTAAACATAAAATTGTTGATAAAACAAGCAAAACAATATAAAAAACAACTCCCACAACAAAAGAAATAATCAAATCTGTTTTTAAAATTAAAAAGGCGGCAAGTGGCAAAATGGCGAACAAAGCACTTAAAACCATGGTAAGTAAAACAGACAAACTTTGTTTTACTGCCTTTGTTTCGTTATCCCAATCAAGCAAGGGCACAAGAACATTTATAAAAACTCCAAAAATTGCAATTAAGCAAGTAAATACTAGTGGAACAATTAAAACTATTAAGAATTCTAAAATAGAAAAATTAAAGCAAATTGAGGCAATTAAAGTAGAAATTAAGTGGAAAGGCTCAACAATTACAACATGCAAAAGAGCTTTTGCCAAGAACAAAACTCGTTCATTTACAGGGGTGGATTTTAGTATCCACAGATTTTTGCCTTCTAGTGAAATTGAACAAGCTGATATTACACAAGTTGAACTTACAAGACACAAAACAATGGCAAATCCAACAGATGTGATATGTGGTATAGAAATTAGACCAATAAGTGTAAGAAGAGAATTAATATCTAATGTTGATAAAAAGATGGCGGCTGCAACCATGATAATTGGCCCGATAATAGTGTTGATAATATAAGCAGGAGTTGATAAGTAAAAGAACAATTCTTTTTTAAAGAAAGAACCAAAAGAACTTTTACTATAGGTGAATTTTAAATCCTTTTTATTTGAAGTAAAGGCTGCAAAACTTTTGCCAAAGTTAATACTATAAAGAACAATACCCAAAACAAAAGGAATAATTGTAAGCCCTATAACAAACAAGGTATTAGCCAATGAAGTTTGTAGCAGAAATTTGAGAATAGTGTTTGAGAAAAACCTGTTTGCAAAAAACTCTTCCATAGAAGCAGCAGAAACAAACCCGTAAGTTGAAGTTTTGATTATCATTAAACCTAAAATAATTATTAAAACAAAGGTTAAAAAAAGTGATTTTAAATAAACACCAATTTTTATTCTGTTAAAAAGTCTGGAAATTAAGAAATCCATAATATATGAAATGCCAACACTTAAAAGGGGCAATAAAAATAAAAGAGCAAGACCTAACAAAAACATTTTTGTGTTAAAGCCTGCAAATATTTGATATAAGACCAAATAAGGTGCAAAAAGCATTAAACAAAAGAAAAAGTCAAAAAGATATTTGTTTAAGGTTTTAGACAAAATTATTTCGCTTTTTTTAAGTGGCATGCTTAAAAGAAAATTATTGTCGTTTGTTTTTTCGTTAACTGAAGATCTCATTGTACCCAAAATTAAAATTACAGAAAGGGTAATATTTATTGCATGAAAAACACAAAGGTCGCAAAGACCCATTTTTCCAAGCCCTTCAAACATAGAATATGCTTGGAAAGAGTAAATGGCCAAAATGGCAATAGCTGCAAAGCAAAAAATAGTTAGTGCAGTTTTATAACTTTTTGTGTTTTTTTTGCCTCTAAAATTTCCAAGTAAGATATTAAAATTATTTTTTAAAAGAATTCCCAAATTATGCATTTTCCGTCTCCAAAAACACACTTTCTAAGCTTTTGTCTTTTTTAATTTCACTCATTTTGCCACTGGTTACTATTTCTCCATTTTTTATAATTGCTACTTTGTTGCACAGTTTTTCGGCAACTTCCAAAACATGGGTGGAGAAGAAAATTGCTCCCCCATTTTTAACAAATTCCTTCATAAGTTGTTTTAAGGAGAAACTTGCTTTTGGGTCAAGGCCTACAAAAGGTTCATCTAAAACCATCAACTTTGGACTGTGAATAAGTGCGGAAACAAGCACAAGTTTTTGCTTCATACCATGAGAATATGTGGAGATTAAAGAATTTAAATCTTTTTCTATTTCAAGCAAAGAAGCATATTTGTGGGTAAGAGTTTCCCTATCTTTTTTTGAAACACCAAAAATATCAGCTACCAAATTTATGTATTGTATGCCAGATAAAGATGTGTAAATATCTGGGTTATCTGGGACATATGCAATTTTTTTCTTGCACTCTATAGGGTTTTGTTTTATAGATATGCCGTCTATTATTATGTCGCCCGAAGTAATATCGTTTATTCCAACAATACTTTTGATTGTTGTTGTTTTGCCGGCACCATTATGGCCAATAAAAGCAAAAATATCACCAGGGCAAACATGTAAGTTTATATTTTTTGCTCCCACCTTTTTATTTGGATAAATTTTTGTATAATCAATTATTTTTAACATTTTTAATTCCTTTTAAACTTGTTTATCTGTATTTTTATAGGCTGCATTTTGTTCGAGAATTATTGCAAATTCCTTTGTATTTGCTGCAATGTGTTTTTCTTTTTTATCTATTACATATCCACCAGCCTGGTTTACAAGATACACACCAGGAACATAGTCCCATGGGGTTTCATTTCTAAAAATTGTACCAGAAATTTTACCACTTGCAACATATGCATATGCAAAACCTGCACTACCAAATTCTCTGTTGTGTTTTGTGTGGCGAGACATTCGTTCAACTGCTTTTATTCTTGGTTTGCCATCTATTTCGTATAAACAATTCTTTAAGGGTAAAGCCTTTACTTGTATTTTTTTATTGTTTTTGTATGCACCGGTTTTGTCGGCATAATAAATTTCTTTCAGTTTAGGGGCATAGATTACTGCACAACATGCCTTGCCATCTTTAATCATACCAACTTGAATAACCCAAAGAGGTATTCCGTTTGCAAAGTTAATTGTTCCGTCAATTGGGTCTATTGTAAAACAGTTTTTAGTAAGTTTTGCCTTTGAATTAAATTCTTCACTAATTATGTCAAAATTGGGGTATTTTTTATTTAAATTTTTTATTAGAAACTTTTCTATTTCATAGTCAAAAGTGGTAACTAAGTCACCATTTTCATCTTTTGCTTTAACAACAAATTTAGGGGTTATTAGTTTGCTTGCCTGTTTTACTATTTTTATTAAAAACTTTGTATCTTTTTCCATTTGTTATTTTTCCTTGTTTTGCAAATCAAAAATTCTGTTAGCAAAATCAACATAATCTTCGCTTTTTGCAATACCAATTCCTTTTTCTGTGTCGCCAAAAAGTAAAAGAGTGTCGCCACTTTTTATGTTAAAAACTTTTCTTGCTTCATTAGGAATTACAATTTGTCCCTTTGGGCCAACTTTGGCCGTCCAAATATATTTGTTATTTTTCATACTTTTCTTACTTTTCCCACAAACAGTATATAATCTTTTAAATTATATGTCAAATAAATCATAAAAAAACACTTATCAAAACTATTCTATATTCAAAAAATATTATAAAAAATTTTTTAATGTTTTTTTGTATGTGCTTATTTGTTTAATGTTGCCATTTTTTAAAAGAAAAGCCTTTCCATAAATTGTGGCTGTTTTTTCATCAATCAAAATATATGTTCCATCGCTGTATGCAATTATTGAGTGGTTATGGCTATCTGGCAAAAGAATTTCATTTAAATAATGTTTGCCATCTAAATACGTGTCTTTAATGTCGTCAAAGTGGGGGATTATATTTATGTTTGTAAGCCCCAAACCATTTAAATATTTTTTGTAATTTGGGTCTAATGTTTCTCCTTCAAGCTCTGGGGCAGAGTAAACAGTCTTAGCACAATTCATGCTGCCAGCGCTTGCACCACATATAACGCCATTGTAATCTTTTAATAATTCTGCCAAGTTTATATTGTTAAAAAATTTGTTTTGTGTTGGAACATGTCCGCCACACAAAAAAATAAAATCGGCTTTATTTATTAATTCTTTTGCTTTATCTTTTGTTCTGCCGTCTAAAAGATAATAGTTTTTAAACGGCATGGTTAAATTAAAAGATTGTTTTGCTAAGTTAAAATACAAATCGTTATTTTCGGCATTATCCTCTACACTAGCAACATACAAAAAATTATTAAAGTTTTTAATATATTTTTTAAACTTTTCTTGAATATGGTTTTTGTTTGTAAATTTCTGTGCAGTTTTTGTTCCGTCATCATTTTTTACCGTGCAATCAAGAGAACTTGTTAAAAATATTGTTTTAGTCATAATAAAATTCCTTATAAAATTTCTTTCTTTTATTCATTATATCAAAAAAGTTTTATAAAACCAAAAAATCAATTAAAGATTAATTTTCAAATAAAAAAAGTGTTTCAAACGAAACACTTTTTTGGTGATCCCGACGGGATTCGAACCCATGATACCGCCGTGAAAGGGCGATGTCTTAACCGCTTGACCACGGGACCAGATGAAAAACTAACATATACTAACAAAAATATTACTTGCTGTCAAGTAATATTTTTTAAGTTTTTATCAACATTTTCGGCTTTTTTGTGGATAACTTTTATTCCTGTTTTCAATTTAAAAAACAGAATTTGGTAACATTATTGCAAATTATTCAACCAAGTGCTATGTCAAGTACCATCATAATAGCAAAACCTAAGATTACTCCCCAAGTGCCAAGGTGTGAGGTATCGTTTAATTTAGAGTCGGGTATCAAATCCTCAGCCACAACAAAAATCATAGCTCCCGCAGCAAAAGAAAGCAACCATGGTTGAATAAATTGAATTTTATACGCAAGAAAATACCCCAAAACTGCAAAAACAGGCTCCACTGCACCACTTAGTGTTCCAAACATAAAAGCCATATTTTTGCTTTTTTCACTTGTTACCATGGGCAGGGAAACAGCTGCTCCTTCTGGAAAGTTTTGAATTCCAATTCCTATTGCCAGCCCAAGTGCTGAATACAATTCTGGCTGTGTTGCTAATGTGGCAGCAAACCCAAAAGCAAAACCAACCGCAAGCCCCTCTGGTATATTGTGGATTGTAACTGCCAAAAATAGCTTTGTGGATTTTTTTAATGAAAAATTAGAAAAACCTTTTGAGTTTGATGAATTGCTAAACCAGCCAGCAGTTTTATCTAACAAAGTCAAAAAAACTGCACCCAGTAAAAATCCAATTAGTGATGGTAAAAATTTAAAAGTATTAAGGTAATTAGACATTTCTATTGAAGGAAGTAATAAGGACCAAACACTTGCAGCAATCATTATACCAGAAGCAAAACCTAAAAAAACAGAGTTAAAATTTTTGCTTGGTTCTTTTTTAATAAAAAAAACTAAACTAGAACCCAAGGTTGTCATAACAAATATAAATAAAATCCCTGCAATTGTTATTAGTGTTCCGTTCATTTTTAAGTATGATTAATTTTGCTCCTCCTACCATACTCTATGCAAAAATTGTTTTTTTTGGCACAATAAAAAACGTGTGGACAAAAAATATTTGCTTGAAGCAAAACAAGGTGGGGAAAATAAAAAACCCAAATCGAATTTTAAAAACAATCTTCTAAATAAATATAGACTTTGAAATTATCAAAGCATATTAATGTCATTTGCTTGTTTTCTTTTGCAAAATAAAATAGGTAATTAAATAATATATTACACTTTGCAAAAGCAAAATTAAAACACAATTTATATTTATAATTCCAGAATACATCAAACCATTATTTAACAAAACAAAAGGTGTCATAGGCATTAAATAAAGTCCAATTTGAAGTGGAATAGATAAAGAGCCAATATATGCTGTAGATAAAGCAAAAAGTGGCAAAAGAATAGTTAGCATATCACAAAAAACAGATGCAATTTGACTTTTTAACGAACCAAATAAAGCTCCTAAATTAGTTGTAGCCACAACAAAAAGAATAGAGAATATAAGCAAAACTAAAAATGATGTTTGATATTCTATTTTAAATATTGCTTTACCTATTAAAAATATTAAAGCCATTTCACAAATACCTAGCAAAACAAAAGGTATTATTTTAGAGAGCAAATATGTAGATTTTTTTAGTGGCATATATTTAATATTGTTACTTACATTTGTTTCATTGTCTCGGGCCAATCCATAAGCAATACCAAACATTAGAATAATAGATAACGTAACTGCTATTTCAACTGAAAATAACAATTGATTAAGGTCTATTGATGTTTTATTTGCACTTTTAAAATTTATAGAATTAAAATATTCTTTGTTTAAAGTTATGCCGTATTCATCTTCTAATATACTTGTTACTTCTTTATAAGCGATATTACCTTTGGCATTTTCAAAATTATCTTTAATTTGTCTAATTGCTTGATTTGAGTTATCAAAGTATACTGTATATTTTGTTAAAGAATTAGTTGCATCTACAATTAAGAAAAGAGCAGATTTGCTTTGCAAAACATTTTCAACTCCATCATCTATGCTTTTTACTTCTTCAAATTTAAAATTAGCATAGTTGATTTTTAAAATATCATCTTCTTTAATTTCTTCCATATTTGTATTTATCGTATAAACAGATACAGAATAACAAGTTGTTGAATAAGTATTTAAAAAATAAAGCATAAGAAT
>JAZRVA010000043.1:0-37769 GCA_045598865.1 Clostridia bacterium | reverse complement strand
TAAAAATAAAAAAAACAATTTTTGATATAAAAAATTTTATTATAGTAAAAACAGGAGTTTGTTATGTATAACTTTTTAACTCAAAAAGACATTGAACTTATGCAACAAGAAATTGATTATAGAATTGCCAATATTCGCCCAAAAATCTCACAAGACATAATTGAAGCAAAAGCTCATGGCGATTTAAGTGAAAATGCTGAATATCATGCAGCAAGAAAAGAAAAGGGCAAAAATGAAGGCAGAATAGAATATTTAAGAGCAATGATTAAAACTTCAAAACCAATAAAACCAGACTTAACCCCAAACAAAATTGGAATTTTTGATAAGGTTGAGGTTTTGTTTGAGGAGGAGGCAGAAACCGAAACAATTGAACTTTGCACAACAATGCGCAATGATGCTTCAAAGGGAATAATTAGCATTGAATCCCCCTTTGGTCAAGCCATAGTGGGAAAGAGCGTTGGAGATAGAGTAGAGGTTAAAGTTAACCCACAATATTCTTATCATGTTTTAATAAAATCAATAACAAAATGTGATAAAGACGATGTTGATTTGCCACTAAGTTAAGAACTAAAAAAGCACCCGTCAAAAGGTGCTTTTTATTTTTAAAACTGTTATACATAACAAGTGTGTTGTTTAATAAATGTTGTATTTTATATATTAGTTTTTATATTAAGAAATACATTTTGGTAATGCTTGTAAAAGGGATATTAAAAAGTATTGTATTAAATTAAAATTTTAATAAAAAATTGTATTAAAACTGTGTTGAATCAAAACAGTTTTCAACAAAACTTTCAAACTCTTTTTCGTTAATTTTTTTGCCTTTTGGAGGGAAACATTCCAAACAATTTGAACAATCCTTAATTGCCACAAGTTGCTTAACAAGTGGTTTATAGCATATTTCACCTTCATATAAAGGCAGGTGCTCATCGCTTCCAAAATTGTTGTGCAGATGAGAGCAAACAATATTTTTTTTGTGTTTTTCAAGAAGTTCTAATTCATTTGAATATGCGTGCGCGTGGCCCAGGTCAAAACACATTTTTATATTTGGCAGACTAAGTGCTAAAATCTTTTCTAAATTTGTGTTGTTTCTTATGTTTTCAAAACAGAAAAACACGTCTTTATTTTTGTTTGCGACTTCTTTTATTTTGTTTAGCTGCTCATTGCTAATAATTGGTGGAAAGTCGCCTTTTGAAGCATGAACAACCATATATTTTATGCCAAGTTTTTTGCACTCTTTTGCCTTTTTATTTAGGTAGTCAAAAAACAAGGTTGTGGAATCATCAAAAATGTAGTCAGCAATATTATAACTTAAATGAACTTGGTTTACTTGCAAGCCAACTTTTTTTGCGTAGTTTAAAACGTCTATATATTGCTCGCCTTCTTGCATATATGAATTGTCTAAATACAAAGCGAACTCTTTAAAACCACATTTTTTATAAATGTTTATTCTTTGTGTATAAGATAAATTTGAGCAGTATAAAATATCATAAATTCCAATATTGTTCATAAAGAAAAGCTACCCTTTTTAAAACTTAATTTACAACCATAGGGCAAGAGAAAGAATTGCTGCCAAAGTTATTATCACTGCTAAAACAGGAACAACATACCTAGCAAAAATTTTGTCAAACCCGCCACTTGATTTGTCTAGGGTTTTGTTTTTTACTGAAACTGGGATAATAAACAATAAAAAGCCCCACAAGTGCCATTAAAGGTTGTGATTTTATTATAAAAATTAATGCTACCATTACACCTGCAAAAAGAACCAATGACAAAATTGACAAAAAATAGATTTTCCGCTCATAGATAGCCTCCAAAATATACACAATAATAACATAAAATGTGGACAAGTCAAAGTGAAAAATGGTGTAAAAAATAAATGGAGTTTATTAAGATTATTTTTGTTTTTAAATTATTTTATAATTTATTTTTAAGTGTTTTATTTGGTTTTTGTTTTGAAAAGGTTTTTTTTTGTGTGGTAGAATTTACTTAGTCAATATGATAGATGTGCTATTATGACAGGTGTGCCACTATGATAGATACGCCACATCTTTTGTAAATATTTTAAAGTTTAAAATAAGTTTTAAAAAAGCGTGATGACAGACAAAGTTGTTATTAATAGAATAACGGCGGGGCCTAGCGAGGTGGCTTACTATTATGGGGTGATATTGTTTGAAGGTAATAATGCCCGCATGGATGGTGATTGGACTAGTTACCTTTATTACGATTATGAACAAAACATTATTGCCAGCCTAGGCGAACCTGACCGCACTGATTACGCCAACCTTGTGCAGGTTAAGAGAGGCATGGTGGAAGATATAACTGACGAGGCAAATGTGCTGGTGACAGAAGACGACATTGAATACTACTATGGGGCAATTTCATATGCTGGTGGGACGGAAAGTTTTGAGGCTTCATCTAACACTTACGCATTTGATTTGTTACTTGACAGTGGACACAATATTGATTGGAAAGATGTGAAAGTTATGATTGGGGGGAAGGCAGACAATGTTGGGGTGAATTTGGTGGAACTAACCGGAGAATATGGCACATATGAGATTAAGGATTATTTGTTTGAATCTTCTTTGGGGATTGGCCTTGACAATGTGAAGGTGCTGCACTGCACAATAAACCTGTTTAATGGCAACAAAGATTATTACCCAATTAGTTTTGTGAACAAGGAAGATTTATCAGGCAGTTTTGGTGTGACAAGAGAGGCTTTTACAACATACTATATTGAACTTAAAGGTGTGGATTTTAGTGAAGCAACAGGCATGGTGAAAGTTAAGGGGACGAGCAATGTTAACCCAGAGGCGTTTGCTTACTACCAGAACAGCAGTATGATGGTGTATGACAACAAAGATGGTTCTGCTTACATGGTGGTGAACAATTCTAGCATTTATAGCACTGAAATTGCTGGGCCACATTTTGCGGTTTTGGGGCAAAACCTTTCTAATTTTTCTTTAACATCTGGGTATTATGCTGCTTCGAACCTTTCTGCTATGACTATTGAAGTGAAGAAAAACGGAGATATGATAAGCACAATTGGTGTTAAAGAAAATTTGTTAGAAGAAAACAGATATGAATTGGGCAACGAAATGGTGATGATGTTTGGCGGTGGAAATGGAGGATACAACTTTACAAAGACGGAAGGGGATTATAAATTTTATGTGTTTGTGAACACAGACCAAACTTTTGATGGGTAATTAAATAATAGTGTTGAATACATAAGTTCTGTTCTTATTGTGGTTGAAGACGTGAGTGGAAACAATCCTTCGACAAACTTGACGGGATTTTTTGAATTTGAGTTAAATATGGAAAGATAATGGTTTAAAAAATAATTATAAAAAAACACTTGGTTATGAGATCAAGTGTTTTTTAATGGTTTGTTATCATAAATATTTAAGAACAACTCTAAACACCAAAGTTGCCATTTTTGATTGCCGGTTAGGATTGAAATTTATAGTTTTTATTTATTGTATACTTTTTTTAATATCGACAAAGTTTGTTTAATGCCATTTTTAAGATTGGTACAACAATGAAACCCTAAATTATTTATTTTTGTTGTGTCTAGAACGGAGTTAACTGCCCTTGAATAGCCCCTTTTTTCAGTTTCAGATGGTAATTTATAAACAACTTTAACGTTTGCTAGATATGCTATATATTCTGCAATTTCTTTTAGGGACATAATATTTTTTTCTTCTGAAATATTATAGCATTGAGATGGCAACCCTCTTTCTAAGCAGATTAAAATGCCTCTAACCGCATCGGAAGCATGTATATATGAGAATTTATTTTCCCCCGTGCTTTTTAGGACAATATCTTGGTTATTTAAGGCATTGTTTAAAAATTGAGACATTGCTTTTGTGTCTTCTATTTTCATTGTAGGGCCATAGACTCTGCAAAACCTGGCTATTACAACATCCACATTCTTTTCTGCGGCATAAGATATGCACAAAGTTTCACATGCTCTTTTGCTCTCATTATAACATGAACGGATGTCAAGTGGGTCAACATCACCCGTGTTAGTTTCTACCATTGGAAGGTTGCTTTTGCCATATACCTCACATGAAGAGCCGAGTAAAAAACGGCCACCATTTTTGACGCAGACATCAAGCATGTTTTTACAGCCATAGAAATTTGTGAGCATTGTTTCTATTGGGTATTTTGAATAATTAATTGGATCTGTAAAGCTTGCTAAGTGCAAAACATAGTCTACTTTTTGGGAAAAGTCGATTGGGTTTATTATGTCAGATTGTATAATATTTAAGTTTTTATTGTTTTTACATTTAGTGAATCTCTCTTTTGCTTTTTCGGTATTTCTTACTAATAAATTCACTTTTATATTTAAGGTTTTATCAAACAACAAAGCATCAACAAGGTAAGAACCAATAAGTCCCGTTCCACCACTGATTAAAAACGATTTGTTTTTAAAGTTATTTAAGTTAATGCTGTTTACAAAATTTTCTATTTCAGTTTCATATTCTGGTATGTATATCATAGCAAAAAATCCCTTATTCGTTAGTTTTGTTCATAGTTAAATAAGTTTTAAACCACTCTAAATTATCTTGTGTTGTTAGCTTTATGTTTTTGTCTGACCCTGATGCGAAGTAAAGGGTTTGGCCAAGGTCAACCATCATTGTGTTTGTATAAGAAGAGCCATAGATTCCAATTTGTTTTTCAAATGCTTCTTGATATTTTGAATATAATAAATCAAACTTGTACGCCTGTGGAGTAACAACTCTCATTATTTTTTCTCTAACAATATATTCTTTTGTAGAGACATCATCTTGTTTTATAAAAATCTGTTCGGTATAAGGCATTGACGATACTGCATTGCCATGTTTTTCACATGTGTTGATTACATCAGACAAAACCACATCATCTACAAGAGGCCTAACGCCATCGTGTATAATAATAATATCGTCTTTTGAACAAAAACCTTTTAGATTATAAACCCCATTTCTTATAGATTCCTGAACGGAATTGCCACCTTTAATAATCCACTTTAGCTTTTTTATATTAAATTTTTTTGCGTAGGACTCTACGGTTTTTTCCCATCCGCTTAAACAAACTAGTTCAATATAATCTATTTGAGGGTTTTTCTCAAATGATTCAAGAGTGTAGATTATTACAGGTTTATCAAAAACATTTATAAACTGTTTTGGGATAGATTGTCCCATCCTACTTCCTACACCGCCGGCAACTATAATTGCTATATTCATATATAAAACTCCTTTTAAGGGTTTAGAACATTTAATTTTATTAAATAATCCACTATTTTTTTAGAAGCATTACTACAATCGAAAATATCATATTTTTTTAGGAATTCATTTATTTTTTGTTGATATTGTTTGTTTTTAAACTTATTTATATTCTCTATTAAACCTTCAAAAGAATCGGAAAATGGGATTCCAGATGTTTTAATATCAACATATAGGTTTCTCTCGTGTTGCATATATTCATTATAGTCAGGGGCAAAAACTAAGGCAACCTTTTTTGTTAAAACAAAATCAAGCAACATACTTGAATAATCCGAAATAACAACATCGCAGGCGGATAAAACGAGCTGAGAATCGCTTTCTTGGGTTAGGTTAATTCCCCCTTTAAACACTTTTGCTGAATCCATATTTTTATCGTTGGGATGCAATCTATAACAAAAAACGAAATCTTTCTTTAATTTTTTGTTAAGAGTTTTAACTAGTTTAGCATTGTCAAATTGCAAGTTGTTATAAAAATTTTTATCATTTCTAAAAGAGGGTGCGTAAAGAACAATTTTTTTATTTTGAATATTATATTTTCTTTTAAAGTCTTCAATTACCGTTTTATCTGTGTTTAATAATGCCTCATGTCTTGGAAGACCAAATTCTAACATCTTTCCATCAAACCAGAATGTTCTTTTATAAATATCAGTCATCATTTTGCAGTTTGAGAGAAGAAAGTTACACATTTTTCCATCTGCTTTTGCGGTTTTAACATACTCTGGTGATAGAGTATTTTCCACATCTTTTTCCATTGCTTTATAAGGCAAACTACCATGCCAGGTTTGAAGGTAATACTGGTTTTTGCGTTTAAAGGTGGGTTTTGGGTTGGTTCTAACGTTATCTATCCACAATCTTGCGGTTATCATGTGGAACAGGGCAGACAGGGAACCATATTTTACTTTTTTAATTCCGTTTGGCATTTCGGTTTTTAAATTTTTGACGAACCATATAAGTTTGTATTTTTTGTGTTTTAGAAGTTCGTTTGCCAAGTATTTTGGGTTATCACCGAAGCCATTGCCTTTGAAGTTATAAAAAACTATTTTGTTTTTATTGATAGGGAACAAGTAAAAAGATAGGGCTATTAGTTTTTTAAACTTGTTGTGTATATTTGCAAAAAAGGATTTTAGATTTTTCATTTATAAGACCCCTTTTCTATAAGATTATAAAAACTATTTTCTTGAACATTGGTATTATCTAGTTTATATGATAGTTTATGAAAGTTGGATAACCTTTTAATTTCGTTAAACCTTTTTTGATTATAAGGATTAAACAAATCACAAAAAAGCAAAATATGGGGATTTAAATTGGAATGGAAAGGAATTGTATTCCATTTATCTTGCATAACATCAGCACATATTGAAAACATAATATGGAATAAAAAATAGTCGGCAAGCTGATTGTTCTTTTCCCAATATTTATACAACAAGTTTCTAGTATTAACAAGAAAAGGATTATTTGGTTTTGCATATATAAGCCAACTTGACATATACTCAACAACCCTACCTCTATGTTCATTTTTAAATACAAACAATTCTGTGTTTTTATCTACATATCTATCTATATTTCCTGTGCACAGAACGGTGGCATCTAACCATAGGCCGCCCCAAACGCTTAACAACTCGCTTCTTAAAATATCGCTGAAATGTGTATTAGAAATGATGCCCTTATTCCATTTTTGTAGAATGTAATTGGGGATTTTTACATATTTATTAAGATTATCTTTTGTAATTACAACTACTCTTTTATCAGAAAAATTCTTTTTGATGCTATTAATACAGGCCTTTACGACAGGAGGTGCTTTTTTTGTGCCTTGTAACCAACAAGTCCAGACATAATTGGATGATTTAGCTGAACATGTAATTGAGGGGTCAACATATTTTTTGTATGATTTTATTATTTTTATACATTTTTTAAACCTCCTATTGCTATAAACGTCTTCTTTAAAAGCAAAACAATGTGGGAGATAGGGGTATATTTTTTTTAATATTTTTTTAATTATCATTATATTTTTTTCCTTTTAAAGACTTTAAAAAAGTTATTGACTGCTTGAATTCGGACATATGAAAGTAAAAAGCAAACATAATAATATTTGGAACAACTAAACAAATGATAAACTTAACAATTATTTCTTTTATTCCAGAAATAGCGATTAAACTACATGTTAGATAGGTTGCAACTATTGTAATAAAAGAAACTAAAATGTAAAAAAGTTGTTTGATGTAATATTTTTGCTGTTTTTCTTCCATATATTTTTTATAAAAAACAAAAGTTTCTATAGGAACTCCAATTAAAGAGTAACTTATTATTGTTACAATAATTATGCCTTCGAACCAACCAAAATAAGCACAAATAATTGTTCCCACGGCATTTACAATTGAAATTAGAATTGGCTTAAATCTATCTTCATACCACATGCCGAGGGCATCCTTATACATTCCAAGAACACCACGCATTTCATTAACATAGAACAATACAACAAGGCAGATGACGACGTTTATGGAAAGCATATTTTCTTGTTTTACCCAGACCTGCATAAATGGTTGATACAAGCACATAAAGCAAGTGGAGCACCAGCTGATTATCCACGCAAAAATGAAGAGATATCTATAGAACTGTGTTTTATTTGCTTCCTTACTTTCTAGCACGAGTTCGTTTCCTATTCCGGCAACGAGGCTTTGTTTGATGATGAGAATAAAACCCTGGACTGCGGTTAAGATGAAATAATAATTATTGTATTTGCCGAGTAATGTTAGACCCATGAAGGCACTGATGGCTATGTTATCTATGGAAGACTGGATTGCTGAGCCGATTTTGTGCAAAAATAGGGCATAGATATTTTTTTTGATATATTTTTTTTGGGAAGCACTAATTTGACCTTTACCAAAGTATTGAGGATACAATTTTTTTGTGGTAAAGTGAACGCAGATATTATTTGCAAGGGTTGATAATGGCAAAAATATGATATAGACATAATAATTTTTAAATAGAAACAACACTGCAATTTGTGCTGCGGAGGTGAATATTTGCAATATTATTGTTATTTTGCTGACGATATCGTTGCGTTGGTGGGCGGAGAGGAGGGAGCTCTTGTATGCGAAGAAGAAATATCCCACCACATTATTGGCTAAGAATATTAAGAAAAGCAGATACAGGTTTATATTGCTAGGATAGCCGCCCTTTATTAAGAACCTTAGAACTGGCATTACTGCAATGCCGGCAACTAAGACTATTATGCCGATTATTCGGTATATTTTTTTGTATAAATTAAGGAGTGCGTTTATTGTTTGCTCATCATCTTCGGCAATTGGTTTATACATGCTATAAACCATGGCTGTGCCAAAACCAAGCTCTGTTATATTTAAGATGTTTAAAACTGACGAAAAAAGAGAACTCAAACCCAAGTATTGAATTCCTAAGACGTTTATTATTATTGTTCTTACTACAAATGGTAGGAATATAGAAACGAATTTTTGCAAAAAGCCAAAAACGGTGCTTCTAAAAGCATTTTTATTTTTATTTAATTTCATTATAATCTCTTTGCCTGTTTATAGAGCATTAAAAAATGTTTTTTTGTGCGCAAGCAGGACTTGCAAAGTTAGAAATAAACCTGTGCAAGCATACCACTATTACAAGGTATAATTTAACACATTTTTTACATATAAGCAACTTTTTAGGTTTGGTTTGAACGAGTGCTGAAGATTATTGTTATTTTTGTTTTAACTCTAAAAATTTTGTGAACCTTTAAAAACTTACACGGCGTTGAAACAGAGGACATAGCCATGGCTTTGCTGGATTATTTGGATATTTTCAGGTATAGATTGGAGAGATGAATAATACTGTGTTGAAAGGACTATGTATGAGTTTGGATCGTTTAGAAAATCTTCAAAGTCGCCAGTTTTTGTGGTTATACCTGTGTGCCACTGGGTGCAGAGGACAAAACTTTGATATGGTTTTTTTGAAACAGAATCTTTGTAATACAAGTTACAATTTTTAATATTTAAGGTATAAACAAACTGTTGGAGGTTATTGGTTGTTTGTTGTTTTTGAACAGACATGAAAGAAAGTGAGACGCACAGGATTATTACAATAAAACAAGATAATTTGTAGATATTGACCATTAGCTTTTTTGCCCTTATGCTACTAAAAACATTTGGCAAGAAGTTTGCTGCGCCGACAAAGAGTGGAATACAACAAGGATAAATATACCAGCCGAGTTTTGAATTTGCGACTGCATAGATAATAAAGACGCTAAAAAATGAGATTAGGCAGAGTTTTTCTAAATTTGAAAGTTTTTGTTTTGATTTGATTTTTAATATATATCCCCATGTGCAGATGACAAGGCAGAAGAGTTCTACAAAGTTTATTACAAACCTGATTGTGTAATAAAATGGATAACCATTATGGCCCTCTATTGATTCGCCCGACCTTTTTAAAAGGTCATATTCTATCATGCATTTAAAAAAGGTTATTCCATCAAAATTATACCTTAAGATGGCCCAAATAAATATTGGTGTTAGGGCAGACAAGATTGCGGTGAAGTAGTGTATAAATTTGAGGATTTTGTATTGTTTTGTAAATAGATAATAAAAGAAAATTATTGGAAGGAAAAATAGTGCGTGCCAACTTTTAAGCAAGAAGCACAATGCGAACATTAAGCCTGTTATGCACAGAAAGTATGGTTTTTTGCTGGAAGATTCTAGTGCAATAAAGCCTATGGCAAAGCAGAAAACAAAAGCGGAATCTGCATCGCCACTTCTTGCAAAGTGGGAGAACAAAAAAACATAACCGCCGCAGAAAAAGAGGATTGAAACTAGGCTTGGAAACAGGCCGACTTTCTTTTTTATATACATTGCGACAACGACGGCGAGTAATACATAGAACAGTGCTGAGAAAAACCTAAGTCCCCAAGCGTTATACCCAAAAATTTTATAGCCAACAATAATTAGGTAATAAGAAAGAGGGGGTTTTAAATTCCAATAATCTAACGAACCGCCATAATAATTTGCTATGTAGTTTTTATTTTGCATCATTTCGTAGGCGTTTGTGCCATGACGGGCTTCGTCCCAATCATAAACTGGGTAAGTGCCGAGTTTGAAAAAACACAAAAAAGCAAGCAGTAAAACTAAGAAAGAAAAAATATACCAATAATATTTTTTCAAGATCAAATTAAAATTAACATTTTTTTTGTTCATCGTAAAAATAATTATACATAACGTGGGGAATACAAGTCAATTAAACTTTACTTGCATCAAATAAAAAGTTATAATGACTTTATGAAAGAAAAGATTAAAAATTGGGTTGGCCAACACAAGACATTAAGTGAGATTTTTAGGTTTTTGATTGTGGGCGGATTGGCGACTATTGTTGATATGTTTTTTATGGGGGTTGTTTTGTATATTTTTCAGCCTTCACTTTACCCTCACTTTTACAATGTGTTTTTTGGTGGATACACGCCTAGCCAGATTTCCACAATTGTTGGCACTGGCGTTGGGTTTGTTTTGGGGTTAATATTTAATTACATATTTTCTATTATTTTTGTGTTTGAGCAGAAGGGAAACTCTAAGACTAAGAAGGGGTTTTTGCTTTTTGCAATTTTATCGGCAGGTGGGTTGGTGATTCACATTATTGGCATGCACGTTGGGTTTTCACTGCTTGGAATTAACGAGTGGATTGTTAAAATTGTGCTTACTATTGTGGTGCTTGTTTATAACTATATTACAAGGAAGTTACTTATTTTTAAAAACAAAGGAGAAAAATTAAGTGAACAAGAATAGATTATACATTGTTGTGCCTTGTTATAACGAAGAGGAGGTTTTGCCACAAACGGCAAAGGCTTTGAAAGGGAAGTTGGAGGAATGTGTTTCGAAAAACTTGGCAGACAAAGACAGTAAGATTTTGTTTGTTGATGATGGTTCCAAGGACAAAACTTGGGAAATTATTTGTAACCTTCATAAGGAAGAGGGGTGTTTTTGTGGGGTAAAACTTTCTAGAAACAAGGGGCATCAAAATGCCGTGTATGCCGGCCTTTCTGTTGCATACAAGCACGCAGATGTTACTATTACTATTGATGCTGACTTGCAAGATGACATTGATTGCATAGACAAAATGCTGGAAGACTATAAAAATGGAAGTCAAATTGTTTATGGTGTAAGGTCAAAAAGAGACACGGACACATTTTTTAAAAGGTTTACGGCGCAGGGTTTTTACAAGCTGATGAAGAAAATGGGTGTGGAAACTGTGTATAACCATGCGGACTACCGCTTGATGAGCAAGACTGCCGTGGAGGCTATGCTTAAATATGACGAGTTTAATTTGTATTTAAGGGGAATTATTCCACAACTTGGCTACAAAACTTCTTCTGTTGAATATAAAAGGAAGGAAAGGACGGCGGGAGAAAGCAAATATCCGCTTAAAAAGATGCTTGGTCTTGCACTTGATGGGATTACCTCATTTTCTACGAAGCCACTTGGGTTGGCACTGGGACTCTCTTTGTTTGCGGTAATTATGGGTGGAATTGGATTTGTTACAACTTTAATTTTGATGTATGTTTGCAATATTTCTGTTGTTTGGCCAATTATTACATTTATTATGCTTTGCACTGGGGTTGTGCTGTTTGTGCTGTGGATAATTGGGTTATATATTGGGAAAACATACATGGAAACAAAACGCAGGCCAAAGTTTTTTATTGAAGAAGAACTTATATAGAATAATTGAAAATTTTTTGAAAGATTGTTAAAAAATTATTAGTGAAACACCTTTTGAAAAAAAAGAGGTGTTTTTTTGTGGGAATATTATTATTCTTTTTGGTGAAAAATGGGTTTTAATGTTAGAATTAATGTGTAAAAGAGGGAAAGAGATGAAAGAAGAAGTTAAGTTTGGGACGGGTGGATTTAGAGGAATTATTGGGGACACATTTACAAAAAGAAACATACAAAGGATTTGCCAGGCGGTTGCGAACATTACAAAAAGGGAAAATTTAAGAAAACAGGTATGTGTTGGGTATGACAACAGGTTTATGTCGGAAGAGTTTGCAGGGTATTGCACAGAAGTTTTTTTGGCAAATGGGTTTGTGGTGAATCTTTTTAAAAATGCTTGTTCTACCCCTGTTGTGATGTATAGGACGATGGTTGAGGGTAACGATTATGGGGTTATGATTACTGCGAGCCACAACCCGCACATTTACAACGGAATAAAAATTTTTACAAAACAGGGCAGAGATGCTGGGTTGGAAGAAACAAGAAAAATTGAAAAAGAGTTTTGTGAAGTTGACGATGTATTTTGCGTTAACATAGACGAATATGAGGGGGACAATTTACACTATGTTGATTACGTGGAGGAATTTGTTGACTACATAATAAAAAACCAAGAGATTCCAGAGTTTAAAGACTTAAAGGTTGCTTTTGACAACAAATATGGTTCGACGGCTGGGGCAATAAAAATTTTGTGCAATAAGATTGGTGTTGAACATTTTAAGGTTCTGCGTGCGAAGCGTGACCCGTTGTTTGGAAAAAAACTGCCGGCTCCAACAAAATACAATGTTAAGAGCTTGCAACGTTTTGTTGTGAAGAACAAATTTGACGTTGGTTTTGCGGTTGATGCTGACGGCGACAGGATTGCGGTGGTTGATGAAAATGGGGCATATGTGGACAACAACATTGTTTTAGCACTGATATATTACTATTTTGCAAAATATAAGAACAAGAAAGGGGGAGTTGTGAAAAACGTTGCAACCTCTACTTTGCTTGACGTTTTGGCGGGCAAATTGGGGCGCGAGTGTTATGAGGCGCCAACGGGGTTTAAATATGTTTCTGGCAAGCTATTAGAGACAAAATCTATTGTTGGGGGAGAGAGCAGCGGGGGTGTTGCCGTTGACAACCATATTCTTGGCAAAGACAGCATGCTTTCTATTGCTTTGTGCATAAAGATTTTAAAGGAGCTTAAAAAGCCTTTTTCTGAGATTATTAAAGAAATGCTTAATTTTACAGGTGGGTTTAAAAAAGCATTTATTGAAAAACAAGTGAGGTTTACATTAGAGCAGGAAAAAGAGATTAAAGAAAAGCTGTTTAAAAATAAAATTTTGCCAAAACTAAAAAATAAAGTTGTGAAATTTGGATGGAGTGATGGGCTTAAAATTTACTATGAGAATTACAACTGGGTGCTTGTGAGGTTTTCTGGGACTGAGCCGGTTTTGAGGATATTTGTTGAGTTTGATGACGAGAAAGAGGCAAAAAAAGAACTGCGGTTGTGGGAGAAATTTTTGAATAAAAAATGTTAAAACGACAAAATTTTATGTAATCTAATTGTTTAGAATAATGATTGGGATTGTTTATTAAAGTGCTGGGGAAGGGTTTGTAGTATTAAATATTATAATTAGAATACGAACAAAAAACCTAAATCGAATAGTTTGATTTAGGTTATGATCGAAAATAATAAAAAGTTTTTATAAAAAGACAAGTTTATTAAAAGCACAGAACCCGCTAAAACAGCGGGTTCTGTGGATTTGGCGGAGTAAATGTGAGTTTGTACAAACACTAAACTCTCTCAATTACTATATTGGACACACAAAGTAAATCGTTTGTGATATTTTGATATATAGTTTTTGCAACATCTTCTGGTCTCATCCATTTTGATGATTTTTCAAAAGAAACATAGCCTCTGTTGTTTAACCAAAATTCAGTATTCATTCCACCTGGGCAAACAGATATTACTTTTATCTTTGTTCCCTTGTAAGTTGCTTTTAAACTTTCAGTATACCCCATTGCACCCCACTTTGCAGCACAATACAAACTTTCATTAACATTACCTTTCAGTGCAGCGGTCGATAAAATATTAACAATTTTTGCCCCATCTTTATTTAATAAAGAAATTGCATATGTAGTATTCAATATCAACCCAATTAGTCCAGCTTCAAAAACCCTATTAATTTTTTCTTTATCATTTGTTTCAGGACTACCAAAACTGCCACTTGCTGCGTTGTTAATAAGATAAGATATGCGATAATTTTTAGAGTATTTTTGATATACATTTCTTAAAAAATTCTCGTCAGAAAGACTACCATATTCATAAAGAACATCTTTAATTTCATCACGTTTATTTCTTGCAATAACTAAAACTTTTTCTTTTTTTGCAAAAAGTTTTACAAGTTCAAGACCCAAGCCCTTTGTTCCACCAGTAATAACTACCAGATTTTCCATAATATATCTCCAATTACCACAAATAGTATAATACATATTAACTTTTATTCCTATCAAAACTAATAACAATTCCAAAACTTTCCCATAAAAAGAAAAATTGCACAAACTCGGTGTTCGTACAATTCCCTCTTGGCGGAAGGTTAGGGATTCGAACCCCAGTAGGCTTTCACCTAAACGGTTTTCAAGACCGCCGCTTTCGACCGCTCAGCCAACCTTCCAAGATATTTGTGTTTTAACTATGAAAGTTAAAGCACAAATGATTTTATAATAAGTGATTTAATAAATCAAGTGTTTTTGAAAATATTTAATGTGTGCCTGTGCTTATATTTTTAGTTACTGTTGACAGGGGCACTCCTTTAAGTATTGATTAAAGGCACTTTGCAATTCGTCGATATGTTCGGCCATACCAGGGATTTCGTAGCCACCATCTGATTTTGCCTGGTAAATACGTTGTTGCAAGGTTTGGGAGCATTGTTTTGCGTCTTGCTCTCTTGTTTTTATAACGGCTTCCTGGGCGTTTTCGAAACCATTTAAATTGTCTGCGTGAGGAGCTCTTTCGCAATCCCTTATTACTTTTAAAGTTTGTTGTTTTGTTTGTGGATTAAACCTTGTGTAAATTGAGACGGGTTTATCGATATCTTCCCCACGTCTGAAAATTTCTACGAAATCGGCTCTGCCATTTTCTTCTATATATTCGACTGTTTTTGGCAAGCCGTCTATGGCTGTTAAGTGTTCTTGTGGTGGAACGTGTCTGCAAGAGCCGGTGCTTTCAAATTGGGCTTTACATCTTTCTATTTGAGACATTTTGCTTTCTAGGTAAGAAACTGCAAAGGCTCTAACTCCGACGGTGTAGCCTGCATTTTTAAGTTTAACCATTGCGTCGTCGGCAATTCTGTTACTTTTGAGTGTTTGATGAAAAATGAGGTCATATCTCAAATGGCTAGGGTTTTTAAAGGTTGTGCCGTCGTCAAGTTTTATATCATTGCCCATAAGATAGGAGATTACATTTGAAGTGATGCCAAGGCCGAGTTGGTCTGTTGCTTTGGTGTATAATCCTGGGTATTTTGTTCTTATTTCGGTGACTTTTGGGTGAAAACCCCTGAAGAAATCATTATCTATTGTGATGAACTCTCTGTAAGAAGAAATAAATGTGGTGTAATTGATAAGTGCCGTTTTGCCAGAGCCTGATTGGCCACCAACTATTATGGAAAGTGGGTGATCGGAGGCAATTTTATCGCTTGCTAAAACGCCTATAACGGTTTTTGTGATTTCTGCTATTTCTTTTGGGGTTAGCGAGAATTTTTTTACAACTTCTTCTATTTGCTCTTTTGTGTAATCCATTAAATCTTACCTTCTTTTACCATTGGGCCATAGATATTTATTATTCTATCTATTACGTCAAAATTAAATTTTGTCATTTCTTTTTCTTCTTCTAAAAGTTTTTTGATGACTGGGTTATTTGGGTCGAAGCCATCTTTACAAGCCTTACCAATCATGATATTCATGATTTCTCTTGAAAGCTCGATTTTTGTGTTATCGTTCATTTTTTCTCCTTTATTTTTTCAAAAAAAAAGAAAAACATTAACCAAACAAATTTGTTTAAAAATTTTTCTCTTTTTTTAACTTAATCATGGAAATAGTATATTCCACAAAAAGTTATTTGTCAACAGCTATTCCCACTCTATTGTTGCTGGAGGTTTGGAAGTTATGTCGTAGACGACTCTGTTTACATGTTTTACTTCGTTGACTATTCTGTTGCTGCATTTATCTAGCACGTCGCTTGGTATTTTGTACCAATCGGCTGTCATGGCATCTAAACTATTTACGGCACGAAGGGCTACGGTGTAATCGTATGTTCTGTGGTCGCCCATAACACCAACAGATTTCATGCTGGTTAATACTGCAAAGTATTGCCATATTTTTTTGTCGAGCTTTGCTTTTTTTATTTCTTCTCTAAAAATATAGTCGACATCTCTTAGCAAATCTAATTTTTCTTTTGTTATTCTTCCTATAACCCTTATTGCTAGGCCAGGGCCTGGGAAAGGTTGTCTCATAACAATATTTTCTGGGAGGCCAAGTTCAAAGCCAACCTTTCTAACTTCATCTTTATACAAATCTCTTAGTGGTTCGATGATTTCCTCAAAATCTACAACACTTGGTAGGCCGCCTACATTGTGGTGGCTTTTGATAACGGCAGAACCTACGGCACCGCTTTCTACGACATCTGGGTATATTGTGCCTTGTGCCAAAAAGTCAACTTTGCCAATTTTTTTGGCTTCTTTTTCGAAGACTTTTATAAACTGCTTGCCAATTACTTTTCTTTTCTTTTCTGGATCTTTTTTGAACCTAAGCTTTTTTAAGAACCTTTTTTCGGCATCGGCTGTAATCAAATTTATTTTAAACTGATCTTTAAAAACTGTTTCTACTTCTTCTCTTTCATTTTTTCTAAGAAGGCCGTGATCCACAAACACACAAATTAAACTTTCTGGGCTGGCTTTTTGAATTAAGGCTGCACAGACAGAGCTATCCACACCGCCGGATAAGGCAAGCAAAACTTTTTTGCCTTTTAGTTTTTGTCTTAAGATTTTTACTTGTTCATCCACAAAGTTTTTCATATTCCAATTGCCTTTGGCTTTGCAAATATTGAAAACAAAGTTTTTCATAATTTCTAGCCCTTGCACAGAGTGAACAACTTCTGGGTGAAATTGGAGGCCATAAATCTTTTTTTTGTCATTTGCCATGGCTGCAAATGGTGTGTGCTTTGTTTTGGCAATACCTACAAAGCCGGGGCCTAATTTTTCTACATAATCCTGGTGGCTCATCCACACAATGTTTTTCTTTTTGACATTTTCAAATAGTGGGTGATTGGAATATTCTATTTCTACCTTACCATATTCTCCCTTTGGAGCTGGGCAAACATTTCCGCCCAAAGTTTGGGCAGTTATTTGCATTCCATAGCATATTCCCAAGATTGGAACTTTTAGATCAAACACTTTTTCGTCTATTTTATAGGCGAAATCTTCGAAAGCACTTAGTGGTCCGCCTGTGAAAATAATACCTATTGGATCAAATTTTTTAATTCCCTCGGCGGTTGTTGTGCAAGGTACAAGCTCTGAATAAACATTCATATCCCTTACTCTTCTTGCAATAAGTTGGCTATATTGTCCGCCAAAATCTACGACTACGATTGTTTCTCTTTTTGCCATAATTCATCTCCTAACAAAAAGTAGTATATCACACACGGCAAAAGAGAATCAATACAAAACAAACATTTTTTGGGTTGAAAATACAATTTTTATGTGGTAAAATATATATATGGAAAATGAAAATTTGAATAACAATATGCAAACTGTTTATAGGGCTATATACAAACATGAGTTGCATTTGTATTATGAAAACCCACAGGGTATACCAAACATTAACGGAGAGTTGTTTAAGAAAAACAATTTTGGCGATAACACGCGAAGGCAAGTGGATGAAAATGGAAATGTGACAAGAGACTATGAAGAGGGCAAGAAATACCTGCATTTTTT
This sequence comes from Clostridia bacterium, assembly GCA_045598865.1. Lineage (GTDB taxonomy): Bacteria > Bacillota > Clostridia > Christensenellales > UBA1242 > UBA7862. The sequence continues at coordinate 19,781 of JAZRVA010000043.1, read as the reverse complement.
TGAGAAGGAAGGAAGTGCGGATTTGTATGCCAGAGAGCTAAGGGATCAGACAAATCAAAGCGTTTGTGTTGTGGCATTTAACTTTGACAGGCAGCTTCTGGAAGAAAATGAACAGATTGGTTTTTACTCAAATGATCCAACACTTGCTAATGAAAAAAAACAACAATATGTGGAATATGCCATCCCGCTTGAAAATTTTGACCCAAAACAAAACATAGTTGGTACGGTTGGTGAATTTTCGTACGACCCGGACCGTTATCAAGATTTTTTTTAACATAAAATTATTATAACCCAGCGTTCGGTGCTGGGTTTTTTGTTTAAAAAATGGGTTTACAAAAAAATTAGAATTGCTAGTAAAATTAAGAAAAGCAGGATTTTTTATTTTGGTAGCACGACGAGTTTTATCGGTTATTTATCGGTTATTTATTTGACATAAGAATTTTAATTACTAAAATATATTAGAGGGGGTATAAAATTTTGTTAAAGAACAGAAAATTTTTATTCTTATTATTCCTACCTGTTTTGTGTTTTGCATTTTGTTTTGGTTTGACTATTTGGCAAACCAATATTTTTGCTGCGAGCACAACGGATTGCCAAGGAGAGTGCAATCACGAGGCATCTATAACAGTGGGAAATGTTACAACTCATTATGATACGCTTATGGAGGCTGTTAATTTGGCGGGCGAAGGAGAGACTATTAACGTTTTAAAAGACATAACTGGATCATACACTTCTACTGATGCATCTTACATGATTGTTAGTAAAGATTTGAATATTGATTTTGGTGGACACACAGTTTCTGTGAATTGCTATGGTGCTTATGTTTACGAAGGGGCAACTCTTGAATTGAGAAACGGAACATTTGTTTCCAGAGAAATGCCAACTATTTACATGACTGGGGCTTCTAATGTTGTGGTTCAAAGTAATATGGAGGTTAAGACACTATCTGAAAATGATAGTTGTGCTGCGATTGTTGTTACTGGTGAAAACACACAACTAGATGTTTATGGTGAAGTAAAAGCACTTCACTCTTCTGCAATTTCTGGCAATGGATTGCTTGCAAATAGTGGCGTTATTGTGAATATTAACGACGGAGCTGTTGTGGGCTCTGAAAATGAAATTGGTATTTATTTTCCATGTGGTGGACAACTTAATGTTTATGGCGGAACAATATATGGAACAACAGCAATATATTCAAAATCAGGAACAACAACAATAGCTGGTGGAATTATTACTTCTGATTTAAGTCCTTATGTTGATTATCAATACTATGGTAATGGTGGAATATCAACAGGTGATGCGTTGGTTATTGATGCTTGTGGTTATCCATGTGGCAACCCAATTGTGAACATCACCAGTGGAACATTTACTGCTGTTGCTGATGATGCGCAGGGCATTGCATATTACACAACTGGCAGCAACACGGCAACAATTAACATAGATGGGCCAGCACATATTAGAGGCAACAATATGCAGGAATATTTAACAAACAATTATAATTTTGTTTATAACACTGCATCAGAATTATATGATGTTCTTGCAAAAGTTAAAATAGGAGGACATGAGTATTCTTCTTTGGCGGAGGCTATTGCACATGCACAAGATGGTGATACAATAGTGCTTTTAGGTGACACAACAATTCCTAACTATATTGAGGTTGGACTTGGGGATTCAGTGAGAAAAAATATAACAGTGGATTTTGGTGGGTTTACTGCAACCACTGTTGGAGGAGCGTTTGATGTTTATAATGTAAACTTGACTTTGAAACATGGCACTTTGCATTCTCCTGTAAAATGGAATATTTGGATGCAAAGCGGTGGTAAAGTTACAATTGAGAGCGACATGACTGTTTCGAGTGCAACATCTAGTGAACTTACACCAGGGGCGATATATAGCACAATAGTTTTGCTTGATCATGGCGGGACTTTGAATGTTAAAGGAACTGTTTTGGGTGAATATAATTACACAATAGCGGGTAATGGTTTGGCAGAACATGACGGTGTGTACATTAACATTTATGATGGGGCTGTGGTTTCTAACACAAATGAATGTGCAATATTTTTCCCAAACAAAGAACAACTTAATATTTATGGTGGAACAATTACTGCACCTATACCTTTATACATAAAGAGTGGAGAAGTTAACATAAGTGGAGGAACAATTTTGTCCACTATGCAAACGGCAGAGGATTTTAACCACACGGGAGATGGCTTCAATGAAACAGGTGATGCTGTTGTGATTGAGGCCTGCGGGTATCCTGGTGGTAACCCAACTATTAACATTACTGGTGGAACTTTTGATGTTACGGCATTGGGGGCTCAGGGTATTGCTTATTACACATATGGTGACAATGAGGCAGTTATAACATTGAATGGCCCTGCTAAAACATCTGGAAACGCCATAAGCCGTTATTTAACTGGGGACTACACACTTGTTTATGATGCAACGACTGGGTTGTATGTTGGGAAGACCGAAGAACAAGTTGATGAGATTCTTCTTGAAGTTTTGGACGAAATTGACCAAGTTCCTGAAATTTTAAACAACGAATCATTGACAGCACAAACCAAGGCAGAGGTTGTTTATATTATTACAGAGGCAAAGGAAAACGACACTGTGGCCGATTACAATGCGGGTGAAGAGGTGGCTGCGGCAACAGGAAATGAAAATGCAATTATTAAAATTACACTTTCTGCAACAGAAATGGAATATGGCATGGATAGCGCGGTTGAAGTTACAACAATGACATTTGATGTTGTGCCTTATGACACTGCAAACAATGAAGAAATTGCAAATGAAGATTTGGTTGGCGAGGTGACATTTAGGTTGCCTGTTCCTGCAAGAGTAACAAGCAAGTATTTAAAAGTTTCTCATGATGGGGAATATCTTGGTTATTACGAAGTTAAAACAGCAAACGGCGAGAAATACATTGAAATTACAGCTTCTTCTTTTAGCCCTTACACTTGGGAAGTTTTGTCTGGTGAAGTTTTGGATCCAGAAGCTGCAATTGGAAGTGTTGGCTTTGCAACAATTGAAGAGGCAATTGAAGCTGCAAATTATATGGAAGTTACAATTGTTTTGATTAAAGATATTGACAGAGATGTTGAAATTCCTTGCTATATTGAAATTGATGAAACTTATGCACACATAAATGGAGAGATAACAGAAACTCATGATTATTCTAATTGGATCGTGACTTATCCTGCAACATGTGAACACTCTGGAATTAAGGTTAGGGTTTGCCGTTATACTGCCCACTTAGAAAGTGAGGAGATTCCTGCTTTGGAACACAGTTTAATTCATGTTGAAGCACAAGAACCAACAACTGAGGATTATGGTTGGATTGAACACTACTATTGTGAACATTGCGGAAAACTTTTTGTTAAAGTAAGTGAAACAGAATATCAACAAATTTATTCAGTAATTATTGGCAAAACAGGTGCAACAGGTCCACAGGGCCCACAAGGAATTCAAGGACCTCAGGGTGAAACAGGAGCAACCGGTCCACAAGGACCACAAGGCGAACAGGGAATTCAGGGCCCACAGGGCGAACAAGGCGTTGCTGGTCCACAAGGCGAACAAGGTCCACAAGGTATTCAAGGTGAGCAGGGAGAACAGGGACCACAAGGAGAAACCGGTCCACAAGGTCCACAAGGTGAGCAAGGGCCACAAGGACCTGCCGGGACAAATGGTAACAACGGAAATGATGGTGCAGATGGAAATAGGATTTATTCTGGTTCAACCAACCCAGCAGCTGACACAACGCTTTATAAGACGGGTGATTTGTTTGTGAACACTGAAACATACAATGTTTTGCAATTTAATGGCACAACATGGCAAGTGGTTGCAAATATTAAAGGTGCAAAGGGTGACCTTGGTTTGCCAGGGGGACAAGGTGTTTCTGGCCCACAAGGACCACAGGGTGAAACTGGCGAAGTTGGCCCACAAGGACCTTCTGGCTTAAACGGAAAATCTGCATATCAAATTGCTGTGGACAATGGCTTTGAAGGCACAGAAAAAGAGTGGCTTGAAAGTTTGAAGGTAAAAGACAAAGACACATCTGCTACAACAGTTTTGGTTGTTTTGTTATTTATTTGTGTGATTATTTTGGCGGCTTACATTGTGTCGGTTATAAATTCTTCTAGCAAACTACCAAAAAGCAAATTTAAAAGATAATTAAAAAGTGAAATAAAAAAAAGGCATTAAAACTAATGCCTTTTTTTGTTTATTCTTGACAAGGTGGTTGGTTCATCTCTTGATTTAAATCTATAAGAGTTTTTATGGATTCTGCAACAGAGCAATAATTTTTTGCATTGTTTAAAAACTCTAAGCCCAATTCATTTCTGCCATTTGAGAGAACCATTTCGGCTAAGCGGAAATCATCTTTTGCTTTTTCCTTTGCGACAACAAGGGAAGAAGATAAAAAGTCGTTAAGAGAAACATCTTTGCCAATTTCATCTGAAAAGGTTTTTAAAAAATTTGCCCTTTCATCATCAATTTGTTGTTTTTCTTCTTCGCTTGTTGCTTTTAAAATGCTATGGTTATAACTCCAAAGCCTAAAAACAAAGGCTTCTTGCGTTGTTTCACAATATTGGTCTTTGCCAACCTTTTTACCGAATTTAACGTTATCAGACATAAAAGATGCCCCTATAAATGTTTTTCAGTTTAAAATTAACATATTAAACAAGTTATGTCAATGGTCATTTTTAATATAAGATGATTTTAAATAAGAAATTTGGCAACAAAAAAACAACCAAATAAGCCTGGTTGTTTTTGCTGGTGCGACCATAGGGATTCGAACCCCAAACCTTCACATCCGTAGTGTGATGCTCTATCCAGTTGCGCTATGATCGCAAAACTTACTTGGTAAGTATAAATACATTTTTTAAAAAAGTCAACAATAATGATTTTAAGTAAAAAACTACAAAATTCTACAAAAATTTTAATTTGTTCAAAAAGCCCCTTGAAAAATGTAAACAATAATAGTATTATGTGGTTAATGATAGGGGGAAGTTTTAACCCATGGAAGAGAAAAAGAACAAAATTTTGGACACAGCGGTTATAATGGCGGGTGGTCAAGGGACTAGGCTTGCTGAGGTAACAAGGGAATTGCCTAAGCCAATGGTTAATATTCGTGGAACTGACGCTTTGTATCATGGCATGGCAAAGGATACTATTTTGGAATACCAAATAGACCGACTTTCTGAAAATGGGATAAAAAACTTTATTCTTATTGTTGGATACAAGAAAGAATTTATAGAAAATGCTTTTACAAATGAAATAATAAACAAAAACATTCCAGGAAGAAATATTAAGATATCTTATTTTGAAGAAGAAAGGCCACTTGGCACTGCAGGCTCTTTTTGCACAAAAGAACTGCAAGAAATTATTGGAAACAAAGAGTTTTTGTTTGGGTATTCTGATGTTCTGTTTGATGTTAACATTCAAGAGATGTATGCTTTTCATAAAAAGAAAGGGGCAGATGCCACCGTGCTTGTTTCTCCTTGTGCGGACCCACATGATAGGCCACTTTGTGTGTTAAGGCCAAAAACAACTGAGGTTGTGGGGCTTGTTTCTAAGCAAGGAAAGGGAGAGGGAAAAAGAGAGGGTTTGTTTTCCAACACTCCAAAAAATGGATTTATGATTTTGGGAAGTTCCTTTTTTAAGGTGTTACCAGAAGAGCCAACATATTTGGATATGGAAGAATTTGTTTTGTCTAAAATGATTTATAACCCAGCCTATTGTGTGCAAGCCTGGAACACTCCATGCTACATTAAAGATATTGGTGTGGTGGAAAGATTCCGCGAGGGCGTTAGAGAACTTGAAGATGGTTTGCCAGCAAAATTAAATCCAGCTAAAAATTCACAGGGGTGTGTGGTTTTTAAGCAAAGTGATTTGTTTCAGATTAAAGATGAGCAGATGTTTTCTGGCAAGGCAGTTGCGCTTGATGAGAGATATGCACATGCTATAACCCTTTTTAATAAAGCGGGGGCTATTGTTGCGCTTATTAAAGACATTGAAGAACTGAACAAAATTGGTGTGGAAAATGAGATTATTGACACCATGCTTTGCAACGAGGGGAATGGCGCCTATGTGAATACAAAAATTAATGATATGGAAGAATTAAATGAACTATCGGAAGAGTGGAACATTGCACCGCAAAAAACATTTTTGTTTGAAAAGACTGAGGGTGGGGAATGTTTGGTGACAACGCTTGATGGGTCAAAAAACAAATCTGTTCAACCAACGGCAAACGGGGCTGTGTATTATGCATTAAACAAAATTGAAAACATACAAGTTCAAGAATAAAAAAAACTATATTTTGCAAAACGCTTTTGTGTTTTGCTTTTTTTTTGTTAATATGGTTATATAGAAGGTTTTATTATGATTGATTTACATTGTCACACAACGTGCTCTGACGGGAAGTTTTCTCCAATTGAAATGTTAAAGAAGGCAGAAGAGGAGAAGTTAGATTATTTTTCTATTACTGACCATGATGAGGTTAGTGCATATAAAGAACTTAAAGATGTTAACATAAAAAAATATTTTTCTGGCAAATTAATTTATGGCAGTGAAATAAGGTTTATTTATAATAAAATTCAATTTGAGGTTTTGTGCTATAACTACGACTTTGAAAAAATGAAGGATAATTACTGGGTTAACAAACAATCCTATCACAATTTAAAGAAGGAACTTTTAAAAAGCCTTTTGGCAAACGGGCGGAAAATGGGGTTTGTTTATGGGGAAATAAAATATAACGAAAAAGTTAAGCCAGAAAGATTATTTTATAATGAACTTATCAAAAATGAGAACAACAACAAAATTTTAAAAAAACATAAAGTTCACCACTGCGGCGAGTTTTTTAGAAAACTGATTTCAAACCCAAAAAGCAAATTGTTTTTTGATGCATCGAAATTTTCGCTTAGTTTTGAGCAGGCTGTGGATTTGATTCACGAAAATGGTGGAATTGCTGTGCTTGCGCACCCTTTTGGGGTATACAATGTTAAAAATCCTAAGAAGGTTATTAAGGAACTTATTGGCAAAAACAAACTTGACGGACTGGAATGTATGCACGAGAACATTACAGAAAAACAAACCAAGTATTTACTTGGTTTGTGTAAAAAACATAATCTTGTTTCGACTGGTGGCAGTGATTATCATGGCCATGAAACACAATGCTTTGCCAGAGCAAACTTTGGAAAGGACAAAATTCCAAATAGTTTGATTAAAGATTTTTTGAAAAAGATAAAATAAAGATACAAATAGAACAATTATTTTAATTTAGACCATAGGAATATTGTGGTTTGGGCGGGGACTCCCACCAAGAACACAAGCAAAATGTTATACTGCAAGAATTGCAGATATAAACTAAGCAGTAAAGACCAAACGAAAATGGAAAGGATTATAAACAAAAACTTTCTGTTTCCCCACATTTTGTTAAAGTAAAACAACACTGCACAAGAAACTGGGATTGCCCAAACAAAAATTGTCCAAATGCTTGTTTTTAAAATTATATTTAAATAAACAAAAAGGACGGCAGCAACAATCCACACAAAAGACACACCCAAAAAACTTATTATTATTTGGTTGTGTTTATTTTTGTTTGTTTTAATGAATTTGGTTTTTTCCTCTGCTGGCATATCACTTACAATATAATCAAGCGTAACGCCATATAAATCTGCAACCTTTTTTAAAACTTCAATGTCTGGCAAAGTTTCGCCATGTTCCCACTTGGAAATTGATTTGTCGGAATAACTAAGTTTTTCTGCAAGTTCCAGTTGGGTTAGATTGTTTTGTTTTCTTAAAAAAGTTAGATTTTCTGCAACGATTTGTTTTGTTTCTTTCATGCTTATATATTATCATAAAAAATGTAATATCCAAACAATCTTTTTGTTTTTAGGGGAGAATAGATGAAAATTTGTGTTTTGAGTGATAGTCATGGAAGCAAAAAAAGAATAAAAGAGTTACTTTTAAATGATAGTTTTGATTGTGTGTTTTTTTTGGGTGACGGGCTTGGTGACGTGCAGGATTATGGCGAGCCTTATTTTAAAAAGGTTTGTGGCAACTGCGACATTGGTTTTTATGAACCGATAACAAGGTTTGAAAATGTGGGTAAAAGCAAAATTATGTTAACTCACGGTCATTTTTTTAGGGCAAAACTTTCCACATTGGCGTTAAGCGAGTATGCAGGAAATAACGGGTGTCAAGTTGTTTGTTTTGGGCACACTCATAAACAAAAAAGCGAATATGAAAATGGGGTTTTGGTTTTAAATCCAGGTGCTTTTAAAAACGGAAATTATGCCGTTTTGAATATTGAAGGAGATAAAATAGATGTTGCTTTATTTTAAGGCAACATCTATTTGTTTTATAAACTTTTTTGTAAATTTGTTTAGTTTTTCAAAATTCATTTGTTTTACAAAATACTTTTCTATTTTCATGTGACAACTTTTTGCCCTTTTAAGATAATAAGCAATTTTGTTTATTATTGAATCTATTATTTTTTTGTTTTTAAAAGAAAGTGTTGAATTGTTTAGGGCATCTTCACAAACATAAAGTTTTTTATTGGTTTGCACGTAAACGGCATCTAAAAGGTCTGGGTTAAAAATGGACGCAAAACATATGCAAGAATTATTTTCTTTTAAAAGTTTTTCAAAAAAATCTTTGTTTATTATAAAGTTTCCTTTTAAGATTTCAACATTTTTAAAGTTATTTTTTTGGTAAAAATTTTTTATTTTTTCTGCACAGAAATAAGAGCAAAAAAGCTTGCGCTGGGTTGAGGATATTTTTGCGTTACACTCCGTTTTAACAATATTATTTAATGCTTCTAAATAGAGATATAAGATTTTATAATAATTTGTTTTTTGGTTAACAAGAGTTTCAATTTCTTGTTTATATTTTTTTATTTTTGGGTTTATAAAATCGGCAAGGTTTATAATTTTTTGTTTTACCATAGGCAAAGTTGCGTCAAAACTGTGAGGGGCGGTGCCATCTATTATGCTTATGTTTTTAATTCTAACACCGTCTAAGCTATTTTCATCTGATGAGCAATAAAAATACTCTACATCAACATTCTTTTTTTCAAAATAAGCACCAACGGCCTTCATAAAGGAACTTTTGCCCGTTCCTGGGCCGCCTTTTAAGATGTAAGTAAAGGCATTTTCTTGTTTATTAATATTATCAAATAGGTTTATAAAACCATGGGCAGAATTTGCTGCCGCTAAAAAAAATTTTTTATCCATATTAAATAATATTTTTGATGCAAAAAAAATGTTAAATGTTTTTTTAAAAAACAGGGTGGCAAAAACAAAGGTTAGTTCATAGAGTGATTTAGACTAAGCAAAAAAAAGGAGCTTACATAATGAATATTTTTTTAGACCTTTCCGACAAACGGAATTTGATTGTAAAGAACAAATTAAAAGAGAAAGATTATTGCTGTTTTGATTTTGGTGAAAACTCTGTGTTAAAGGAAAAAGATGTGCTTGTTTTATCACCTGCATTTAAAATGAGCAAAGAGTTTGCTGGCAAACTTATTAACAAAATTTTCTTGGTTTGTGGAAAAGTGGAAGATGAAGTTAAGCAAATATTTGAAGAAAAAGATATAAAATATTTTAATTTAATGGAAGACGAGACTTTTGTTTTAAAAAATGCAACTTTAACGGCAGAGGGATTTTTGGCAGATATTATTTTGAATACACAAAAATCTATTTTTAACCAAAAGTTTTTAATTTTGGGTGGCGGCAGAGTGTGCAAAGCGGTTGCCTTGATGTTTTACAAGTTGGGTGTTAGCTTTGATGTTACAACAAGAAAGGAGGAAAAACTTTTGCCCTTTCAGCTTTTGGCTGACAACATTGTGGATTGGAACCAGTATAGATTAGAGTTAAAAAATTATGACTGTGTGGTAAACACAATTCCTGCTGAATTGTTTACTAAACAAGATGAGTCTTTGTTTAAAGACGGGGCGGTGCTATTTGAACTTGCATCTAAGAAGTGCTTAAACAAAGAAGCAGAAGGGGGTGTTAAATATGTTTTATGCCCAGCATTGCCATCTAAATACACGCCTGAAAGTGCGGGAATTTTGATTTTTGAATATTTGCAGAAATTGTTTGAAAAAGGAGAAATAAAATGAACATTGGTTTTGCTATTACGGGTTCTTTTTGCACACACAATGAGATAATTAATGAGATAAAAAAACTTGTTGAGAAGGGATATAATGTTTTGCCAATTGTAACGGAAAAGGTTTATACAACTGATACAAGGTTTGGTTTGGCAAAAGATTTTATAAATAATTTGGAACAAATAACCGGCAATGGTGTTGTTCACAACATTGTGGGTGCGGAGCCAATAGGACCTAAAGGGATGATTGATGTTTTGGTGGTTGCGCCTTGCACAGGAAATACTCTTGCCAAACTTGCAAATGCCATTACAGACAATGCGGTAACGATGACGGCAAAATCCTTAATGAGAAACAATAAGCCGGTTGTTATTGGAGTGTCTTCTAACGATGTTTTGGGGCTTAATATGAAAAATTTTGCCACACTATTAAACACAAAAAATGTGTTTTTTGTTCCAATGCGTCAAGATGACCCACAAAAAAAGCCAAAATCGCTAATAGCATTTTGGCAAGAAATAGAGGAGACTATTATAAGTGCTTTAAAGGGCGAGCAGTTGCAGCCGATTTTTAGATAAATTTAGTTTTGAGTTGGAAATTGGTCTTTTATAAAAATTTCTGGTCTCATTGTTTTTAAAGAGTCCATTGCGCAAGTTGCGCCTGTGCAATCCATGGTTTCAATTCCACTTTCAAAATCTGTTATTTTGGTTTCTATATTCTCTTTAACAAGTGGGGCAATTTCACATGGAATACTGCCACAGACTTCTAAAATAAAATTTTCTGTTTTAATAAAAGATGTAAAATCGCCATCTTCAATAAACCTATATTGTTTATTTCCAAGTTTAATGAGTTGCTGAGAGAAGTTTTCGGCTTCTAAAAGGTTGATTGCTAATTCGGTTGGGGAAAGAATAGAACCATTTTCACTTATGTCATTTTTTGATGCTTTTAATTTGCAAATTACGGCATGGTATATTTGTGGTTTTTCACAAATAACCTCACAAGCGTTGTTTATTAAATTTTTAAAAACAATGCTGGTGGCATCGTTCTTTTTAATGCTTAAAAGTTTTTCTGTCCAGTGGACTAAACTTGTTTTGTAATTATTGATTATTTCTTCAATGCTGTTTTTCATTATCGTTCCTATAATTATGTTTTTCTGCTGATTTTTATAACCAGACGGAGAATAATATATCAACAAGATTAAAATATGTCAATATGTAAAACCACATTTTATTTTATAAAAAAAGACAAAAATTTTTTTTACTTTATTTTTATGTGTTTTTTGATAAAGAATTTTAAAAAAATACGTTAAAAAAGATAAGAAAAATAATCTATTTTGTTGCAAATTAATTTAATAAACGGCAAAAATACTATTGACTTTTTATTTTATTTTGATATAATACCTTTGTTTTATCGCGGGGTGGAGCAGTTGGCAGCTCGCCGGGCTCATAACCCGGAGGTCGAAGGTTCAAGTCCCTCCCCCGCAACCAAAGGAATCGAGACAAACGATAAGTTTGGCTTGATTTTTTTTATTGTTTAAAAACTAAAATAGTAGAATTATAGGGTTGAGCCCGGCGAGCTGCGAGCCGGAAAGCTCACGGCCGAGCATGGTGCCAATGCTATGCGAACGCCACGAAGCGTAAGCGAAGTCTAACCCGGAGGTCGAAGGTTCAAGTCCCTCCCCCGCAACCAAGAGAACCAAGTTAAACATTTTTGTTTAGCTTGTTTTTTATTATTTTAGTTTGTGTAAATATGTGTTTGGTGGTAAAATTTTTAAAAAGAAGAAGGTTAAACAAATGAAATTTTTATTGGCTTCTACCAGCCCTAGAAGGAAGGAACTTTTAAAAACGATTATAGATAAATTTGAAATTGCTTCGCCTCATTTTGATGAGGAAAGCGTGAAAATTAAAAACCCGACTTCGCTGGTTAAAAAGTTGGCTTATGAAAAGGCAAATGCGGTTTTTGAAAAAGCCAAGGGAGATTGGTGTGTTATTGGTTCTGACACGGTGGTTGTTCTTGGTTGTGAGATTATTGGCAAGCCAAAAGATGAAAGAGATGCAAAAAGGATTTTGCAAAATCTAAGCGGCAAATGCCACAAGGTTATAACCGGAACTTGTTTGCTTATTAGACAAAATGAAATTGAAACAAAAATTGTTTTTGCAGGCATAAGCCAAGTTTATTTTGCTGATTTGTCTGAAAAAGATATTGATGCTTACATTAAAACTGGTGAACCTCTTGACAAGGCTGGGGCGTATGCAATTCAGGGGTTTGGAGGGAAATTTGTTAAAAAAATAAGTGGTTCTTTTCATGAAATTATGGGGCTTGCAACACCTAAAATATATGAATGTTTAAAAGAAGAAGGATTGATTTGATTTTTAACTTGAAATATTAGAATAAAAACAGGTTTTTAAAAGTGCAAAAACCTGTTTTTTATTTGTAAAAAAACATATTGTTTGATAAAATAAAACATAATAAAAAAGGGGAAATAGATGAAAAACGTTTTTAAGAAATCATTTTTATTTCTTTTACTTGCTTGTTTTTCTGTTGTGGCTCTTATTGGTGGAGTTTCATTTTTGCCTGTTTATGCCATAACTTCGGATTATGACGTAACTAAAACCACTTACAGCACAACGTATGATTTTGACTCCACATTATTCGAGGCTGTTTTGGCGGTTGCAAAGCAACTTAATTGCAATCAAAACACAAAGGGTTTTGATCTTGATTTGTTTACGGAAGATTATAGAGTAGAAAGCACTTATTATAAAGACGAAGATGACTATTATAAAACACATGACACCTTTTATTTTGACAATATTGATGCAAGGGACGTGGTTGTGGATGACCTAAAATTGGGAATTTTAAATTTAACCACTGGCGAAAATGCAAAATATGATAATTTAAAAACTGCAAAACCTATTAAAAGCATTAAAGGTTTAAACGAAATGGGCCTTGGTGGTTATATCAATACGATATATTTAGATGACAATGCCTTGGAAAGTATAACCGAAGATGATTTGGAGTATATGTCTAACTTAAAAGTTTTGTCTATTCAAAACAACAATTTAAAATCGGTAAAACTTAATTCTTCCATGACAAGACTAGAAACATTGAATTTGTGCGGAAACAAAATTGAAAACTTAAGTGATGTTTCTTTTTATTCTACAAAAGTTGAAAATTTGGATTTGAGTTTTAACAACATTTTAAATGCAACAACGGAAGAGGTTGCAACTTTTAACAACAGATTGAGTGGCGGAAATAAGACTTTTTTGGCTGTGCAAGGGCTTTATGCTTCGGATGAAATTATTGCTGGGCAAAAGGTTTGTGTGTATAACATGCCTGGTGCTACGGTTGAAAGAATAAATGCAAAAATTTCCTATTCTGCAAATAGTGAGTGTTACAACGAGTTTGGCCAAAACACTATTTATCAGGATGCAGAAGTTGGAACAAAGGAAAAAGAAACGTTTTTTATTCCTGCTGGAAAACTTAGAGTTGATTTTTATAGTGGAAACTATGCAATAAATAAAACAAATTTTTCTTCCCTTAATGACAATTTGTTAAGCAAGTTTGCTTCTTGTGAAATTTCTGCTGCATTGCCAAAACTTAACTTTGTTTTGAAGGTTAATGGCAAGGTTGTTGAAAGCACCTCACAAGATAAAGACATTGTGGTTGAATTTAGCGTTGAAAATAATGAAAACATAACTAACTTAGAAGAAGTTTTAGATAAATCAAAAATATATTGTTCGGCAAGTGGGAGTTATGGCGAAGATCCTTCTTCTGCATTGGTGCTTAACGCAAATGGAACCTACAATTGTTCGGCTTATGTTTCTTTTGACGGTATAAACAGCAAAGAAACCTCTGTTAGCGTTACAAGAAAAGATTTGGCAGGCATTGTTTGGGGTGTGATTATTATTGTTTCTATAATAATTTTAATTGGTGCTGCTTACTTTATTTTGAAATGGTATAGAGAGGGGGCAACGGTTGCACCACTTACTGAAAAAGAAATGTATGCCTTAAAAAAGAGACGTGACAAAAAAATTGGTATTGAAAAACAAATATTCATTAAAGGGTTTAATAAACCAAAACAGGATTTGACTTTTGACATGGAAGCAAATGATGATATGGTTATGGGAGACTTGAATTCCGGTGATGAGAAAGTTGGGAGCCATTATGGCCATGCGGAAGATGCAGATAATTCAAAAAGTTATCAAAGTGGATATTATGTGAACAACAATTTTGACAAGTATGAAACTGAGGGAAACTCAAACACCTTTGATGATGACGGCGAAGATTATGATGACGGCAGTGATGAAGATGAGGATTCTGACGACGGACAATATGAATATGATGATTAAACTAGGGTTTTGATTTAATGAAAAAGAAATTTGAAAGTAAAGTGGTTGTTATAACCGGTGCATCTAGCGGCATTGGGTTTGCAACTGCAAAATATTTTGCACAAAATGGATATAAAGTTTATGGGCTTGCAAGGCGAACATTTAAAGAAGAAAATATAACCTCAATTAGTTGTGATGTGACGGACACAGAACAAATAAAGAAGGCTATAAAAATAATTATTGCAAAGGAAAAACAAATTGACATTTTAATTAACAATGCGGGGTTTGGAATTTCTGGAAGTGCAGAAAACCAAAGCGCAGAAGACATTAAAAAACAATTTGATGTTAACTTTTTTGGCGCTGTTAATGTTACCCAACAAGTTTTGCCTATTATGAGAAAACAGGGATTTGGTAAAATTTTAAACACGAGCAGTGTGGCAAGTGTGTTTCCAATTCCGTTTCAAAGTTATTATTGTGCAACAAAGTCTTCTATTAATGTTTGGGCGCAGGCTTTGGCTTTGGAGGTTAAACCATACAACATTCAAATTTGTAATGTTTTGGTGGGAGATACAAAAACAGGGTTTACTGCTGTTAGACAAAAAACAAGTGCTGAAAATGAGGGTGATTATGCAGATATTGCCACAAAATCTGTTGCAAAAATGGAGAAAGATGAGCAAAGCGGCAAAGACCCAATAACCGTTGCAAAAGTATTTTACAAACTGGCAAACAAAAAGAAGATTCCAAACACTAAAGTTGTTGGTGGGCTTTACAAGTTCTTACTATTTTTAAAAAGAATTGTGCCAGAAAAGTTTATGATGTGGGTGCTTTCTAAACTTTATGGTTAAAAAATTTAAAGGTCTTTTTCAAGATTAAAGAATATTTGATAAAAAAAGATATGCACATTTTTTAAAATTTTGTGCATATCTTTTAATTTATTATTCTTTTAATTTTTATGTTATAGGAATTTTAAAGGAGGGAATAGTTAAACAAAATTAGCAGCAATGCTTTTGTGTGATAACCCCAAACGTTGTTGTTTAAAATTAACATTGTTTAAAATAAAATATAGTTTTAAAATTAATTATTTAAGTTTAGGTATTCATCATAGGTTAAATATCTATCAAATTCTTTTTTGTTATTTATTTTTATTATTCTGTTGGCAACGGTGTTTGTAAGTTCTTGGTCGCTGGAAGCAAACAAAAGAACACCTTTAAAACTTTGCATGCCTTTGTTTAAGGCTGTTATACTTTCCAAGTCCAAATGATTGGTTGGCTCGTCTAAAATAACCACGCTGCCTTGTTCTAACATTATTTTTGAGAGCATACACCTAACCTTTTCGCCACCGCTTAAAACATCGCATGGTTTTAATGATTCTTCGCCTGTAAACAACATTCTGCCAAGCCAACTTCTAACAAAGGTTTGGTCTTTATCTTTTGAGAATTGAGAAAGCCAATCGGTGAGAGATAGAGGGGTTTTAAACAAATCGTTGTATTCTTTTGGCAAATATGAGTGGGTGATTGTTTTGCCCCATTTTATTGTGCCGGTGTAATCTGTGTCTGCACCAGACAAGATATTGAAAAGGGCGGAAATTGTGTTTGAATTATCGCTAAAAAAGGCAATTTTGTCGTCTTTATTAACTGTAAAAGAAATGTTTTCAAACACGCCTTTTTTGGTTAGATTTTCCACCATTAAAATATCGTTGCCAATTTGTCTTTCAAAACTGAAATTAATGTATGGGTATTTGCGAGAAGATGGTTTGATATCTTCTATTGTTAATTTTTCAAGCTCTTTCTTTCTGCTTGTGGCCTGCTTGCTTTTAGAAGCATTTGCGGCAAAGCGGGCAATAAAATCTTGCAACTCCTTGGCACGTGCCTCGGCTTTTTTGTTTGCCTCTTTTTGTTGTTTTAAAATAAGTTGGCTGGTTTCATACCAAAAATCGTAGTTGCCAACAAATATAGAAATTTTGCCATAATCAACATCACAAATATGAGTGCAAACCTTATTCAAAAAGTGCCTGTTGTGTGAAACGGTAATTACTGTGTTTTCGTAGTTTAACAAAAAGTTTTCTAGCCAAGCAATTGTTTTTATGTCTAGGTTGTTTGTTGGCTCATCTAAAAGCAAAATGTCTGGGTTACCAAAAAGCGCTTGGGCAAGCAAAACTTTAACTTTTAGTTTGCTATCTAAATCTTTCATTTTGGTTTGAAACAGGCTGCTGTCTATTCCAATATCGGTTAGCAAACTTTCGGCATTGCTTTCTGCTTCCCAGCCGTTTAAATCTGCAAATTCTTGTTCTAGTTCGCCAGCTTTTATGCCATCTTCATCACTAAAATCTGCCTTTGCATAAAGGGCATCTTTTTCGTCCCAAATTTGCATTAACCTTTTATGCCCTAAAAGCACAGTGCGCAAAACGGTTTCTTCGTCGTAGGCATTTTGGTTTTGTTGCAAAACACTTAACCTTTCGTTTTTGTCTAAGACGATTTCGCCTTTTGTGGTTTCAAGTTCGCCAGAGAGCAATTTTAAAAATGTGGATTTTCCTGCACCATTTGCGCCAATAACGCCATAGCAGTTGCCTTTTGTGAATTTTAAATTTACATCACTAAACAACTTTCTGCTGCCAAAATTTAACGAAACATTTATTACTTGAAGCATTGTTTGTTCTTCCTTTTATGATAATAAATACTACATTATAAATTGTTTTTAGTCAAATTAAATGTTTTTGAGTAGTATGATTTAATGTATTTAACGTGAAAAAAGGCAGTGAACTGCCTTTTAAAAAATGAATTTATTAATATAAATTAAAAATCGTTTGTTATGTTAATTTGAATAAACAATTTTATAAGAGATATTTTTCTCTTTCAAAACTCTTTCAACATCAGTTTTTGTAAGTCCATAGTTTTTGCCTTGTTCTAACATTATTGTTCTATCTTGTCCTTCAAAAACTATTACACCTAAATAGTTATATTCCGCAATGTTTGGTATGACGGTTTTTACGGGTTTATCTGCGTAATAAACACAAGTTTTGTTCTCATAACCTTTTAATGCGTCATATAAAAATTCTATTTGTCTAACACTCCACAGGTCGTTGTTTAAATATTTCATTTTTTTATTATCCTATTTGTATTAATTAAACTTTTTAAGCACAATGCCTACTTTTGCCATGTCAACCTTGCCAGCATAATTTGCTTTAAAATATTTCATAATTGTTGGAATTGATTTGTCTGGCTGGGCTTCAATTATTTTGTAAATTTCGTCTTCACTTAAAAGTTGTGGCAAATATTTGGAAATAATATCTTTTTGTTTTTCAATTTGTTCGGCCTGTTCTGCTTTGCCGGCCTGTTTGTAGCTTGAGGCTTCGTCATCAAGTTCTTTTATTGTTTTTTGCAAAATTTGAACCATGTCGGCATCTGTAAGTTCTTCATTTTTTTCTCTTTTTTTAACAGTTTCTAACATGCCCTTTGTCATAACAACTGAGTATATTGCTCTGGCGGTTTGGTCTTTTGCTTTTAATGCCTCTATGTTTGCTTTTTTAATATCATCTAAAATCATAATAAAAAACTTCCTTTTAACTAATAATATTTTGAGGCTTCGCCAAAATTTTGTCAAACATTTTAATAGGGCAAGAGTTAGGATTTATTGTTTTAATATATGTTTGACTTTATAACAAAATTTAAGTTAAAATTAAGTTGTAATAGTTTGTTTATTTTACATACTAAATTTAGAAATGTGTGGGTGAAATATGAAGATTTTAAAAAGAATATTCATTTGCTGTTTAGCACTGTTTTTTGTGCCGATGTTTTTTGCCTGCAATGAAAAGAGTTTTGATGACGTTGCCTACACAGATTCAAGCGTTTCTAAAAGTGAAGTTGTGAAAAAAGCAGACGACTCAATAACAAAACTTAGTAACAATGAAATTAGCGTTAGAATAAAAACAACAAACACTTTTACATTTAATAAAACCACCGATGAACAATTTGATAAAAAGGTGGTTAAGGATAGTTATGATGCCACAATTGGCAAAACCCAAGAAGGCGTTTTTGTGGCAACAATTACAAAAACAAGGGTTGTAGACAACAAAAAAACTTACACAACAAAAACAACATATGTGGATAATGAAGAAACAAATTTTTGCTATGAATATGTGGAAACTTTTGGAACAGACAGCAAAAACAAAGTTGTTTCAACTGGTGTGGAATATTCAAGGAAAACGTATCAGGCAAACTTAATTAAGTTTTCTTATTTGTTTAAACAAGTAATGCCAATTCAATCACAGGGAGTTTTTGCTTCTGTGCAGGAAAAATCTTTTGACTCCACAAAATATTACAAACTTTTTGCAGGAATAAACGGAGAAGATAATTCTTATGAGACGCTAAATGATTCTTTTGCTTCCAAGGCAGATATTTTTGACGACCCACAAATGTTTTGTGTTAAAGATAGGGGTTCCAACTATGTTATACCTTTTGTTTGTGAATATGGTTTTTCTGAAATAAACGGAGATGATACTGTTGTGTATTCAACCATAAGTTATAGCGTTCAAACACAAGGGAATTACGAAAATTATTTAACTGTTTATTCTTCTTCAAAAGTTGAGGATTATGGCACGAAGGTTAAAATTGAAGAAATGAACGACAAAGATGTTTATACCGCAAATACTTTTGTAAACACTATGCAAAATAACTTGTCTTACCTTTCATACGACAAAGAAGAAAAGAAAATAAACGTTTTACAATTAAAAAAGCAATACGTTAATGAAAATGTTGCCGATGGTGAAGAAACGACAGTGATTGACTATTTTGATTATGCAGTAAAGCTTGAAGCTTCTGGCACAAATCATTATTATTTTAAATTTAATACAACCAACCAAACTTATGATTGTTACAGAGTAACTGACCTTACTAACAAGAAATGTGTTTTAGATAATAGTTTTAGTTTGGATTTTTTAAAATTTAACTTTTTGGTTAAGTATAATTCTAAAAAAGAAATTTCAGCGCAGGAAGAAACAAAATATTATTATCAATTTGGAGATGAGAATTCATATATAAATGTAACAATGCGCGAAGGAGAGGTTTACGAAGTAGAAAATAAAGCAGGTGATGTGTTGCAGAATATAAATTTTGGAACAAACGGGCACAACATGGGGTTTGTGGAAAACTTTGATGAATATCAAATTGTCGTGGATTGATTTTTATAATTAAGGTGAATTTTTGCATGGATTTAGTAGTATTAGCAGCAGGGTTAGGCAGTAGATTTGGGGGATTAAAACAAATAGAGCCAATAGATGACAATGGCAACTTTATAATAGATTACTCAATATATGATGCGATAAGAAGTGGATTTGATAAAGTGGTGTTTAT
>JAZRVA010000042.1:0-21638 GCA_045598865.1 Clostridia bacterium | reverse complement strand
TAGAAAAAGGTAAAAAAATAGGTTAGGAATTAGTAAAAAACGGTTCAAAACTGGCTCAAAACTGGCTCAAAAATGGTTCAAAAATGGTTCAAAAAGGGTAAAAAAACGTTCAAAATGGGTAAAAAGTGGTATTTTTTGGTGCAAAAACGGGTTAAAAACAACAAAAAATTTGATAAAATTACCAATTAATTTAAAATAATTTTTTAAAAAATATATTCAAAATTTTATTTGTGTGGTATAATTTTTTTAGTAAAAGGAAGTAAGAGATGGAAGACATAAGAAGTACAACGATTGTGGCGGTTAAGAGAGATGGCAAAACTGCCATTGCAGGAGATGGGCAAGTTACCGTTGGTGAAAAATTTATTGTAAAGAACAATGCTGTAAAGGTTAGGAGAATTTATAACGACAAAGTTATTATTGGATTTGCGGGTTCTGCTGCTGATGCGTTTAGTTTGTCTAACAAATTTGAGGAGCTTTTGCAAAAGTTTAGTGGTAACTTGATGAGAAGTGCAGTAGAGCTTGCCATTGGGTTTAGGGAAGACAGGTATGCAAGAAAACTTGATGCACTTTTGTTGGTTGCAGACAAGGACAATTTGCTTTATGTTTCTGGCAATGGTGATGTGTTTGAGCCGGAATATGGCGTGGCTGCTATTGGTAGTGGTGAGTTTTATGCTTTGGCTGCATCTAGGGCTCTGATTGAAAACACAAACCTTTCTGCCAAAGAGATTGCACTAAAAGCGTTAAAAATTACAAGTGATATTTGCGTGTTTACAAATGGGCATGTTACTGTTGAGGAGGTTTAAGGAATATGAATTTGACACCAAAGCAAATTGTTAACGAACTTGATAAGTATATTATTGGGCAAGACAAGGCAAAAAGGGCTGTTGCGGTGGCTCTTAGGAACAGATATAGAAGAAGCAAATTGCCAAGAGAGTTACAAGAAGAAATTACGCCTAAGAATATTATTATGAAAGGCCCAACTGGTGTGGGTAAAACGGAAATTGCAAGAAGGCTTGCAAAACTTGTTAAAGCTCCTTTTATTAAAATTGAGGCAACTAAATACACAGAGGTTGGCTATGTTGGCCGTGATGTGGAGAGCATGATTAGGGATTTGGTTGAGGCATCTGTGAGGCTTGTAAAAGATGAAAAATACAATGAAGTTTTGGAAAAAGTAAAGCCAAACGTTAACAAAAAACTTTTTGACCTTATTTATCCAATTAAAAAAATGACTGTTGACAACACAAATACTGACAGTGAAGAATACAGAAAGCATATTGAAGCAAACTTGGAAGCAGGGAAATATGACGAAGATGTGGTGGAATTGGAAGTTAAAGAAGCCCCAAAATCCTTTGAAATGATGCCAGGGGCAAATGCCATGGAAATAAATTTGGAGGACATGTTTGGGGGGATTTTTCCTGGCAAGAAAAAGCGCAGAAAAGTTACAATTAAACAGGCAAGAGAATTTTTGACGCAAGAAGAGTGCGAAAAAATTGTGGACATGGACTCGGTTAAAGCAGAAGGCATAAGAAGGGCAGAGGAAGAAGGCATAATTTTTATTGACGAAATTGACAAAATTGCTGGTTCTTCTGGCAAAAGTCATGGGCCAGAAGTTAGCAGAGAGGGTGTGCAAAGAGATATTTTGCCAATTGTTGAAGGGTGCACTGTTAACACAAAATATGGGATAATTAAAACGGACTATATTTTGTTTATTGCTGCGGGGGCTTTTCATGTTTCAAAAGTGGAAGATTTGATTCCAGAACTGCAAGGAAGGTTTCCTATTAGGGTTGAACTTGACAACCTTACACAAAAAGAGTTTTATAAGATATTAACTGAACCTAAAAACGCAATAACTCTGCAATACAAGGAACTTTTGAAGGTTGAAAACATAAACTTGGAGTTTAAGCCTGAGGCATTAAAAGAGATTGCAAGGTATGCTGAGGAAGAGAATGAATCTAGCGAAAACTTGGGGGCAAGGAGATTGCACACTGTGTTTGAGCAACTTTTGGAGGACATAAGTTTTAACGCAAGCGGGGATCACCCAATGGTGGATGTGGTGATTGACAAAGAATATGTGACGAAGGCGTTTGAGAAATTTAACAAAGAGCATGATTTGAGAAAATACGTTTTGTAAAAATTTTTTAAAACAGGAAATTTTATTTGATTAAAATTTAAATTTTGGTATATTAAGTATAAGAGGTTGAGAATAATGGAAATTAAACATGTTAACAATGATACTTTTGAAGATGCAATAAAGGAAAACGTGGTGCTTGTGGACTTTTTTGCAACTTGGTGCGGGCCTTGCAAGATGCTTTCGCCTGTTTTGGAGCAAGTTGCGCAGGAAGTGAGTGATGTTTCTATTGCGAAATTGGACATTGATGAAAGCCTGGAAGTTGCAAAACAATTTGGGGTTATGAGCGTGCCTACAATGATTATTTTTAAAGATGGCAAGGAAGTTGACAGAATTGTGGGGCTAAGGCAGAAAAACCAGATTATTGAAGCACTTAAAAATGTTTAATAATAAGTAAAAAAAAGACCTGAAAAGAGTGAGGGTCTTTTTTCTTTATGCAAAATGGCGTATTGACTTTTTGGTGCTGTTTTGTTAGAATTTGGTTGTAATTTTTTTTATGGAGAAGAGCAAAGTCTATGCAAAAAATTTATTTTGATAATGCGGCGACAACCGCCATTACTGATGATGTTATAACAGAGATGTTGCCTGCGCTTGGACAAAGTTTTGGCAACCCAAACAGTGAACATAGTTTTGGCAGGGAGGCCATGGCTCTTGTGGACAAGTCAAGGGACAGGATTGCAACGGGATTAAATGCTAGTTCTAGTGAGATTTATTTTACTTCTGGTGGCACAGAGGCGAACAACTGGGCAATTATTGGGCTTGCTCTTGCAAACAAGACGAGGGGTAACCACATTATTACTTCTCAAATTGAGCATCACAGCATTTTGGAGGCCTGCAAAAAACTGGAAGGTATGGGGTTTGAAGTGACATATTTGCCTGTGGATTCTAAGGGGCTTGTGGACATTGCCAGCCTTATTCACTACATTGGGCAGAAGACTGTTTTGGTTAGCATTATGGCTGCGAACAACGAAATTGGCACTATTCAAAATTTAAAGACGATTTCTAAGATTTGTCATGAGAAAAATGTTTTGTTTCACACTGATGCCGTGCAGGCGGTGGGGAACTTTATGATTGATGTGAAGGATTTGGAAGTGGATGCGCTAAGCATTAGTGCGCACAAAATTCACGGACCAAAAGGTGCGGGGGCATTGTATGTTAAGAAAGGTGTGAAGATTGACCCGCTTATTGCTGGTGGAACACAAGAAAACGGCAAGAGGGGCGGAACGCTAAATGTTGCTGGCATTGTGGGTTTTGGGAAGGCTTTTGAAAACTGCATTAGGGATTATGTGGTAAATGCCAAGAAAGTGAAATCTTTAAGGGAATACTTTTTATCTAAAATTACACAGGAAGTTGCAAATATAACAATTAACGGTCATCACTCGCAAGTGTTGCCAACCATTGCAAGTGTTTCGTTTGATTGCATTGAAGGGGAGGCGTTACTTGCACTGCTTGATTTGAACGGCATTGCTGTTTCTATGGGTTCTGCTTGTTCTAGCGGAAACCATGAATCCAGCCATGTGTTGAAGGCTATTGGGTTGCCTCTTGAACAGGCGCAAGGGACAATAAGGTTTTCGTTTGGGACGAGCAACACAAAGCAAGAGATTGATGTTGCAGTTGAGGTTATTAAGAAGGCAGTTGAGAAACTAAGGACGATTTCGCCATTTAGGGCAAAGGTAAAAAAGTAATGTTTAATGCAAGGGGTTTTTATGGGTTACAATAAAAATTTGATTGAGAAATTTCAAAATTTAAACAATGTGGGCATTATTAAAAACGCTGATGGCGTGGGTGTGGCAAAGAACAATGTTTGCGGGGACACAATAAAGGTGTATTTGCAGATTAAAGATGATGTTATTATTGATGCCAAGTTTAAAACTTTTGGTGGCGTTGCGGCGATTGCGCTTTCTGACATTACGATGGATATTATAAAGAACAAAACAATTGATGAGGCATTGGTTATAACAGGTAAAGATGTTTGCGAGAGGTTGGGGTGCGAAATTCCAACAAAAAACACATATTGCTCTATATTGGCGCAGGAAGCTGTTTCTAAGGCTGTGCAGGATTATAGGAAGAAACAACTTAAAAAAGTTTTGAACGTTTAAGGCTAGAAAAGAAGATTTATGAGTATAAAAGTTATGCAAAACTATTGCATAATTTTTTTTTGTGTGTTATACTTTTTTTCGTTTCAAAATTAGCACTCAAAAATTTTTCTTGTTCCAACAAATTTTAATGTTGGTATAAAAGCAGAATTAATTTAACCCTTAGATTTTGCAAATTTTTGAGGAAGGTAAAAAACAAGAAGGAGGATTTTTTTTATGCCAGTAATTTCTATGAAACAGTTGTTGGAAGCGGGGGTTCACTTCGGACATCAATCTAATAAATGGAACCCAAAAATGAAGAAGTATATTTTCACTACTAGAAATGATATTCACATTATTAACTTAGAAGATACTTCTGCTCTTTGCGACAAGGCTTATTATTTTATAAGAGACATGGTTGCAAGTGGCAAAAATGTTTTGTTTGTGGGAACAAAGAAACAAGCTCAGGAAGCAATTGAGACTGATGCAAAAAGATGCGGAATGTTTTATATTGTTAACCGTTGGCTTGGTGGAACTCTTACAAATTTTAAAACGATTAAGACGAGAATTGCAAGGCTTAACAAACTTTGCCAAATGGAGCAAGTTGGAGAATTTGAACTTCTTCCTAAAAAAGAAGTGGCAGGTTTGAAGAACGAGATGGAGAAACTTGAAAAAGCTCTTGGCGGGATTAAGGACATGCCAGAACTTCCAGGGGTTATGTTTGTGGTTGACCCTAAGAAAGAACACATTGCTGTTAAGGAAGCAAGGAGCCTTGGTATTCCTATTGTTGGCATTGTGGACACAAACTGCGACCCTGACGATGTTGACTATCCAATTCCTGCAAATGACGATGCAATAAGAGCTGTTAAACTTATTGTTAGTGCTATGGCTGATGCTGTTATTGAAGCAAAAGAAGGCGTGAGTTTGCACAACAACGAGGAAGAAGCAGAGGGTGCAGAAGCCGAAGTTAACATGGCAGAAGCAATTAAAGCAGAAGAAATAAACACTGAAAATGCCTAAGTTTTATGAAAAATTTGATTTTTTAAAAGGAATTTATTTTTATGATAAATGCAAATGATATTAAAGATTTAAGAGCAAAGACTGGTGCTGGAATTCAAGACTGCAAGAAGGCACTTGACGCATCTAATGGCGACATGGAAAAGGCAGTGGCATACCTAAGAGAAAAAGGAATTGCTACTGTGGCAAAGAAAGCTTCTAGGATTGCTGGTGAAGGTGTGGTTGGTTCTTATATTCACATGGGTGGCAAGATTGGTGTTTTGGTTGAGATTAACTGTGAGACAGACTTTGTAGCCAAAGGTGAAGCTTTTAATGCTCTTGTGAAAGACGTTGCTATGCAAATTGCTGCTGCAAAGCCAGAATTTGTTAGAATTGAAGATGTGCCACAAGAAAACATTGAAAAAGAAAAAGAAATTTTGATTGCACAAGCCAAAAACGAAGGCAAACCACAAAACATTGCCGAAAAGATGGTTGAGGGCAGGATTAAAAAGTATTACAAAGATGTTTGCTTGATGGAACAAGAATTTGTGAAAGACCCAAGCAAGACTGTTGCTGACTTGATTACAGAAGCCACACTTAAAATTGGTGAAAAGATTTCTATTAGAAGATTTACCAGATATGAAATGGGTGAAGGCTTGGAAAAGAGAGAAGACAACTTTGCAGAAGAAGTTATGAGTCAAGTTAACAAAAAAGACTAATTTTTAATTAAAAAGCACCGCAACTGGTGCTTTTTTGATTTTAAGGGATTTTTTAAGATACTATTTAAAAAATATACTAATAATTAAAAATCAAGAGTTTAATTATTAGCACTAATAGAGGGCAAAAGGGGATTTAATGTTTTTACAAAAAAACAAACCAAATATTTGAGACGACATTGCAAGATTTGTTTTGCAAAAAAATGCTTTTATTTTTTGGTTTTGTATGCTATTATTTTGGTATTAAGTATTTTGTCTTGATTTTTTGTAAATACTTTGTGAGGATTATTGATGCGGAAGATGGCGCTTGACTATGGTGAAGTGAGGATTGGCATTGCGTTTAGTGATTTGCTTAACATTATTGCAAATGCTTATGAGACTTACACCAGGGTTGGAGAAGAGAAAGATATTGAGTATTTGACGAAACTGGCCAAAGAGAAGGAAGTGGACACTATTGTGATTGGACTTCCTATTAACATGGATGGCAGCGAAGGAGAACGTGCCTTGGCGACTCGTGCCTTTGGTGAGAAGCTTAAAGAATTTTCTAAGTTGAATATAAAATATTTGGACGAAAGGTTGACGAGTGTGAGCGCGGAAAGGCTTTTGATTGAGGCGGACATGAGAAGGGAAAAGCGCAAACAGGTAATTGACAAAGTGTCTGCAACGATAATTTTGCAAAATTATTTGGACATGACTAAATAAAAAAAAGGAGAAATTAAAAATGAGTGAAGAAAAAAAAGAAAATTTGGAATTAGGACCAATTGACAAGTTGTTTGATGAGAACAACACAGACCCTATTGTTTTATACAGCGAGAAGGGGGAGAAGCTTTCTTTTGAACAAATTGCTTTGATACCTGTGGAAGAAAGGATTTTTGCTATTTTAAAACCAATTGAAAAGACTGACGGTGTTAAAGATGATGAGGCACTTGTTTTTGAAGTTGTGCAACCAGAAAATGATGACGAGGAAGAATATTTGAATTTAGTGGCAGACATAGACATGATTGACAAGGTGTTTAAGGTTTACAACAAATTGATTGATGAAGAAATAGAAAAAAATAAAGATAACAAAAAGGGCAACAAGTAAGCATTGATAATTTAAAAAGCCTTAGTTTAGTAAAGGCTTTTTATTTTGAAAAAGGGAAAGATACATATGGAACAAAACATTCAAAATTTATCTAGCGAAATTGACATTAGAAAGCAAAAGGTCGAAAACCTAAAAAATCAGGGGATTACACCTTATGTTGAAAAGTTTGATAGAACTTGCACTTTAAAAGAGGCAAGACAATTGGAAGATGGCAACAAAGTTAAAGTTTGTGGAAGAATTACTTTTAGAAGAATTATGGGTAAACTTAGTTTTTTTGCTATTGAAGATATTGAAGCAAAGTTGCAAGTTAGCATTGGAAGAAACGAAATAGATGAAGAAAAATATGCGTTTTTTAAAACAATGGTAGACACTGGCGATTTTATTGGTGTTGAGGGGGAACTTTATACAACACACACTGGCGAAAAAACTGTTAGAACTGCAAATTTTGTTTTGTTATCAAAAGCGGTGATGCCTTTGCCTGAAAAATTTCATGGGCTTACCAACAAGGACCAGATTTATCGCGAAAGGTGCATGGATTTGGTTACAAACGAGGAGAGTAGGAGCATATTTTTGAAGAGAAGCAAACTTTTGAGCTTTTTGAGAAAATATTTAGGAGAGAACAATTTTGTTGAGGTGGAGACGCCTATTTTGCAAAGTGCGGTTTGCGGGGCTTCTGCAAAGCCATTTTTTACAAAGCACAATGCGCTTAACAAAATTTGCAATTTAAGGATTGCGCCAGAGGTTTATTTGAAGCAGGTTATTGCTGGCGGGTTTGACAGGGTTTTTGAGGTGGCAAAGTGTTTTAGAAACGAGGGTATGGACCCAAGCCACTTGCAGGAATTTACCATGGTGGAATGGTATGCTGCATACTGGAATTTTGAGGACAACATTAAGTTTTTTACTGATTTTATTAGGGGTGCAATAAAAGAAGTTAATGACGGAGACCTTGTTTTGCAATTTAAAGGCAAAGAACTTGATTTTTCTAAGGATTTTGAGAGGATTGATTACACCAAAAGAATAAACGAGATTTTGGGTTTTGACGTTTTGGACTTTACTGATGTGAACGAACTTAAAAAGAAAATTGTTGCAACAAAACTTTTTGTTATGGAAGATTTTGAGGCATGCAAGACTGTGGGTGGGGTTATTGACTTTGTTTACAAAAGAAAAATTAGAGAAAATATTGTTCAGCCAACTGTGCTTTACAACTATCCTGCTTGTTTGGTGCCACTTGCTAGAAGAAACGACAAAGATAATAGACTGATTGACATGTTTCAAATTCTTGTGTGTGGTGATGAAATTTGCAAGGCATATTCTGAGCTTGTGGACCCTATTGTGCAGAGGAAGACTTTGGAAGAACAGGCACAGGCAAGGCTTCAAGGTGATGACGAGGCGATGGAACTTGATGAGGACTTTTTGAATGCTATGGAGCATGGTATGCCACCGATTTCTGGATTAGGGTTTGGGGTGGACAGGCTTATGTGTTTGCTAACTAACCAAGAATCTGTTAGAGATGTGGTTTTGTTCCCACTTATGAAATAAGAATAAAGAGAGAATTATATGCCATCTACAAAGGAATTTAAGGATTTTGTTTTGGAGCAAATGGGCGAGTTAAAAAACGTTGATTGCAGGCCGATGATGGGAGAATTTTTGCTTTATTACAACGAAGTTTTATTTGGTGGAGTTTATGATAACAGGTTGTTGGTTAAAATTACCAAAACTAATAAAAAGTATGCTCTTTGTGAGAATTTGCCATATGAGAAGGCAAAACCGATGTTTCTGGTTGAGGATTTAGAGGACAAAGAATACTTGCGAGATATAATAATAGAGACCTGCAAGGGATTAAAAAAACGATAAAAAGGTTTAAAAAATTTTAAACCTTTTTTATTTTTAATTTAAAATTAAAATTTTACTTATGTTTATGATATAAAAAATTTTTATGCATAAAATAGTAGAGTTAAAAGGATTTTTTATGTGGGAGTTTTGCGTTACTTTTTCCTCTACAAGATATGCAAAAGAGTTTAAAAACAAAATAATTGGTAGGATTAAAGGCTGTAATGGGATTGTTACGGTGCTAACTACCATTAAATATTCCAAGGTTTTGATTGCGATTGAAAGGGAATATAAAGGCCAAATAAAGAGTTATTTGACGGAAAAAATTGCGGAGTTTATTTTGCTTTTTTATAAGAAAGAATACATTATTTCCAAACTGAATTTTTTGGTTAACAAAACAAACTCTATGCAGGTGTTTTTGACGACGCTTGTGTGTTTTGACAGCGAGATTGACAAAAAAATTATTATGCACGAACTAAACCTTAAAAACATGCTTATGTTTGACTCGTTTATCAACTTTAAGTTGGGGATTTTAAAAAGCAAGTGGGACGAGCTTGTATGCCTGGCTAATGACAATATTATGTATTATTTGAGCGAAGACACATTTTTAGAGCTTATTAAATTTTTGATAAGCAATTTGGATTATAGGTGCTGCGAAGTTAATGTGTTTTCTAAAAAAGACTGTTATTTTTTGTGTGACATGCAGGGTAACACGATTAACGACTTTTTGGTTGAAAACAACATTTTATATGATGACGGAGCACTTTTGAAGGCGCTTATTGCATTGAACCCTGAAAAGATTGTGGTTCATGGGAAAAGTTTTTTGAAAGACAAAATTATTAAGACATTGTGCAATTATTTTTCTTCTAGGGTGGTGGTGTTTAACTAAGGAAAGATATATTGTTTAATAGTAATAAGAGGATTATTTTTTTATTATTTGTATTTAAAAATAATCTTATAGGTTTTAAAAATATTTGGCTAAAAAATATTGACAAATGGTGGGTTGTGTGATAATATTTGCGTGTTCAAAGAAGAAATTTTACATTTCTCACCTGTTTAAGTTTTACTTAATTGGTTGCCATTTTAAAATATTTTTGCTTTATTTTGATTAAAAAGGCAGCTTTGGTGGGAGATGAGTTTCAAGATTTTGAGACTCATTTTTTTGTGAATTTTTTTGATAAAAAGGGAGGTATAAAACCATTAAGAACCAACAACAAATTAACGAAGAAATTAGGTTGCCACAAGTTAGGCTTATAGGGCCAACAAACGAACAACTTGGCATTATGTCCAGCCGTGAGGCATTGCAAAGGGCAGAGGAAGAGGGACTTGATTTGGTGCTTATTTCGCCAAATGCAGAGCCACCTGTTTGCAAGATTATTGACTATGGCAAGTATAAGTTTGAGCAGACGAAGAGGCTTAAAGAGCAACGCAAGGCTCAGAAGATTGTGGAGATTAAGGAAGTTCAACTTTCTATGACAATTGAGAAGCACGACATTGATGTTAAGGCAAAACATGCTGAAAAGTTTTTGACCAATGGGGACAAGGTTAAAGTGTCTATTAGGATGAAAGGGCGTCAGCAAGCAAGGCCTGACATTGGAATTAACGTTATGAACTCTTTTTATGAGATTGTGAAGGACCTGGGGGTTGTGGAAAAACAACCAGAAGTTGTGGGAAGAAACATTTTTATGGTTATTGCCCCAATAAAAGCAAAATAAAAAAATTAATTTAAGGAGAAAAATTATGCCAAAACAAAAAACAAACAGCGCTGCAAAGAAGAGATTTATTGTTAAAAAATCTGGCGCAATTAAAAGAAGCAAGCAAGGAAGAAGACACATTCTTACCAAAAAAACTACTGCAAACAAAAGAAATTTGAGAAAATCTGCTTATGTTAGCAAGACACAAGAAAAAACTATTAGACTTATGGTTAAAGGCTAAGATAGTGGGAAAGGAGAACTAAAATGAGAATTAAAAGATCAGTTAACAAAAACAAACACAAGAAAGCTATTTTAAAGCAAGCAAAAGGATATTGGGGTTCTAGAAGCAAATTGGTTAGAGTTGCTAACGAAGCTGTTATGAAGAGTGGTCAATATGCTTATGTTGGAAGAAGACTTAAAAAGAGAGATATGAGATCTCTTTGGATTGCAAGAATTAACGCTGCTTGCAGATTAAACGGCATTAGTTACAGCAAATTTATGAACGGGCTTAAAGTTAAAAACATTGTTCTTAACAGAAAAGTTCTTGCTGACATGGCTGTTAATGACAAATCTGGTTTTGCTAGCCTTGTTGAAAAAGTTAAAGCTTAAAGAAACTTTTTTAAAAAAGGAGTAAACTTTGGAAATTATATCATCAACAAAGAACTCTTTAATTTTACAGACTAAAAAAATTAGAGATAATCAAATTGATAACAAAGTTTTTTTAGATGGGCCAAAGATTATTGAAGAAGCAAAGAAAAATAATATTACAATTGAATATGTTTTAATTGATGCAAGTATTTGTGAGAAGATATTTGAACAATACAAGTTTTTGAAAGATGAGAAAATTGTTTATGTTTCTGCTGCAATTATACAGAGCCTAAGTTTGACAAAAACGCCACAAGGGATTGTTGCCGTGGCGCTGATGGAGCCAAAAGTGCCAGAAAAGCCAAGATCAAATTTTTTAGTTTTGGAAAATTTGCAGGATCCTGGAAATGTTGGAACAATAATAAGGTCGGCAAGGGGAACAAATTTTAAGGACATTTACCTTATAAACTGTGCCAATGTGTTTGGGCAGAAGGTTTTAAGAAGCACAATGGGAAGCGTGTTTGCTACGAATTTGTATTTGTTTAAAAGCACACAAGAATTTTGTGAGTTTGCCCTAAAAAACAACTTTGAATTATATGGTGCGGAGTTGGAAGGCAAAAACATTTTTGAAGTGAAAACTTTGCCTGGTAGCAATTTTGGAATTGTTATTGGAAATGAAGGCAATGGGCTTACAGAGGAAATTAAAGAAAGATGCAAGGGGTTTTTTACGATTCCTATGAAAAACAATTTGGAATCACTTAATGCATCTGTTGCTTGTTCGATTGTTATGTATTATTTGGACAATTTAAAAATTTAACCACTTAAATCATAAAAATAAAGGAGAAAATTATATGATTACAGCAGGAGATTTTAGAAAGGGTGTTACTTTTGAATTTGAAGGAAACATTTTTAACGTTGTTGACTTTCAACACGTTAAACCAGGCAAAGGAGCTGCTTTTGTTAGGACAAAAATAAAGAACATTGTTACGGGCCAAGTTTTGGAAAGAACTTTTAACCCAACTGAGAAGGTTGAAGAAGCCAAGATTGAAAAGAAAGAAATGCAATATCTTTACAATGAGGGCGACATTTATTATTTTATGGATATGGAAACTTATGACCAAATTCCTCTTAACAAAGATCAAGTGCAAGAGGCTATGAAATTTGTTATTGAAAACATGATGGTTACAATTCAGTTTTACAAGGGAAAGGCTTTCTCGGTTTTGCCTCCTATGTTTGTGGAACTTAACATTGTTGAGTGCGAACCAGGAATTCAAGGCGACACATCAAAGGCTGGAAACAAACCAGCAACTTTGGAGACTGGATATGTTATTCAGGTGCCTTTGTTTGTAAACAATGGGGACAGAATTAGAGTGGACACAAGAACTGGGTCATACATGGAAAGATTATAATTTTAAGATTAAAGATTATAAGTTTTTTTATAAGATCTTAAAATAAGATATTAAAAAACAATATTAAAAACGAAATTAAAAACGAAATTAAAATTAGATATTAAAAAAAACAGCAATATTTTGTAATATTGTTGTTTTTTTTGTTGTTTAAAAATAATTTAAGATTGGTTTTCATATTTTATAATATGTTAAAAAAGTTATTTCCTGAATATTTTTATGAATTTTTGAAGCATTTGCCTATGGACAAGGTTTGTGAAATAAGAATTAGAAGTGGCAAAAAGGTGGTGGTGATAATTGGGAGTAGGAGTTATTTTTTGGGTGCTTCTGGCCTTACTGGCGACGAAACAAAAGCGGTTGGCTGTTACGATGAGTTGATTGACGAGATATTAAAAAGGGCGTGTGAGAATTCTGTTTATGCCTACACGGACCAGATAAAGAGAGGGTTTATTACTTTTGAGGGCGGGATAAGGATTGGACTTGGTGGTGAGGGGGTTTACAACGGAAACGAAATAAAAACTTTAAAGAATATAAACAGCCTTGCCATAAGGATACCACATCAAGTTGAGGGGTGCTGTGGGCCAATAATGCCTTATTTAATACAAGAGAAATTTTTGAACACATTAATTGTGTCTCCGCCGGGGGCTGGAAAAACAACAATTTTGAGGGACATAATTTTGCAGTTATCTAAACAAAGCTATTGTTACAACGTTTTGCTTGTTGATGAAAGATGTGAGATTGCAAATTGTTTTGATGGGAAATGCAGCTTTGACGTTGGAAATTTTTGTGATGTTTTAACTGCTACAAACAAAGATTATGCTTTTGAGTGCGGCATAAGGTCATTAAGGCCGGACATTATTGTGACAGATGAACTTTGTTCTATTAATGATTACAACGCTGTTGAATATGCAAAGAATTGCGGGGTGAGCGTGCTTGCGTCTATTCATGCAAAATCTGTGGAGGAGATAAAGAATAAACCAAATTTTGAAAATATTTTGAAGAACAAAGTTTTTGACAGGTTTGTTTTGCTATCTAATGCGAGGGGTCCGGGAACTATTGAGGCAGTGTATGACGGGAATTTGAGATATATTGGTTTGTTATGAAATATTTTTTATTGGTTTTATTGGTTGTTTTGTGCGGGTTGATTGGGCTTTTGTTGAGTAGAAAATATAAAAGAAAGGTTTTGTTTTACAAGCAAGTTAATTTGTTTATTCAGGAGTTGTTAAACCAAATTTCTTTTTCGAAAAATAAAATTGAGAAGGTTGTGGATGATTTTTTGGAAAAAGAGAAGGTTGGCAAGGAATTTGGTGTGGTGCTTGAAAGTTATAAAGAATACTTGAAAGGTGAAATATCAAGTGAGGAACTAAAAAGATGTGTTGATTTTGACTTTTTGAATAATCAAGGCAAGTGTGATTTGGTGACATTTTTTGAAAACATTGGGAAACTTGGAAAAGATGAGGAGATTGCTAACATTAATTTTTGTAAAACAGATTTTGAAAGCAAACATGAAGAGGCAATTTTGGAAGACAAGAAATATTCAAAAATGTTTGTGAGTTTGTTTTTTGTTTTGGGGCTTTGTTTATTTATTATTTTGGTTTAGAGGGGTGAGGAAAAGTTTTGGATTATAACATAATTTTTAAGATTGCAGCGATTGGGATACTGACTGCTGTTGTTTCTCAAATTTTAAAGAACATAGGAAAAGACGAAATTGCAACAGTGGCGACCCTTGCGGGGGTTATTGTGGTGCTGGTTATGGCGGTGAACATGATTAGTGAGCTTTTTGAAACTATAAAACAATTGTTTTTATTATACTGATATGGAAATTTTTAAGATTATTGGCATTGGGTTATTAACTTGTTTTTTTGCGGTGATTATTAAACAAATAAGACCAGAGTTTTATGTGGTGGTTATACTATGTGGAAGCGTTGCCATGCTTATTATGATTTTGGGCAAGTTTTCTTATGTATATAACTATTTTTATTCTGTTATTAAAAAAACGAATATAGATTCTGGTTTGATTATAATGGTTTTAAAAATTTTGGGGATTGGGTATTTAACAGAATTTGCCTGCGGGATTTGTGAAGATTCGGGAAATTCTGCCTTGGGGGATAAAATTGTTTTGGCGGGCAAGGTGGTTATTCTTTGTATGATGATGCCGGTGATTATTAATTTGTTGGATTCATTAATAAAAATTTTGCCATGAGGAAGATTGTATATTTTTTTATTGTTTTAATATTATTTTTTGGGCTTTCTTTTTGTTTTAATGGTTTTGAAGGTAGTAAAACAGGCTTTAAAACTAAACAAGTTATGGTGGCGGCCGATGAGAGTTTGGAAATTGAAACACAACTTACTGAAAATATTGACGAGCAACTTGATAAAATTGATTTTTCTAACATTGACAAAATTATTTCTAATTTTGATGAGCAGCAAAAAAGCTTGTTTAATCACAATTCTTTTTTAGAAGTTGTAAAAGACTTGATTGAAGGGAAAGAAATTGGCAATTTTGAAAATTTTTTTTCTTACATAACTAGTTTGATTTTTAAAGATATTGTGCAAGTTTTGCCCTATTTTTTAACAATAATTTTTGTGGCAATAATAGCAAACATTGCGGGGCAGATGTCGAGCCAGAAAAGTGATGGAATAAAAAAAATAATATCGACCTGTTGTTTTTGCGTGGTGGGGATAATTGTTGTGGGCATTGTATCAAAACTAATTGCGCTGGCTACGACGGTTATAGGTTCTATATCTAACCAAAGCGAGATAATATTTCCAATTTTATTAACGCTTATAACAGCACTTGGTGGGACGGCGGTTTCGGCTTCTACTGGTTCTGTGGTTGGACTATTTACAAGTGTTGTTATTAAAATTTTTGTGGTGGTTTTGATACCAATTTTTATTTTAAACTTTGTTACAATTGTTATTGGAAATTTGTGCCAAAGTGTGAAGTTTGAAAAGCAATCCAAATTATTTTATTCCATATTTAATTGGTGTGTTGGCTTAATATTTACTATTTTTGTGGGTTTTTTGGGTATTAAAGGTTTGTTATCATCTGGGTTAGATAGAATTTCTGTGAAGGCAACTAAGTATGCTATAAAAAACTATATTCCTATTCTTGGGTCATATTTATCTGATTCGGTTAGCATAATTCTTGCAAGCACGGGGATTATAAAAAATGCGATTGGGGTTCCTGGTTTAATACTTATGATTAGCACGATACTATCGCCGATTATTAAAATTCTTATTTTAATTTTAATGTTAAAAGCGGTTTCGGCTATTTTGGAGCCTATGTCTGACGGGAAGATTTCTAATTTTTTATTCAACACTTCAAAAGTGCTAAACATGCTTAATGTTTGTATTATTGCGGTGGGGGTGATGTATTTAATTTCTGTTTATGTTTTACTTATTATTTCTAATTTATTTTGATTTTTAAAAAGAGGAAGTTTTGTTTGAATTTAATATCAAGTTATATTCTATCTCTTTGTGGGATTTCAGTTGTTGGGCTTATTGCGGAATTTGTTTTGCCAAAAGGCAAGATGGTGGGAGTTGTGAAAACCTCCATAGGAATTTTAACAATAATTATATTTTTAAATATTGTGCTAAGAATTGATTTTTCTTCTTTGAGTTTTAATTTTGCAGTTACTGATAATGTTGATGCGGGTTATGTTCAAACTTACAACGAACAAAAAATAAAGGCGCTGAAAAGTGATGTTGAAAAATCTATTTTGGAGAGTGGGTTTGAAAATGTTTTGGTTGAGTTTAACGTTGACGAAAGAGGAAATATTTTGGAAGCTTTTGTTGATTTGAAAAATGTGGTTATTTTAAATAAATCTGCGAATATAAATAAGTATACAAATATTGTGGAGATAATAAAAAGTTTTGTAAATATAAGAAAGGAAAAAATCTTTTTTAATGAATGAGGAAGAAAATGTAAATGTTGAAAGATTGAAAGACAACAAAAAGCCAAAAGGTTTTTTAAAATCATTTTTTTTAAAACTAAAAAAAATAAAGCACATAGAAATTATATTAACAGTTTTTTTTATTTCCATAATTTTGCTAATTTATTTTTCTAGTTTTTCTTTTAAAACTAGCCCGTCTGACACTAAAAGCGGGGGCACCGAACAACAGGTTTTATATGATGATGACAATTATGACGATTTGCTTTTAAATTATGAAAGTCAAATTGAGGGCAAGATTAAAAAGGTTGTTTGCAGTTTAGAAAATGTGGGACAAGTTAATGTGGCGGTTAATTTTAATGGTAATGTTAGTGAGGTTATTGCTTATACTACCAAAACCGAATTTTTGGACGATGGAACAAAGGTGGAAACCAAAACGCCTGTTCTTGTTACCGAAAATGGAAAGACGCAGCCTTTAATTTTGGAAACGATTATGCCGCAATTGTCTAATGTTATTGTTGTGGCAAGTGGTGCAAAAGACACAAAAGTTAGGTTAGAGATAATAAGGGTGATTCGAAGCCTATTTGATTTGCCTAACTTAGATGTGGAAGTTTTTGTTGGTAAGTAAGGAGGAAAAATTTATGCTTACAAAAAAGAAAAAAGTTATTATTCTTGTTTCTATGCTAGTTTT
Organism: Clostridia bacterium; assembly: GCA_045598865.1. GTDB lineage: Bacteria > Bacillota > Clostridia > Christensenellales > UBA1242 > UBA7862. The sequence goes on along the minus strand of JAZRVA010000042.1, from coordinate 4,540 downwards.
GCTGGTTATTACTGGGTTTTTGAACATTATGTTAAACAGTGCAACGGAAGATGTGGCGCTTCAAACTAATACTGCAAGTGATTATTCTTCATCTTCATTTTTTTCTACATGCAGAACTGATAGGACAAACACGAGAAATGAAAGTATTGCATATTACAAAGAAATTTTAAACAGTGAGGCAAGTTCTGCGGAAGCAAAGCAAAATGCCGAGGAGCAGATTAAGGCTCTTGCAGAGAACATGACAATGGAAGTTACTATGGAAGGGCTTATTATGGCAAAAGGCTTTAATGAGGCTTTGGTTAATTATTCTTCCACCTACATCAATGTTATTGTGAAGAGTGCGGAACTTACAGAAACGGAAGTTGCTAAGATTGTTGAAATTATTAAATCTCAGGTTGATAGAGATATTGATTACATTAAAATTATTCCAGTTGAATAAAAATATTAAGTTAAAATAATAATTGATTTAAACACTTTGTTGTGTTATAATAAATATCGTTAGGGGACAATCTTATTATGTTTAATAACGATATTTATGAAAAAAATGAAAATGGCAAAGTTTATTGTGGCAAAAACATTATGCTTTCCATTATCAACCTTGCGGCCAAAGAAATTAGTGGCGTTGCTTCGTTATCTTCAAATTTTGGCAGCAAACTTAGAAAATTCTTTTCTTCAAATTATTTTGAGGGTGTTAAGGTTTCTTACACTCAAAGCAAAAATTTGATAATAGACATCTATATTAACGTGTTTTTTGGTTACAGCGTTGCTGACGTGGCTTATCGTGTTCAAGAAAATGTTAAAAATGGTATATCAAACATGATAAGTGCAAAAATTGAAAGTATAAACATTCATGTTTTGGGTGTTGATTTTTCCAGAGAAGAATTGGTTAGAAGTTAAATTTTTCCCTTGTTAAATATTTAACAAGGGTTTTTTGTGTTTTTTTAAAAAAAGAGGTTGTTTTATGAGTAAAATTTCAACAAGAGATTGTATATTTAAGGGCATTTTTCAATTTTTGTTTAATAAAAACAATAATGTGGAAAATCTTTTTGAAGAGTGCACGCTTTCTGACGAAGAAAAGGAATATGTTTTGCAGAGCTTTTCTGTTTTTGAAAAAAATTTTGAAGATATCAAGCAAAAAATAGAGGGTAATTTGTCTAAGAACCTAAAAGTTTCGGATTTGTATATGCTTGATTATGCAATTTTAATTGATGCAATTTTTCAGATTGATTATTTGGAAGATTCTGTGGCACTTGGCATAAATGAAGCGGTGGAACTTGCAAAAAAATATTCAACTGATAAAAGCCCCAAATTTGTAAATGGTGTGTTATCAACAATTTACAATAAAAAGTGATAGGGGATTTTTGTAAAGATGTTAAAAGTTTTAAGTGTAAGTGAACTTGGGGGTTATGTGGCAAGAGTTTTTGATGCCGAAGAGTTGTTACACGACATTAAAGTTTATGGCGAAATTTCTAACTTATCTTTGGTAAGGGGAAATTTGTATTTTAATTTAAAAGATCAAAACAGTTTGATGCCTTGTGTTATGTTTGGGGCCAATGTTTCCAACATAAAAGAGGGAGACCAAATTTTGGCAACGGGGAGCATGCATTACTATTCTAAGGGGGGTAAGCTGAATTTTTATGTTACCTCTATGGCTCCTTATGGCAGTGGAGACCTTTACAAAAAGTTTTTGGAGTTAAAACAAAAACTAGAAGATGAGGGTGTTTTTTCTGCAAAATACAAAAAAGAATTGCCCAGACAGATTAAAAATGTTGGGGTTATAACTTCGCCCACTGGGGCAGTTTTGCATGACATAGAGACGGTTTCTCACAGAAGAAATCCGCTAGTTAACATATTTGTTTACCCGTCTAAGGTTCAGGGCGATGGTGCCGAATATACAATTATAAAGGGTATAGAATATTTTAACAAAAGAGATGACGTTGATGTGGTTATTATTGCACGTGGTGGTGGCTCAATTGAAGATTTGCAGGCATTTAACACCGAGGTGTTAGCAAGAAGCATTGTGACAAGCAACAAGCCAATTATTTCGGCTGTTGGGCACGAAACAGATTACACAATTTGTGATTTTGCTTCTTCTATAAGGGCGGCAACGCCATCTGTGGCTGCTGAACTTGTTAGCAACAATGTGTTTGAAAGCTATAAGAAGTTGGAATTTTACCTGGAGAGGATAAACTTTTTGCTTTTAAATTTGATTGATTCAAGGTATGAAAAAATTGACTTAAAAGTGGAGAATTTGGGCAGGTTTTATGGCAATTTAAATTATAAAAATAGTGTGAAAATTAACAAGAATTTAAATAAATTAAGGCAAAGTGCTCAAAACTATATGCTTTTTAAGGAAAACATGCTTGGTTTAAAAAAGCAAAGGCTGGACTTGTTAAACCCAAAATTTATTTTGGATGCTGGCTGGGCAAAGGTTTTTTGCAACGAAACTGTTGTTAAGTCGGTTGATAATTTAAAAAATGATGATATAATAAAAATACAATTTAAAGATGGTAATGCGGTTGCAAGTGTTAGCGAAAAAATTAAAAAAGGTAAGTAAGAATTATGAATTTTGATGAATACAATGATAGATTGCAGCAGATTGTTGATAAACTTGAAAAGGGTGATGTTTCCATTGAAGAAGGAACAAAACTTTATGAAGAGGGCGTTGAGATTGCTAAAAAATGCTATGAAATAATAAACACATGCAAAGGCAAGGTGATAATTTTAAAAGATGAGTTAGACAAGCTTTCTAACGATTTTGAGGATTAAATTTTTTAATTATTTTAAGGGAGAAGACAAATGAAATTAAGTAAATTAGTGGCTGAAAGAACAAAAGATTCGCCAGTTGATGCAAAGATGAAAAGCCACATATTAATGCTTAGAGCGGGTTATATGAAACAGGTTGCGAGTGGAATTTACACTCTTTCTGCTCTTGGACAAAAGGCTTGTTTGAACATTGAAAATATTATTAGAGATGAGATGAATAAGGTTGACGGGCAGGAGGTTAAGTTTCCTGTTGTTATGCCAAAGGAACTTTGGGATTTAAGTGGGAGGTATTCCTCTATTGGCAGTGAGATGCTTAGATTTGTGGATAGGAACAACCACCCTATGCTTCTTGGTATGACTCATGAGGAGGCTGCTGTGCATCTGGCTAAAAACTGGGTTACAAGCTACAATCAGTTGCCTTTTATGATTTATCAAATTCAAACAAAATTTAGAGATGAACCAAGAAGTAGGGCTGGGCTTATTAGAGTTAGAGAATTTACGATGAAAGATGCTTATTCCTTTCACACTTCTCAGCAAGATTTGGAGGAATATTATTATAAACTCCATAGGGCTTATGAGAATATTTACACGAGAATTGGGTTAAAAAATTTTATTTCTGTTAAAGGCGATTCTGGCATGATGGGCGGCAACATTGCACATGAGTTTATGTTTTTAACTGAACAGGGTGAAGACTCTTTGATTTTGTGTGATGAGTGCGGATACAAGGCAAACCAAGAGGTGGCGGAATGTGTTTATGAGGAAAGTGTTAAAGAACAAATAGAAGAGCTAAAAGAAGTGAACACTGGCGACGCAAAAGACATTGTTTCTGTTTGCAAAGAACTTGACGTTGATGAGAAAAAATGCATTAAGGCAGTTGTGTATGCTGTTAAGAATAGTGACAAGGCGGTGGTTTGCTTTATTAGGGGGGACTTGGAAGTAAGCGAGGCAAAATTGAAAAAACTTTGCAAACTAGATATTGTGGCATATGATGCGGCAAATGATGCAAATTTTGTGGCGGGAAATATTGGACCTAAGGGGCTAAAAGAGGAAAGTTGTGCTATATATTTTGACAAGAGCTTGCAAGGTTTGACCAACTTGGTTACTGGCGCAAACAAAAAGTATTATCATTATGTTAATTTCAATATAGAAAGAGATTTTGGTAATGTGGAGTATTTTGACATTGCAAAGGTAAAAGATGGACAAATTTGCCCAGTTTGTAAAAAAGGCCGAATTAGGGTGTCTAATGGTGTTGAAATTGGAAACATTTTTCAACTTGGCACAAAGTATACAAAATCTATGAATATGCTAGTTAAAGATCAAAATGGCAACGAATTTAACCCAATAATGGGATGTTATGGTATTGGCGTTGGGAGAAATTTGGCCTGTGTTGTGGAAGAAAATTGTGATGAAAATGGAATTTGCATGCCACTGAGCATTGCTCCATATAAAGTGCACATTGTGCCACTGAGGTTGGATAATAAAGAAGTTTATGACCTGTCTTATAAGATTTATGACGCTTTGAAAGAAAAGGGTGTTGAAACAATTATTGATGACAGAGATTGTATGCCTGGTGTTAAGTTTGCTGATGCGGATTTAATTGGTATGCCAATAAGAGTGGTGGTTAGCCCAAGAAGTTTGGAAAATAACCAAGTTGAAATTAAAATTAGAAAAACTGGTGAAACTTTTATGGTTAAAACTGGGGAAGCACTTGATAAAATAATTGAACTTATTAGTAATAAATAAGCATATTAACAATATAATAATTTTTTAAAAA
>JAZRVA010000041.1:0-6513 GCA_045598865.1 Clostridia bacterium | reverse complement strand
GCAACATTTAACAAAAATAATGTTGCTTTTTTTATTTGTTTTAAAAAATATTTTATTGTATAATTAGGCAGTATATTGGGAGTATTGTATGAAAATTGTAATTGATGCTTGTGGAAACGATTTGGGCTTTAAAGAGCCTGTTAAAGCCAGCATTTTGGAACTCAAAAAGAACAAGGAACTTAGCATAGTTCTTTGTGGTAATAAACAAGACATTGAAAACTACTTGCAAGAGTTTGATTATGACAAGTCGCGCCTTGAAGTTGTTGACGCACCAGAAGTTATTACAAACAATGAATCTCCAACCGAAGCTGTTAAGCAAAAACCAAATTCTAGTTTGGTAAAAGCCTTTGACACTTTAAAGCAAAATGACGATGTGGTCGGCCTTGTTAGTTGCGGCTCAACAGGGGCAGTGCTCACTTGTTCATTTTTAAAAATTGGCAGAATTAAGGGCATTTCCAGGCCAGCCCTTTGCCCAATACTTCCTACCAAAAATGGCGGAAAGGTTATGCTTATAGATTCTGGCGCAAACGTAGATTGCAAACCTGTTAATATCTGCCATTTTGCTTTGCTTGCTTCAAGTTATGCCAAGGCACTTTACGATATTAAAAACCCAAGAGTAGCTCTTTTAAATATTGGTGTTGAGGATCACAAAGGCAACGAGTTTTCAAAGCAGTGTTTTGAAGAACTTAAAAAAATGCCAATAAACTTTGTTGGCAATATGGAGGCAAGGGATTTTTTAAGTGGTGAGTATGATATTATTGTAGCAGATGGCTTTTATGGCAATATTCTTTTAAAAGCCACCGAGGGCACAGCACTTTTTGTTATGAACGAACTAAAAACAAATATCAAAAAAAGTTTTTCTAGCAAAATTGGTGCATTATTTATGAAAAAATCACTTAAAAATCTAAAAAAATCTTTAAATTACACAAGTTATGGCGGTGCTGCCTTTTTGGGTATAAAAAAATTGGTTGTTAAAGGCCATGGCGCCAGCGATAGCACCGCATTTTGCAATTGCATAGAGCAGGTTATTACTTTGCATAACAAAAACTATTGTAAACTCGTGGAAGAAGAACTTGGCAAAATTAATTTTGAGGAAAAATAAAAATGGAAGAACCAATTTTTGATTTTGACACCGTTGAAAAGAAAATAAAATATAAATTTAAGAACAAATCTTTGCTAAAAACTGCCTTTACTCATTCTTCTTACTTGCAAAAAAATGCAAAAGAAGTTTGCAATGAAAGGCTGGAGTTTTTGGGAGATTCCGTATTAGAACTTGTTGTTTCTGATTATCTATACAAGAATTACGACCTTGTTGAAGGTGAAATGACAAAGTGTAGGGCAAGGCTTGTTAACACAAAAAGTTTGGCAAAAATAATATCTCTTTTAAAACTTGAAGATTATTTGCTTAAAAACATGAGTGTTTTTGATGTGCCAGATTCATTAAGGGCAGATTTGTTTGAAAGCATTTTAGGTGCAATTTATTTGGATGGCGGAATTGATAAAGCAAAAGCCTTTGCATTAAAATTTATAGATATTGAAAGTGGAATGAAAGCAACAGATATAGATTACAAAACATCTTTGCAAGAAATTGTGCAAAAATATAAGGGTTCAAACTTGGTTTACTTTACATATGAAATTCCAAGAGAACCAGGAATGTTTTGCTCGGAAGTGTATGTAAATGATGTTTTTGTGGCAAAGTCCACAGCGAATTCAAAAAAGAAAGCACAGGTTGAATGTGCAAAAATTGCTTTTAATAACAAACAAAAATTAAAAAGTATTTTAGAAAACAAATAATTTGTATCACAAAAGGAACTTAGAAAATTGAACTTTAAGAAAATTGAACTTGTTGGTTTTAAATCGTTTGCAGATAAACTCGAAATTAAATTTGAGCCAGGAATAACAGGTATTGTTGGCCCAAATGGCTGCGGAAAGTCTAACGTTGCAGATGCAATAAGGTGGGTTCTTGGCGAACAAAGCACAAAACTTTTAAGAGGAAATAGCATGCAAGATGTTATTTTCAACGGCACAGAAAAAAGAAAAAGTTTATCTTATAGTGAAGTGTCTTTGTTTTTTGACAACACAAAAAGATTTTTTAATTTGGATTTTGATGAAGTTTCATTTACCAGAAAACTTTATAGGTCCGGCGAAAGTGAATATATGATAAATGCCACTCCTTGCAGGTTAAAAGATATTCAAAACGCCTTGCATGATTCTGGCATTGGTAAAGATGGATACTCCATTATTGGACAAGGCAAGGTAGAGGAAATCATTAGTGCAAAACCAGAAAATAGAAGGGCAATTTTTGAAGAGGCAGCGGGGATTTCTAAGTTTAAACAAAGAAAGGTTGAGGCAGAAAGAAAATTAGAGCGCACACAGGAAAATTTAAATAGAGCACAAGATGTTTTGGCCGAGCAAGAAAGGCAGCTTGGCCCTCTTAAAAAACAAGCAGAAAACGCAAAAATTTACCTAGAACTCAAAGATAAATTAAAAACATTAGAGGTTAATGCTTACATATCACAATATGATAATGCAAGCACAACAAAACAGGCAATTCAAACCAAAATTGATGGCTATGCAGAAGAGCTTGCAAACAAGCAATCTTCGTTTGATGCCGCCTTGCAAAACTATAACGATAAAATGGAAGAGGTTGGCAGGATAGACAAATCTTTGCAACTTTTAAATGATGACATTTTGTCCATGACGGTTAGCCTAGAAAAGAAAGCCGGAGAAACAAACGTTTTGAAGGAAAGAATAAAGTTTTTGGCAGAAGAAAAAGAAACATTAACACAAGATGAACAAAGGGAAACATTAAACAAACAAAATTCACTTTCTTTGATAGAAACTAACAACCAGATTAGGCAAGAGAAGCAACAAAAACTTGCAGAATTAAATGCAAAAATAGAGAACTTAACAAATAACTATTTGCAAATTGTTGATGAACTCACCGCAAGCGAAGACGAAGCAACAAAAAAGCAAAAAGAAATAATAGATGAGCTTTCTAAAATGACAGATATTAAATCTAACGTCTCTGCATTAAAAGCTCAAAAAGAAGCATACACAAATAATATTTCGGATATAGATTCAAAAATTTTGGTTTTACAGGGTAAAATTAAAGAAAAACAATCATCTTTGGAAGAGGCACTTTCTGTTTCTAAAAAGGCACAAGCAGCCTATGACGAACTTGTAAAACAAAGTGAAAAGTTGGAAGGTGAGGTTTTGTTATCTCAGCAACAACTTAAAGAAACAAACGATAAAATTGCCCAGTCATCTTCTAATATTCAAATTTTGCAAAACAGGAAAAAAGTTTTGGAAGATATGCAAAGAGATTACGATGGCTATAATTATTCTGTTAAAAGACTTATGCAAGATAGTGCAACTCAGGCAGAACTAAAACAAAAAATTGTTGGTCTTGTTGCTTCTTGTATGACAATTCCAACTGGCTTTGAAACAGCAATAGAGGTGGCTCTTGGTGGCGCTGTTCAGGACGTTATTACAAAAAACGAGGAAGATGCAAAGTATCTTATTAATTATTTAAAACGCAATAATTTGGGTCGTGCAACTTTCTTACCAATAACTTCTATGAAAGTTAAGTTTTTAAACGACTTCGAACAAAATATTGTAAAGGCAAACAAAACTTATGGCGTCGCGTCTTCAATAATAAAATTCGATTCAAATTTAAAAGCTGTTTTTGAATCTTTGCTTGGTAGAACAGTTATTGTTTCTTCCATTGAAGAAGCGGTAAACATTGCAAAACAATCCAGTTTTTCATTTAAAATTGTTACTCTTGATGGTGATGTAATAAATCCACAAGGTTCTATTAGTGGTGGTAGCAAAAAGGCAATAACATCAAATCTCCTTATGAGAGATAACGAAATAGAAAGTTTGTCAAACCAAATAATGAAAATAACAAACACTTTCAATGCTTTAAAAGAAGTTAAACAAGCCCAAGAAGGCAATTTAGCCTCTGTTCAAAATAAAAGTGCAGAGTTGAAACAACAAATTGTTGTGGCTCAAATAGAAACAGCAAAACAATCTCAAAATTATGACCAACTTCAAACTTATGTTGACGAACTTAACAAAGAAAGAATTTTGTTAAGCCAAGAAAAAATTGACTTTTTAACCAAAATAGAGGTTATAACAAAGGCAATAGAGTCTCTTGGCTTAAATGATCAATTTGATGGCTCAGTAATTTCAATAGAGAATAACCAAAAAATGTTTGCATCACTTCGTGCACAAAGAGATGAGATGCAAAATGAACTTACAGAACTTAAAATTCAAAAAACTTCAATAGAAAGTGAAATTGTTTCAATCACACAAGAAATAGAGAGATTGGAAAATTATATTAAAGAAGTTGACTTTAAATTGGTGGACGTCAAAACCAGTTTGTCTAGGGTTGACAACAATCTTGCAGAAACACAAAGTTTTGTAAATTCAAAAATTGATTTGGTCGATGATTCTCAAACCAAACAAAAAATTGATGAAGCAAAACAAAAACTTGCAAACTTAGACAAAACAAAACAGGCTTTGCAAGATGAAATTAAACTTTTGGATGATGATAAATCTAGGTTGATGGCAGAAATTAGCGCCGTGCAGGAAAAGAAATATCAGCAAGAAATGAACCTTGCAAAGGTTGACACAGATATCGAAGCAATGCAAGAGAAGATTTTTGAAGATTATGAACTTACTTATTCATCTTGTTTGCCGTTTAAGCAGGAGAATTTTGATATTAAATCTGGTATGGTGGAAATAAATAGAATCAAGAAGGAAATAAATAAACTTGGTTATATTAACGTAAATGCCATAGAGGATTGTAAAGACCTTCTGGAAAGATATGAAGATCTTTCTGCACAGGCCAAGGATTTAACAGATGCAAAGGAAGATTTAATAAAAATTATTAAAGATTTGTCAACCGAGATGATTACTAGGTTTGACACAGAATTTGCAAAAATTCAACTAAACTTCTCAAAAGTGTTTAGAGAGTTGTTTGGTGGCGGAAATGCCAAACTTGAACTCACCGAAAGCGAAGATCCACTTCAAGCCGGTGTGGAAATTGTGGCAGAACCACCGGGCAAAAAATTGCAAAGCATAACACTTTTAAGTGGTGGAGAAAAGGCTCTTACCGCCATTGCAATTCTGTTTGCTATATTGAAGTTAAGGCCAATGCCTTTCTGTTTGTTAGACGAAATTGAGGCCGCACTTGACGACACAAACGTTTCAAGGTTTGCTCAATACCTTAAAAACTTTTCAAAGGAAACTCAATTTATTGTTATAACTCACAGAAAACCAACCATGATGCTTGCAGATTCATTGTATGGCGTTACTATGGAAGAGAAGGGCGTTAGCAAAATTGTTTCTGTTAAACTTAGCGATGCTATTAAAAACTCTAAGGAAGAACAGGGAGATAAAACAGAAGATACAGTTTCTGTTTAAAAGGATTATTTATTATGGGACTATTTGCCAAAATTAAAAAAGGTTTAAAAAAGACAAAAGACGCATTACTCACCAAACTAAATGCAATTTTTCGTGGCGGAGATATCGATGCAGAATTTTATGAGGAACTTGAGTTTATTCTTGTAAATTCAGATATGGGCTCGCAAACTTCACAAGAAATTGTAAGAAATTTAAAACAGGTTTTGCAAGAAAAACACATTGTTAAACAAGAACAAGCCAAAGAAGAATTAAAACAAATCTTGCAACAAGTTTTGTTAAAATCTCCAAGGCCAGAATTTGAATATCCAACCATTATTACAATTATTGGTGTTAATGGGGTTGGTAAAACCACAACTATTGGTAAACTTGCCAAATATTTTAAGGATAAAAAGAAATCTGTTACACTTGTTGCAGCCGACACATTCAGGGCTGCAGCCACCGAGCAATTAACAGAATGGGCAAAAAGAGTTGATGTTAAAATTGTTAAGCACCAGGAGGAGGGCGCAGACCCAAGCGCCGTTGTTTTTGACGGAATTTCCAGTGCAAAAGCAAAAAACACAGATGTTTTAATTGTAGATACAGCTGGAAGATTGCACACAAAAGTTAATTTAATGGAAGAACTCAAAAAAATTAACCGAATTGAACAAAGGGAATTTCCAAACGCAAAACAACTTAACTTAATTGTTGTAGATGCAACAATTGGCCAAAATTCTTTGGTTCAAGTAAGAGCATTTAAAGAGGCAATTGGCCTTGATGGCATAATTCTTACAAAACTAGATGGCACCAGCAAAGGGGGAATAATCTTTCCAATTTTAAACGAAATAAACCTGCCGGTTTACTTCGTAGGTGTTGGTGAAGGCGTTGACGACTTGGAAGAATTTGACGCAAAAACTTTTGTTGACGGCATTATTTAAAACTAAGTAGTAATTAAAAAACAATAATCTTGTTGCAACATATTATAATTTAAATTAAAAAGAAAACCAAGAACAAGTAAACATAAGAACAAGTAAAAACAATAAGATTAAATAAGTATTGTATATAAAAACACTAAAATTTTAGCAAAAATGCTTTATTTTAGTGTTT
>JAZRVA010000040.1:0-12607 GCA_045598865.1 Clostridia bacterium | reverse complement strand
TTTTTTTTGGCAACTTTTAATCGCAAAAATTCCACTATTAGTAGAAAAATGAATTTTTGCAATTTTTTATAAATAATGAAGTTTTGTTATAATAAAAAAGAATTCTGCAATTTGGAGAATTCTTTTAGTTATAAAATACTTGGTCTATTATTCCGCCACCCAAGCAGTTTTCATCTTCATCATAAAGCACAACAAATTGGCCAGGGGTAACCGCACGTTGTTTTTGGTCAAAAATAACTCTTACTTGATTTTCGTCTATTTCAACTTTAACTTTTTGGTCTGGTTGTCTATATCTAAATTTTGCAAAGCAGTTAAAAGTTTTACTGTCTGGCTTTTGCGGAATCCAATTAAAATTGGTGGCTATTAAGGAAGAACTAAAAAGTTTATCGTCTTCGCCTTGACTTACTATCAGCTTGTTGTTTTTAACATCTTTGTCAAGAACGAACCACCTTTTGCCGTTACCGCCGGCCTTGCCGCCAATGTTAAGCCCCTTTCTCTGCCCTAATGTGTAATAAATCACGCCATCATGCTTACCCACAACATTACCATTAATATCAACAATATCTCCCTTTTTCATAGGCAAATATTGTTCCAAAAATTTTTTAAAGTTTCTCTCACCAATAAAGCAAACACCAGTGCTATCTTTCTTTTTGGCATTTACAAGGTTATTTTTTAAGGCAATTTTTCTAACTTCCACTTTTTCTATATCCGCCAGTGGAAACAAAACACAAGAAAGTTGCTGCTGAGAAAGTTGATTTAAAAAATAACTTTGATCTTTAGATTTATCCTTTGCCTTTTTTAAGTATACCAAACCATCTTTAATCTCTGTTTTACAATAGTGACCAGTTGCAATATAATCCGCCCCAAGTTTTTTTGCATACTCCAAGAAGGGACCAAATTTAATTTCTCTATTACACAAAACATCTGGGTTTGGCGTTCTGCCACGCTCATATTCTTTCAAAAAATAAGAAAAGACCCTATCCCAATACTCTTTTGCAAAATTTACAGCATAGTAAGGAATACCTATCGTTTCACACACGCGCCTAACATCTGCGAAATCTTCTGTTGCTGTGCAAACGCCACAATCGTCCTTTTCATCCCAATTGTTCATAAAAAGGCCAATAACATTAAAGCCTTGCTCTTTTAAAAGCAAGGCACTAACGGCGCTATCCACACCGCCACTCATACCAACAACAACAGTTTTATTGTTATTCATAATATTAATCTTCCTTTAAAGGTTCGTTGCATTTTGGACAAATTTCATCTTCTTCAAAAACCTTAACAACAGCACCACAAGAAGCACACACCACTCTTATTTTATTCTTTTTTCTTGCTTTGTTTGAAAGTGGTTTGTTGTCTTTTTTTACTTCCTGCAAAATGCTATTTACCACACTTCTGTCTAAATCAGATTTAACATATTCTTCATCAATTGCAATAGGAACTTTAAACTTTCCAAATGCAATTTGAAACACAGATACCACATAAAAAACAAAGTAAATTGCAGCGGGCACAGTTAGACCATACATCAAAAAGAACAAATACCTATGATAAAACCAACTTTCTGGCAACAAAAGAGCAATATAGATGCTGGCGGCGGAGATAATTGCCCAAGTAAACATTTTATACCTGCCAACTTTTGCGTAATGAACGCCAAACCAACCCAAAAACAACCCCCACAAAAACAGTTTCCATTTATTAACATCTCTTGGAAGCATTTTGTCCATAATAACTTTGTTATATTGTTTTTGTTTTAAATATTTTTTTGCCGCCCTATTGCTGGTTTTTGAAAGCCTGGAAAAAATTAATCCACAACCATCACAAACATCTTGTCCGAATGGAACTTTGTGATCACACCTAGGGCACTTTTTATACTTTCTTTGTCTCATAAGAACATATTACCAAAATAAATGTCAAAATGTCAAATTTATATAAAAAATTGCCAAGTTTCAAACAGTTGGCAATCTTTTAAAATTATTATAAAACAAATATTAATCATCATAAGAAGATAAAATGTTTATAATCTCGTTCATTTCCTCATAAGATAAAGTTTTTAATTTATTAAAAGCTTCCTTATAAGAATCTTTAATTGTGTTGGAAAGTTTGCTGTTTTGGTTTGCAACTTCAACCATTTTTTCTGCAAGAGCAAGCACTTCTTCCCTGTTATTATACTTTTTAAGCATTAAAATTTCTTCTAAAATTTTAAAACTATAATCAACATTTTTTGAACTCATTTTTTTATCTCCTTATTTTGATAATTGTTATCCTATTCAACAGGATCACTAGTTGAAGACTCAGAATGGTCTGGCGAATGTCCAACTCTCATTGTAATATCTCCATTTGTAGCCTCCACATATTCACCAGGGTTAAGAGGCCTATTTGTTGTAATATAAGGCTTTTTTCCAAAATTGGCAATACCCCTAACTGGTGGGTTTTGTGAAGAATCATTTCTGCTATTGCCATCCCCTGGAGTTCTTCCTTCGCCAGTTTCTTCAACTGGGACTTGGGTATCTGTCTCTCCAACAACAACTGGTGTTTCTTCAACTACAACTGCCGGCTCTTCTTCAACTACAACTGGTGTTTCTTCAACTACAACTGCCGGCTCTTCTTCAACTACAACTGGCGTTTCTTCAACTACAACTGCCGGCTCTTCTTCAACTACATGTTCTTCCTCTACTCGCTCTTCATCTTCGTTATTAAGTCTTCTTTCAACGATTGCTGCAATTGCTTCCTTGTTTAAAGTTTCCCTTGCTTGTTTTAAACACCACTGATAGTATGGCAATGTTTCATATGCTGGGCGAACATTAGGATCAATTTCTTGTTGTTCATTTGGGTTTAAAATGTTGTTAACAAGAGTTTGCAAATCTTCTGCTTCCTTATCAACGATCTCCTGAAATTTTGCGGCAAAACCTTTTGCTAGTTCGTTTTTATTATACTCAACTTCTTGACCTTTAAAATCTATAACCTTGCCATAATCAGCCTCTAATTCTGGTGCCTCCAATTTAAGTTCAGCAGCAGCTTTTGTATATGCTAAAAATCTTTCTTTTTTACTTTCAAAACCAAAAGCACCTTCCTCTGCACACTTCATAACAAATTCTGCTGCAAAATCTTTATTAATATCTTTCCCCATAACACTATGCAGTTCTTGCACATAAGTTTCGATATTCTTTTCTAAACCTTTTTTTGTTTCACCTTGTAAAGATATAAGATCAGAAAGAGGTTTTGAAGCCGTTTTTGTCAAACGTGCAAATCTTGCTTCAATTGAATCAGATTGCTCGCCAAGAAGAGCACCCTCAACAATTTTTGAAATTAAATAAGACCTAATTTGTGCTCCTGCCATGGTAATATCTTGTGCGTCTGTAACATAAAGGCCAGCAAGAGATAACTTTGATTTTTCAAAATCTCTCAACATCTTTTTTGATTCTTCTTCTGGAAGATCAGCAAAAGATATAATTTTTTCGATTTTACCAAACATATTATCTTCAGGAGTAAAACCAAGATCTTCAAGTCCTTTTGTTTTAATTTCATTAGCAACGGCATCTTCTTTTAAAAATAATTTTTGATACTTAGAAATAACTTCAAAAGAATGGCTTGCCAACCCCAAAACTTTTTGATGATAATAAGCAGAAAGCAAAACATTAAAAAGACCTTGAGTTCCACTTTTTTCCTGAACAACAGCTTTTTTTAGAGATTCACGTTGACCCAAAAAGAACCAGCTGCTTTTTGACCCTTGCAATTTTTCTGCAACAGATTGAGCAGTTGGATGAAACTTTCCTTCTTTAACTTCAATTTTTGCAATTCTACAAAATTTTTCAAAAGAGTCATCATGATAAACATCAAGCCTCAAAGAAGAAAGCATATATTCCATAAGCTCATCATAATTCCTGTTTAGTCTACAAGTGTTTAAAAGATAAGTTAGTGTTTTTTGTTGTTCTGGTCTAGATAGGCTAGTTCTTTCGGCAGTATTTTTTAAACCAGTTAAACCAAGTTTATCTTCAACTTCGGCAAATTCTGCTGAACCATAAACCCTTTTTGAAAGAATATAACTTCTAGTAACATCAAAAATATTAGATTGTAACGTATCAACAATATTTTGTGCCATATTATTTACCACCTTTTAATTATTGTCCATATAATACCACAAGTTTTGTCAATTATCAATAGCAAAATTACATTTTTTGTGTTTTATGCACAAACAAAAAAACAACCCTATTTTTTAGGATTGCTTTTTTGTTATAAATTATTTTTTGTCAGAACTATCAGAGAGTTTATCAAGAGCTTGTTGAAGTTGTGACATTACATCTGTAATTGAAGTAAACCCGTTTGTAAGAGTTTGCAACATGCTTGCATCAATTTTTGATGAACCCTCACCCTTCATAGCCTTTGCAATTTCTTCGCCAATCTTCTTGGCAAGAGCAGAAATATTATCTGGTGTAAGTTTTGTTTTAACTTCGCCTTCAATCTTTGTAGAATCAGTAGAACTTGATGATTCCTCTGAAACACCCTTTCTTTCTTTCTTAACATTCTCATCAGCTTGAGCTCGTAATTTTTGTTTATAATCTTCAACTTGCTTTATATAAGAGCCAGATCCGCCATTTTTTAAGTCTTCTTGATAACCCTTGTAAAAAGCATTCACTTTACCTGTTATTCCATTATTATCCAGCATAGTCTTTAACTGCTCTGCATAAAGATTAGACATGTTTACATCGCCAGCGTTGTGAGCATCCTGTTGCTTTTTAACTAAATCAGAAAACCTACTATAAAATCTAGGACCCTGTTTTTCAGCCATCATTTGAGTAATAAACTGTTTATCATAAGCTTCTGCTGCTGCCGCATTCCTTTTTATAGCTTCCTTTTCTTCAAATGCAGCATTCCCCTTTTTCCACAACTCTTGGTTAATAATTGATTCCTGTAATTTAGATTCTGGAACACTATTAAACAACAAATCATGTCTTGCATTAGGGTTCCATAATGGCTTAAAGAATGTATTGCCAGTTTCTCCAAACAAAGAGTTTGTCGCATCAAGAGCTCTTCTTAATCCACCATCACCACCTTCTTGAAATGGTTTCAAAAATGCATTCTTCGTTCTCTTAAAATCAACTTGCTTAGTAAGATCACCAAATAAAGACTTTGTAAAAGCTCCACTTGCAGTATGATCACCAATCCACCCACCTGCTTTTCCAAGTCCACTTTTAATACCCTGACCAGCAGCGCTCATACCATGAGCTAAATTACCAAAGATACCACCCTGTGCTTTTCTTCCTTGCTGTTTCTTTAAATATTCAGTTTTCTTATCATCGTCACCACCATACTTTTTTTCGTATAATACCTTTGCTCTTTCGTATTCTGCAGTTCCTGGCTTCTTAAGACTTAAATATCTCTTTACTATCCCTTTATTTTTATCAAAATTTTCTTCAGCTTCTTTTCTTCTGGCTTTTCCAGCCTCCATCCTCTTAACTGGATTTAAAAATTGGTTAAATTTACCATTACCTTTTCCAAAAAGTCCGTCACCGTACTCATTATTTTTTAAAGATTCCTCTAATCCTTCTATAGTTTCGCCTTTCTTCAATGCTGTAACTTTATCCTCACCAAGTTCGTCGCGTTGTTGTTTAGCCTTATCAAGTCTATTCATGGCTCTGCCCTTAGAACTCATCATGTTTCCAATCTTGCCACCAATCTTGCCTGCTCGGCCTTTTAATAATTTTGCAGCACCTTTAAATGCGCCACCTCCAGCAACCATAGAACCAATTGCCACACCAGCTTTAACTGCATTTTTGCCTTTTTCCATATACTTTTTGCCAAGCTCGCCGCCACTTTTAACAAGGTCATCAACACCCATAAGGTTGGAAAGAAGTGCAGAGGCATCCCTTACCACTTCCAAGCCAACAATAATTGCTATTACTTGGAACAAAATATCAAATATTGCATAAAAAGCAATAACAACGCCAATAAAGCCAGTCATCGTTCCACCAACTGCACCAACCTGACTTATGGCCGTGATGTTAAGAGCTGATAGATCAAAAATTTTAATATTTTCGAACAAAGGCACTAATAAGAAATACATATTAAACGCAAACACAGGGGCAATAACCGCCAACAAGCGTTTCATAAATTCCTGACGCCAACGCTTTTCCGCATTTCCACCATCCAGCGGAGCAATTGCAATCATAGGAGGCGCCAACAGGAATAAAATTGTTAGCTCAAAAACCCTTTTAACCAGTGCCAAACACGTGGTTAACAGTATGTATAGCATAACCAATGCCGTTCCTATTGGCATGACTAAGTCAAATTTAAAGATATTATACCAAAAGAATAAGGCTGTGATACTTTCAAAACCCAGTTTTGCCTTGCTTGTTGGAACCCATGAGAAAAGGCCAGCAATGTTGGTATAGCCATCACTATTAAAGCTATAATCCCAGCCAGCTCCACTAAACATTGAAAAACCACCTAATACCCCATTACTAAATTGTATTTCTGCTTCCCTTTGACCAGAAAAGCATGCATCAATTAATCCAGCTATTTCAGTTTGTGATTTGCCTTGAAATGGATTTTGCCCACTTTCTATATCCACACCTTCACTCAATTTATCAGCAAAAACACGGCTATTTCTCGCATTATTTGCGTTATAAAGCCCAAGCATTAAGCACTTGCCCGCCATTGAACCACCAACACCAGTGCCAAAAATTTCATAAACAGAACGAGTTATAAAGTTAACGCCCAAAATGGATATTAACGAAACTGCAGGAACAATCAAAAAGTTTGCAAGAGATTTAAGCGACCTTGTAATGATAGGTCCCTTCGCACTACCCTTTAAATCCAGTGTAAACTCTGCCTTAATAAGCGCCACAATTGTAAGAATTAGCAGCAAAACAAAAGAGAGTGCTAAAATAGAAAAGAAAACATTTTGCACTGCACCATCAGTTATAAAGGCATAAACAAGGTCTTGCCCGTTGCCACTTGCACCACTATATTTTATACCATTTAAATAAACAGGGTTGATGCCGGCCAAAGCTTTAAAGGTAAGCTCTGCAAAGGTGATTAATGCCATTAATATAATGAGTATAAGCATAAATGGCTGCCAAATAATGAGAAAAAGGAAAAACTTAATAATGTCGCCAATAACACTAAGCAAGTTACCTATAAAAGAAAATAATTTTCCAAGAAAGCCAAAACCAAGCATTAAATTTAGCAAACTCATATTAACCTCCTCTTTTTCATATTTTGTATCAAATTCGTGTTTAGTATAACAAACGAAGAATTATTTGTAAAATATTTTGTAAAAGTTTGTTAAAAAATAATTATTTTTACAATAAAATTATTCTTCCTCATATATAAAGGCAAATGATGAAATGTCAAAATACTGCAATTTATAAACATTTGGGCTAGCAAATGCAAGCTCTAAAAACCTGACATCTTTATTAAAATACCATGCGTAATAATAAACATTTGTATCTTTTTCAAACTCAGTTTTTGAAAAACTGAAATCTTGTATCACATCAATCGTCACATCTTCTGCGGAGGCAAACAATTCATATTTTCTCCCCTCTTCCAAAATACCTTCCCCGTTTTCATCTGATGTTCCAACCACAAGAAAATCAAGAGTTGAAGATATGTCGTCATTAACGGAGCCATAATACCCGCTTGCAACTATTGGCATGCCATAATTACACCTTATCTTTAAAACATAATCCGGGCTTGATGGAGCTTCATTTGTTTCCATAAGTATATGTGATGGTTGAACACTACCCTCCGTCATAATAATTATGGATTGAATATAGCCACTCACGGCAATATCCTCTAAAATAACAGGATACGTCCCCTCAACCCTAGAGTCATAGTATTCAAGAAGTGGGGTGGCACTATTTTGACTAAAAATTTGGTTAGAAACTAATGTTATATTGTCAGAATACCAACTTTCATCATAAGAATCTTCGCCAATAAGACCCTGTTTTACAGCCAAAAACACATTATTTATATCCAAATCTGTAATGCCAAAATGATCTAAAAACAAACTGGCAACTTGCAAAAATTTTTCTTGGTCGTTTTCTGTTGCGCCAGTTTTTGTTGCATTTTCAAACAAAGTTTCTAAGCTACAAGCATGGTCATTACCCAACTCATCAAATACTGCTGGGAAATAATCAAATGGCAAATCAACATCTTCTTCTGGCCACTCAAAAGTGCCGTTTGTTAAAATTGACGCAGCAAGATAAACAGCAAAGGTTTGCGTGTTTGCTGATTTATATGCTTGCAAGTATTCGGCTGCCGTGGAATAAGATCCGCCAGTTTTACTTTTCCAACTAGAAAAAGTTAAATCCTTTAATGTATTTTCGGCAAGTTCGGTAACGCCAACAAATTTTCTTTCAATATTTGCGAGGTCATAGTTAAAAAGTTTGCTTAAAAAATTCCTAGTATTTGTAAATTCATTTAAAGCACCCAAATATGGTTCAGTCCCCACTCTGTCACCTAGAAACACATAAGAAAATGTTGTTCCTGACAGATAAAAATAAACTTGGTTTAACCCATTAAAACTTGCAGCAACAAAATCATTTTCAGCTAAATCTGTGGCATTTGAACTAACCGCGGTTAAAGCATGCTTTGTATAATAACCAGGCGTTGGGTCCGTTTTTTGTTCAAACAAATCAGCAGCTTCCACGCCGCCACTAGATAAAATCATAATTTTATTTGCAGAATCAACATAGATACTTGTTAAAGAATTTAAATTTGATATTAATAACAATTTTTGCTCACTTGTAAGGCCTGAACTTAGGCCAAAAAGAGTTTGAAAATCTGCGCCACTTGTGTCTGGCGAAAGCACTCTTAACGGATTTTCAATGGTTGGCACCAAAACTGCCCCATAGCCATAATACCCCACAACTTCTGCAATAATTTCTTCCGACAAATCAATCAAATTGTCATAAGCTCTTTCTGCATAACTCTTTGTTTGTCCTTCTCCAATGGCATTTGCATATGGCCTATAAACCAAAAAAATTGCCGGTTTATTTGTTGAGTCGTCTTCAAAAGTTCCACCCATTTCTGGTGTACAACCAGAAAGTGGAAAACAAAAAAGAAACAATGATACAAAAATCATTATTATTAAAAGAAAATTTTTAGCTCTTTTAAAAAATGTTCCTTTTGTCATTATTGTTCCCTTTTTACTTTACATTATTATGTGTTAAAAATTACAGTTTAAAAACTCTAAAAATTGCCGTTGGCTCCCCACTGCCTTGTGAGAAATTAAACACACTTCTAAACCCATCTGCAATTTCGTTAAAATTTGAAAGGATAAAACCTAAAACCCAAACCAAAACAAGAACAATAAAAACAGTGATAAATAACCCCATAAGGCGCTTTTTCATCTCCGCAATTTTTTCTGGTGTTTCAGCCTTTGCAAGTGCCACAGTTATAATAACGCCCATAAGACCAGCCGCCACCGCAAGAGTTACAGTCACCGGAATAATAACCATATCCAAAAAATCCACAATGCCAACCAAGTATTTATAGTTACCATTTTTTAAACTTGCAGAGTCAAATATTTTACCTAACAAATCGATCATAAAACATACCCCTAATTATTTTATAAGATGATTATATCAAACAAAAATATATTTTACAAATTGATTTTACAAAGTTTTTTATTTTTACATAAGAGATTTTAAAATGTTTGTTTTTTATAGCCCTCGTGGAATAGATAAAAATAAAAAGTATCAGTTTTGTAGAATAAAAATAAATCATTATGTGTTTTTCCTTCAATCAATAAAAAACCTTATGCCTTTTTAAATATCTAAGCCGTATTACATAATAAAGTATACTCTACCGATAAAAAAAAGAGCTCTAAATAAAGCTCTTTTTTGAGTTAATAATAAAAGTCTATACAAAAACATTAAGTAGTGGTAAGTGGTTGTTGCCCAAACCATGTCCCTGCATTTGCTGCAAAGAAGGTAAGTAACCAAATTAAAACAAGAACGGAAACAAGTGCAACTGCAACGTTAATAAGTCTCTTTTTTGCCTCTGTTGCTTTATCTGCACTTTCTGCCCTTGCAAGACCAACACCCAAAATAATAATCCAAATTGCACCGACAACTGCAACAACAATTGTAACTGGAATAATTAAGTCATCCAAAAAATTTGCAATGGCTTTTAACCAACTAAGACCAGTTCCAAAATTAGTAGCATCTATTGCCGTCTTAAAAGGACCTCCCAATAAGTTAAGTAAGTTCATGTTAATTCCTCCCCTTAAAAATTTTAAGTTACTTTGAATATAACACTTAATTTTTAAAAACACAAACAAAATTCAACATTTTTTTAATTTTTTTAATTTTTGTTTTTTTAACCATTTTTGTTTGTCTTATTTCAATTTAAGTCTTATACTTAATTTTGTAAATACCATAATTAAGGAAAGATTAGCATGAAGAAATTTTTTAATTTAATTCTCATTTTAATTTTGTGTTTTGGTGCAGGGCTGGCTCTAAATTATTTTATGACACCTGCAGATTCAGACAAGTCACTTAGGGCACTTGTTCAGGGCACATACACCTTCCTACCTGTTATTGTGGGCGGTGGTGCTTACTTTATTTATATTTTGAGTCATATAACAGACGTTAAACCAAAACTTGGCTCTAAGGATAAAGAAGGCAAGGAGGTTTCGCAATACTTTGATTCTAGATGGATTACAGAAAAAGAACTTAGAACTTCAAAACAATTTATGTTCTGCAACTGGTCCACTGTTAGGAATAATCGCGATGGTGTTTTGATTAGAAGTGAATACACAGGCAGTAACCTAAACATTAATATGTATAAGCCAATTCACGCCATGGTTATTGGAACAACTGGAACTGGTAAAACAGAAAAATATATTTACCCTACCATTCAAATTTTGTCTTCCACCAAAACAAAACCAAGTTTTGTGGTTTCTGACCCTAAGGGTGAAATTTTTGAAAAACACAGCAACAAATTAAAAAAAGAGGGTTATGACGTTAAGGTTTTCAACCTAAGGCAACCTTATGCTTCAACTAGATGGAACCCCCTTGACAATGCATACATGATGTATCACAAGGCGCACCATTTGCAAGAAAATGTTAAAACACACGTTGGCATTAACCCTGCGGATTTGAAACTTAAAATAATTGCAAGAGAATACAACAACGAGTGGTATGAATACGGCGGCGTTGCCTACCCTAACAAAGAGTCGTTAGATTCTGACTTAGCATCTAAAAAGGCAGAACTTATTGACCTTGCAGAAAATGAACTTAGAGAAATTGCCACAATTTTGTGTCCAATTGAAAATAAAAACGATTCTAGCTGGGATAGAGGCGCGCAAGAATTTGTTTATGGCACGCTTCTTGCAATGCTTGAAGATAGTTTAGTGCCAGAACTTGGCATGACAAGGGAGAGGTTTAACTTTTATAACTTGGCAAGAATTGCCAACTTTAAAGACCCAGACCCAGACAATCCTTACAAAACTTTAAGGCAATATTTCTTGGGTAGAAGCCAGTTTAGCAAAGTTCTTCAACTTGTTACAACAGCAATTAACAATGCCCCAACAACCACAAAGAGCTATATGGGTATTGTTTCTGCCCGTCTTGGTATATTTAATGATAGTGGTATGTGCTTTGCTACAAGTTGTAACGAAATGAATTTTGACTCTTTTGCCGACAAACCAACTGCCCTATTCATTATTATCCCTGACGAAAAGGAATCTCGTCACGGTATTGCAACCATGATGATTTCTCAACTTTACAAAAAGCTTGTTGACCTTGCAAATAATTATCCAAACAACACCTTGCCAAGAACGGTTTACTTCTTGCTTGATGAGTTTGCAAACTTGCCTAAAATAGAAAAGATAGACACAATGATTACGGTTTCCCGTTCCAGAAATATTTTCTTCTCGTTAGTAATTCAATCTTTTAGCCAATTAAATGCAAAATATGGTGACGATATTGCAGCAACATTAAAAGGTAATTGCCCTATTAAAATTTTCATTGGAACAGACGATGCAAAAACTTGTGAGGAATTCTCAAAACTTTGCGGCGACATAACATTGGAAACAACCTCTATGTCGGAAAGCAAACAAAAAGATGCAAACGGAAAAGATAACCCAAACAAAACCACAAGTTTATCAACCACATCTCGTCCACTTATTTACCCAGACGAACTTGGGCATTTGGGGAGCAAAGACGGAACTGGCGAAATTATTATCAAAATATTAAACGAATTCCCAATTAGAACAAATTCAACCATGTATTGGGCCACCCCACTTTTTGATCACACAAAGGCAGAGGTTGACTATGTTCCATCAAGAGCTTTGAATGAGGCAGAGGTTTCTTATAGCATTGCAAACAGAAACGCATTTGTTTTTAAACCAAAACCAACCACCCCACCACCTGCAATAAATGTTTAACAAGAATAAATTAAAAACACCTTAAGATTTTTAAGGTGTTTTTTTATTCTTTTTTGTTAGTTTTTTGTTTATTTTTTACAAAACTATTTTAAAAATTACCCCCTAATATGACATTAAATTTTTTAGTAAAAACAAACTAAAATCTTTAATAAAATTTCATTGTTGACACAAAAATTTTTGTCAATTTGTTTTGTGTTTATAAGTTCATATGTT
>JAZRVA010000039.1:0-5793 GCA_045598865.1 Clostridia bacterium | reverse complement strand
ATTGTTATTGCTGGAAACGTTGCAAAACGCACACATTCTTCATTCATTTCAACCGAGCATTTGCTTGTGGCACTTCTTAGCCAAGACGATAGTTTTGCAATAAATATTTTGGCAGGTGTACTTAAAATTAATGTCTATGAAATGCGAAACAAAGTTATTGGAATAATCACCAATGATGCAAATGAAAGACAATATGATGATGAAGAATTCACTCAAGTTGGCAATGTTTCTTCAAACGGAACAAAGAAAAAAGACGGCTTTGTGTCTGAACTTCCACAAGAACTTTTAGACATGGGAAGCGACTTAACTTTGCGCGCAAAAAATGGGAAAATTGACCCTATCATTGGTAGAGATGATGAAATTGAACGTATGATTGAAATTTTGTGCCGAAAAACCAAAAACAACCCTGTGCTTATTGGTGAGGCGGGCGTTGGTAAAACTGCAGTTGTTGAAGGGCTTGCAAGTCGCATTGTTGCAGGTGACGTTCCTGAATTTTTGAAAAACAAAATTGTGTATAGCCTGGACATTGGCGGACTTATGGCGGGGACAAAATATCGCGGAAGCATGGAAGAAAAACTTAAAAATGCCATTGATATCATAACAACCAACAGCAACATTATTGTGTTTATTGATGAAATTCACACTCTTGCTATGGCAGGCAGTGAAAAGGGAGATATTAACCCATCTGACATGTTAAAGCCATATTTGGCAAGGGGAGAACTTCAAACCATTGGTGCTACAACAACGGACGAATACAGGAAGTTTATTGAAAAAGATAAGGCCTTGGAGAGAAGATTTCAGCCAATTATGGTTAACCCTCCAAGCGTTGACGAAACAATTTTGATTTTACGTGGGCTTAAAGATAGCTATGAGGCCTTTCACAAAATTCAAATAACTGATGAGGCTATTGTGGCTGCGGCAAAACTTTCGGACAGGTATATTATGGACAGAAGCCTTCCAGACAAGGCAATTGACTTGATTGATGAGGCGAGTTCTAAGGCGAAAGTTAGCGGAACCGTTGAGCCAAAGACTTTGCAGGACATGCAGGACAAATTTAAGGAGATTCACAGGAATTATCAAGAGGCACTTGTTCAACACAACTATGAAAAATCGACAAAACTTGCAAATGATTTGAACATTATGTATGCTGAACTTAAAAAAGAGCAAGACAAGTATAATTTATCTAAGCCAAAAAGTGAACCAATGATTGGGGAAAAGGACATTGCTGATGTGATTTCTCGTTGGACGGGAATTCCGGTTAGTAAGATTACAGAATCGGAAAAAGAAAAGTTGGTTAGGCTTGAAGAAGTTTTGCATAAGCGTGTGGTTGGGCAAGATGAGGCAGTTAGTGCGGTGGCAAAGGCAATTAGAAGGTCAAGGGTTGGGTTGCAGGACAGCAAAAGGCCAATTGGTTCATTCTTATTTTTGGGACAAACTGGCGTGGGTAAAACTGAGCTTTGCAAGGCTTTGGCGGAAGCTATGTTTGACAGCGAAAATAACATTATAAGAATTGACATGAGTGAATATATGGAAAGTTACTCTGTTTCTAAGCTTATTGGGGCCCCTCCGGGATACGTTGGACATGATGATGGCGGGCAACTGACAGAACTTGTAAGGCGTAAGCCATATTCTGTTATACTATTTGATGAAATTGAAAAGGCTCACCCAGACGTGTTTAACATTTTGCTTCAAGTTTTGGACGATGGCAGGTTGACTGACAGCCATGGAAGGACTGTTAACTTTAAAAATACAATTATTATTATGACTTCAAACTGTGGTGTTAGTGAGCTTTCTTCTCACACTAGCCAACTTGGGTTTAACTCGGCAAACACCTTTACACAGAACAACCCAGAATATGAACAGATGAAAGAGGTTATTTTGTCTAGTGTTAGAAGGAAATTTAAGCCGGAATTTTTAAACAGGATTGATGTTATAACCGTGTTTCACTCTTTAACGGAAGAAGATTTGACAAACATTGCAAAGATTATGCTAAACAACTTAAACAAGAGATTAAAGGAAAGAGATATTAGCCTTAAATTTACGGAAAGTGCTTTGAAATATATTGTTGAAAAGGGAACTTCTGCCGAATATGGGGCAAGGCCTTTAAAGAGGCTTATTCAGCAGGAAATTGAAGACAAGTTGACTGATGCACTTTTGTCGGGACAGATTGAAAACAAGAACATTGTGGTTAATGTTTCGGGAAATGGGCTAGTGTTTACAAATGTTTCAAACAACCAATAAATTTAATTGTGTAAAAATTTTTAATTTGATAAAATAGTATATAGGAAGGGTTAAAATTTCTACAATATTGTGTGAAAAATTAAGTTTTTACAAGATTGTGTGAAGGGTTAAAGCTTCTACAAAAAAGTTTTGTGTAATAAAGGAAGGAGATAATAAGATTATGAAGATTGAAATTACATCAAAAGATTACAACGTTTCGGAAAAATTAAAAGATATAATAGAGAAAAAGGTGAGCAAGTTAGACAAATATTTTAACGATGATGCAGTGGCAAAGATTGCTTGCAAGAAAGAGGGAAATTTGAACAAACTTGAACTTACTGTTAGAAGCAAGGGGTTGTTTTATAGGTCGGAAGTAACAAGCGACAACATGTATGACAACATTGACCTTGCTTTGCCAAAAGTTGAAAGGCAGATTGTGAAGTATGGCGACAAATTTTTTACAAGGCTTAAAAAAGATTCTTTGAACAAAGACTTTTTGTTTTTTGATGAAATGCCACCTATGCCAAAGCAAGAAGTTGTTAAAAAGAAAACTTTTGAACTTGAACCAATTTCTGTTGAAGATGCAAAAATGTTTTTGGACACAATTGATAACAATTTTTATGTTTTCTTAAACAGAGAAACAGGCAAGGTTAACATTTTGTATAAGAGACTTGACAACAACTTGGGGCTTATTGAGGTGGTTTATTAATAAACATAAAAGTGGTTTATTGATAAAAGTATAGAAAAAGTTTTAAAAAAAATCGTTCTAGATAAAGGACGATTTTTTTTTGTTATAAGAAATATGACAAAGAAAGATAAAAAATTAGTGGGAGATAAAAAACTAAAATATTTGTGTATTCAATACAAGCTTATCGGGGAAAATGTATGGATAGATACATACTTCTTTAATGGTTTTAATGTTTTTTTCTTATGATTTGATGTTTTTTACAGTTTAGTTCTTATTTTTAATTTAATAATTTTCATAACAAAAAAGAGTTAATTGCTAACTCTTTTTTTAATTTTTATTTTTTTATAGGTTAATAGTAAACTGTAAGATTTTTGTTACTTTTTTAGAAGACCAAGTTCGCCCATAACTTTGGCGATTATATTTACGGCTCTATCGATTTGCTCCTCGGTTAAAGTTGCCATATAACTTGTTCTTAAAATTGATTGGCCAACTGGAACGGCAGGGGAGACTGATGAGTTTACATACACGCCATTTTCAAAAAGTTTTTTACAGGCTATAAAGGTTGCTTCGTTTTCGTATGTATTAATTGGGATGATTGGGATGATATCGTTATTTGACTCTCTAATATCGATATTTTTGGCTTTGAGGGCCTTTCTGGCATAACGAGCTAGGTTTTGCAATCTTTCAACTCTTTCTGGTTCACGTTTTAAGATTTCTAGTGCCTTTCTGGTGCATTGAACGCTGGCAGGTGTGATTGATGCTGCAAAGATAAATGGTCTTGAATTGTGCCTTACATAATTGCAAACTTCTTTTGAGGCAACCATGTATCCGCCCAAAGAGGCAAGACTTTTTGAAAATGTGCCCATTATGATATCAACTTTATCTTCCAAATTAAAATATGATGCTGTGCCACGTCCGCCTTTGCCAATAACGCCAAATGCGTGGGCGTCATCAACCATAACTCTGGCGTTATATTTTCCAGCAAGTTCTACGATTTTTGGCAAGTTGCAGATATCGCCGCCCATAGAAAAGACGCCATCTGTTACAATAAGTTTGCCACTATCTAGTGGGATAGATTGCAACTGTCTTTCTAGGTCTTCCATATCGCTGTGGTTATATCTTAAAAGTTTTGCGTAGGAAAGTCTGCACCCGTCGTATATACTGGCGTGATTTTCTTTATCGCCTATAATATAATCATTTCTGCCTGCAATGGCGCTGATTATTCCCAAATTTGTTTGAAACCCTGTGCTGAATGTTACACAGCCTTCTTTGTTTAAAAACTGTGCAAGTTCATCTTCTAATGCTAGGTGCAATTTGGTTGTGCCGTTTAAAAATCGCGAGCCCGAGCACCCCGAACCATACTTTAAGATTGCTTCCTTTCCGGCTTCGATAACTTCTGGGTGAATAGTGAGACCTAGATAGTTGTTTGAGCCAAGCATAATTTCGTTTCTGCCTTCCATTACAACTTCGGTGTCTTGCTTTGTTTCGAGTGCATGGAAGTATGGGTATATGCCCCTTTTGATTAGTTCGTCAGCAATGGTAAATTCTTTACATTTGTCAAACAAATCCATATTAAAACTCCTTTTTATGAAAATACAAGTTGATTATATCACTTAAAAAATATTAAGTCATTTGTTTTTTTATAAAATCCAAAATAAAAATTAAGTAATTTGGTCGAAATTTTGTTTGTTTTTTTTGATAAAATAATATAGAATAAAACATATGATTTCGTTTGTTAATGTTTTTGTTAAATATACAAAAGAATATTACGCTCTTTCAAATGTGAACTTAAAGTTTGAAGAGGGGGAAGTGGTTTCGCTTTTAGGGCCTGTGGATAGTGGCAAAACGTGTTTTTTGAGGCTTCTTGCCGGGCTTGAAAGTGCTTACAAAGGTGAGATTTACATAAACGACATACCAATTGAAAAACTGGATTACAAAACAGATGTTTCCATGGGATACATACCATATAAGGCCAATTTTTTTGAGAAAAAATCTGTTTATGACAATTTGAAGTATGTTTTAGACATAAGAAAAACAAGCCATGTTCAAATTGAGGAAGAGATTAACCGGGCGGTTATTAACTTTAAGTTGGAGAAACTTATTGAACAAAAGGTTTATAAACTTTCTTTGTTTGAAAAGTATGTGGTTTCCGTGGCAAGGCTTAGTTTTAGAAAACTTGATGTGGTTTTGATTGACAATGTTTTTGAAGAGCTTTCAAAAGAGGAAACAAAAGAGATTTTAAGGCTTATTAAAAAATATTTTGTTAACAAGAACTGCATTGTTATACTGGCTACTAGCAATGAGAAGATTGCAAAAGAAATTTCTACTAGGATTATAACACTTGAATATGGTGTGATTACAAAAGACGAAAAAGTTTTAAGGAAAGGTAAATAATAATGGGAAGAAAAAAACTTATTGTGTGCAACTTGACTTTTGATGACAACGAAACTATTGAAGAAAAAATTTTGAAGATGTTTTCGCCTGAAAACTTGATTAATTGTTTTTCGGAAGCGAACTATGAATCCTACAAAAAGGTTATTGACCATGCGAACATTCAAATGATTTTGAAAGATGAAGAACTTATGAGCACGATTTATGCCTTTTTTGAAAACAGCTTGAACACATCTGTTACCAGCACAAAAACTTTTATGCACAGGAACACATTAAATTATAGGTTAGACAAGGTAAAAAAATTAACCGGTCTTAACTTAAAACTTTTTGAACACGCTGTTGTGTTTAAAAATTTGGTGATAATAAACGACATTATTAGTTCTTTTAATTCTTAAATTTTTTAGCAAATGATTATTAAGCTACAAAAAGGGAATAGTGTAACAAATATACTTTGGATTATTAAAAAAAGATAAAAAGATTATTAAAAATTAAAA
>JAZRVA010000038.1:0-19305 GCA_045598865.1 Clostridia bacterium | reverse complement strand
TTAAAAATTTTTATCAATAACTTTTTTAATTAGACCTTAAAAAAAACAAGCAAATTTAGCTTGTTTTTTTTGAATCTTATTATCTTATGTTTAATTTCTTTTTAAGTTCTCTTAACTTGTTAATATCTTCTTTTTCAAGATAGTTAATTAAACCCTTTCTTTGTCCAACAAGTTGCATTAAACCACGTCTGGAATGCTTATCTGCTGGATTTGCCTTTAAGTGGTCGTTCAAATGGTTAATTCTTTCTGTTAAAATTGCAATTTGAACTTCTGTGGAACCTGTGTCCTTTTCACTTCTAGCAAAAGTTTTAATAATTTCTTGTTTTTTTGCCTTTTCCATTTTAAAAACTCCTTTTTCAATAAAAATCGCCTAAAACAAAGCCATCGTTCAGTCATTACCTTTTTGTGTAAAGGAGTTAATCGCGAATAACTTTGCCAAGGTTCGAAATGTATTCTATATTACATCTTCTATTTTGTCAATCTTTTTTTTGGTTAACAGCAAATTCGTAAGCAAATTGATACCCCTCTGGTATGTCAACCACATAATTTATTGGCAAATCAAGCGGGTTTTCTGCCTCCCAAAATCCTTCAAATTTTGCATAATCTGTTTGTTTTATTAAAACAATTTTAAGCCTTTGTTTATCTTCACTTAGTTGCCCCAAAAAAATAAGCCCCGCAGGTGTTGTGCCAAAGCACATACCATCTTGATTAAAAATAAAATTTTCCTGCCAAACATCTTCTGTGTTGTTTACAAAACTTTTTGTAACTTCTTTTAAAACTAAATCCAAAATAAAACCCCTTTTAATAAAACTAATTTTACACATTAAGCAATGTTTTGTCACCAAAATTTACTGCAAAAATTCGTCATTTTCGGTGTCATTTTTGCACAAATTAATGTCATTTTTATCATTATTGGCATAGTTTGTTTCTTGATTTAAGGCATTATCGTTTATATTTGGCAAATCCATGCTTGGGTATATTTGCCCACTGGTTTTTTTTGTAAAAAATTCAAATATTTTACTAGCAAACCCACCACCGTCAGGGCCAGAGCTTTCTTCCTGAGGGTTATTCCTTTTTTGTTCTATTAAGTTCTCCACCTTGTCTGCCACGTTAGAAGGGAACATAGCCGATTTTTCACTAATCGTTTCTGGGTTTTCATATTCAATATCCTGCAAAGGATTATTTAAAAATTTATTAACTTCGGCAAAAAATTTTGGATTGTTTGCAATAACACCCCCACAGTTATCCACAATTACCCCCAAATTACTTATGCAATTATATCTTAAAAACATTAACTTGTTTGGGTATTTTTCATATTCTGGATTTTCAAAAACAAATTTATTCATTGCAATGTTAACAATATCATAACAACCAAAAATGTTGTGTTCACCAATTTGCGCAATAGGTTCTTTTGGATATTTTAAAACCTCTTTCATAACAATGTCAAAATCAATTTTTGATGAATGCGGGGTTTGTTTTAAATAATCAATTGCACTTATAGCCCTAAAAAACCCTCCACTCATAACCATATTTTTTGCCAAAAAGGCTTCATCAATCTCATCAAAAAAATTAATATTTTTGCCAAGCATTTTTAAATTGTCTGGGTGAAAACTTGTTTGTAAAAAAAGTTTTGTAAAATCAGATTTTGCCAAAGGTATTCTGTTTGAAACAAAATTGTTAAATACTATTGCCGAAACTTGTGGGCCTAACGCATAAGCCACATCTAACACACTTGCAACATTTTCTCTTTTTGGAAGATATGAACAAATAGAAGATAAAGCCCAAACCAAATTTACAGTTTTAGAAGAATTAGAAACATCACTAAACGCGGCCTTTATCTTCTGCAAGTTATCTTCGTCTTCTTTCCCAAATCTTCCATCTGCCAAATTGTTAAACGATGAAAAATATGCTTTAAACAAATTTTGGGCATTGTTATAAAAGCCATCTAGATTAGACAAAAAACTTTTCTCATAAGCATGGGTTGTTTTTTCAAACATGTGTTTTGTTTCATACAAGTCATGAAGTTGTGATGTAACATGACTGCTAAAATCTCTTGAAGTTTTACCATAATTATTTTTTATTTCTTCAAGCAGTTTTATTGCCTCTGTTGTTCCAGAAAGTCCCGCTTCTATTTCGGAAGGGTTTAAAAAATAATACTGCCTAAAATCAGCACCTAATAACGTTGCAAAATGATTGTCGTATGTGATTATAAATTCCTTTTGTTTTGGTCCAAAAATCTTTGCCTGCTCTTTTTGTTCAAGTTGCTTTTTATGGCATATTTCATGAAAAATTGTTTCAATAGTTCTATGCATATTTTGCTTATTTTCAGCATTAACCTTGTTTATACTAAGCAAATTTTGTTCGTGATTATAAAACCCACCCAAACCATTGTGCGCCTCAAATGAAGAAACGTTTACAAAATCTTTTATGCCATATTTTGCCATGGCATAAGAAACAACAAGTCTGTCAAAAGACACACCATTTTCTTGCAATTTGCCGTTAAAAAACATGTGCCCTATTTGTTGTTTTGTTTTCTTAACATCATCAGTAGCCCTAACAACTCTACTGCTAACATTTTGTAAAAATTTTTTGTCAAAAGGATAATCTATCATACAAATCCCCACAAACTTTTAATTGTAAGAATTATATAATATTATCAAAAAAAGTCAATACTAGGGCAAAAACCATATTAGTTGATTGTTTTTAAAATAAACTCAACTTTGTTGTAGAATTCCGACTTGTTAAGAGCCGACACAACCTTTTTGTTTTCAATTAATGTAAACAAATCCATGTCCTTTTCAATTTCAAATATGCCAAGTTCCACAAAGCAATAAAAACAAAAAACAAATTGTTTAAAATTTATTTTTTTGTCAAACGTTACAAGCTTTTTAAACAAATCAAAATCATCAAAAAAACTGGTTTGATTGGAAGCAAAAGTGCTTAAAAGTTTAAAATACTGTGCAAAAATATTTCTATCCACACTAAGTCCTGCAAATACTTTTTTATTAAATCCCTTATTGCTTGGCACAAAAATTTTTGCCCCACTTACTTTGCCAATTTCGCCAATATAACCGTCATTTAAAATTGGGTCCAAAAACACAATTGTTTTGTATGCTCCCCAGTTTTCAAAATTTGTAGGGCACAAAAGAACACTGTTTATGCCAGAATTTGATATAACCTCAAATAAATAATGCGGCATGTTTTTGTTTTGTTTTATCTTTTGTAAAAAGTTGGAATAACTTTCAAAAGTAGAACAAACAAAAAGTGTTCCAAACATTTCTTCTTGTGCAGTATCAACAATTTTTTGTAATTTACTGTTGCTATAAACAAAAGCTTTTTTGGTAATTTTGTTATGATAAAATAATTGTTTTAAATATTCTGCCCAAAAATAATCTTCATTTTTTGGTTTTTCCAAAAAGCCGGTAACAATGTTTTTTGCAATTGCTTTAATGTAACTCTTGTTTTTAAAAGTGCTAGAACCCAGTTCCACCTGAATTTGTCTATAACTGCTATTTTTAAGCACCGGCAAATATTTGTAAGAATTAAATGCCACAATGTTTAGGTTTTTATTAACAATGTTCAAATGTGTTGGGTGTTTTGCCATTTGCGTTACGTTCATATAAAGCGGAGACAAAATAAGGTTAAAAACCGGCTTTGGGTTGGAACAACCACATGGTTCAAAAACCTCTAAATCTTTTACCAGTTTTTCAGAAATCTGATCATATTTTATGTTTAAATCATAATAATTTGTTGGCAAAAAATCTTTTGGCAAATAATGCTCGTCCAAATACTTATTAAGGCTCGTAAGAAAACTTTTAAAATTTTTTGTTTTTATCGTCAGCCCTGCCGCCATCTTGTGGCCACCAAATGCCTCCAAAACCTCTTTTAAAGAAGATATAGCACTAAAAATATCAATGTCATTAACGCTTCTTGCACTGCCCTTTAACTCATCACCCACTTCTGAAAGCAAAATGGTTGGCCTGTTAAACTCTCCTACAATCTTGGCACAAACAATGCCCAAAATCCCGCTATCCCAATCCTTGCTATACAAAACAATAGATTTGTAATTTGCAATATTTATTCTGCCCAACTTTTGCAACACATC
Source organism: Clostridia bacterium (assembly GCA_045598865.1). Lineage (GTDB taxonomy): Bacteria > Bacillota > Clostridia > Christensenellales > UBA1242 > UBA7862. The sequence continues at coordinate 15,200 of JAZRVA010000038.1, read as the reverse complement.
TTCATAAACTTTGTTACACAAAGATTGTCTTTCTTGGTTTAACTCGTTTAACTTTTCAATAGTTTTTTTAAGTTGAATCTTGTCTTCTTTAATATAAAGTTTAAGAGCTACGCTGGCATCTCCCATCCTGCCTGCCGCATTAATTTTTGGAGAAAGTTTAAAGGCAATATCCGTTGAAGAACAACTTGCCAAATCCATTTTATTTTCTGCCATAAGCATTTTTATTCCAACAGGCAAATTAGAGGCAAAATTTTCCATGCCAAGTTTAACAATTGCTCTGTTTTCATCTAAAAGCGGAACAATATCTGCAATTGTGGCAATGGCGGCAATACCCAAGTAATCTTTTGCCTTATCAAACCCGCAAAGCGCTTGCACAACCTTAAAGGCAAGGCCCGTTCCACACAAAAACTTAAATGGATATTCTTGATCTGGCAACTTTGCATTAACAACAATGCCAGATGGTATTTTGTCTGGTATGTCATGGTGATCGGTAACCGCGATTTCTATTCCAATAGACTTTGCATATTCCACTTCTTCATAACAAGAAATTCCACAGTCAACCGTTATAATAAGGGTTGGATTATACTTGGTTTTTACAAAATCAATCGATTCTTTTGTTAAACCATAACCGTCCACATATCTGTTTGGCAAAAAGTAGTCCACATAAAAATTTATGCTTGCAAAATACTTAATCAAAATTGCACTTGCGCTAACGCCATCCACGTCATAATCGCCAAAAATCAAAACTTTTTCGTTATTAGCAACAGCCTTGTTTATTCTATCCACCAATTTTTGCATGTTTTTTAACAAAAAAGGGTCATAAAAGCTCTTATTTGAAGTAAATAAAAACTGTTCAATCTTTTCCTTTGTGTCAAAGCCTCGTTTTTCTAAAAGGTCAACAACAATGTTAGACAAATTAAAAAACTTTGCCACTTCCGCCTTTGCAAAATTATCCATAATAATTATCCTATAAAAGTTATTTGTAATAAATATATCATAGTTTTAAACTTTTTAAAAATATTTTTATCATTTTTAACAAAGTTAAAATGATTATTGAAAAAGCAAAACAAAGGTGTAGAATGCTTGTTGTGAAAGATGATGTTAGCTTTGCTGGTAATGTTGAAATTGGCAACAATGTTACAATAAACAAAGATTGTATGATTCAAGCAATTGGACATAATCCATATTATGAAGGCAGACATTTAACGCAAACCCCATCTGGCGGATTATCAGAAATATCAACCTCTGGAATTATAAAAATAGAAGATGACGTAAATTTGGCAGAAGGAACAAAAGTTGTTCCAGGCGTAACAGTGCAAAACAGCACGCAGCCTGATGAACTTGTTTTAAAATAGAATAAATATTTTTTAGAAATAAAAACCAATAAATAAAATTTAATAAAAAACAAAAAAAAGATGTTTTTTTAAACATCTTTTTTTAATTTTTTTTTATTCCTCTATTTCAATTACTTTTGCATCTTTGTCAACAGTATTAACTTGTGTTTTAACCTGCTTTATTTCTCTTTTCTTGGAAGCCCAAGCCCAAAATGCTGGAATGATAAACAAATTTAATGCCGTGGCAACCACAGCGCCAATCAAGCAAACCAAGCCAAGCCTTAAAACATTTAAAACACCAACAATTCCTATTATCACACTTGCACCAACCATAAAGGCAGAAACAATTATGTTTTTAGTTAAGTTTTCCTTTACAACAATGTTTGCAAGTTCATGGTTGTTTTTGTCAAAAAACATTGGATCCTTTGCTTTATACTTTAACTTAAACATCGTGTCAACTGTCATAAACAAACTAGAAGCAGTTATAAGTGCAAGAGCCACAAACAAATATGTGTTAATTTCTATTCTTGTTAATACCAAGAAGCATAGTGTTAAAACTGCGCTCAAAAAACCGCCAAGCACAATGCTAAGAGCCCCAGAAACGCCAACCCTAAACAAAGAGTAAAGCATGCAAATTATTAAGGCAAATAAAAGTGTGGCAACTGTAATAAGTGTAGTATTTGGCGCAATTTTTCCATCAATTTGAGTTGTGTTTTTTGTGATGTCAAAAGTTTCATCTATGCCATTTAATGTGGTTGCCTTGTTGTATCTAGAATTAATTTCTATTCTAATATCTCTTAGTTTTTGCTCTGAAACGTTTTTAAAGGTAATAACAAAGGCCTTATCTGTGTATTCCCCTTGCACTTGGAAGGAATTAATTTTAATCTGATTCTCATTAAGCAATGTTTTAATTTCATCTGCTGTTTTGTAAAGTTCCGGTGTCATGCCTTTTGGTTCATTTTCGTTTTGAATAGCAATGTTAACCACAAGTTGTGTTCCACCGGTAAAATCAAAACCTTTATTAAAGCCAAAAATTGCAAACACAATTGCACTAACAAGCACAAAAATTAAAATTGCTATAAAGCCTGGTTTTAAAAAACTTAAAAAGTTCCTTTCTTTGTTAGATTTCATTTTTCACAGCCTCCCTTTTCAAGTTGTAAGCATCTTTATTGGTAGAATTAATTGGAATATAAAGCGCAATTATTCCTCTTAATATTACAAACAAAATAAAATAGTTTACAAACAATCCAACAAATGCACAAACGGCAAAAGCTTTTAACCCAACTGACCCAACAATATATAGTATTGCGCAGAATATCAGCCCAAAAACATATTTTTCTAATGTTGGCAAAACGTTCTTTTTAAACCCGCTTCTAACACTGTTTGGTATTTTTTTACCAACGGAATACTCAAACCTAATTTTTTCAAAAATTTCCACCATACCAACCATTAAAATTACAAACGTAAACAAAACGCCCATAACCCCATTAAAGTCCATTAAAACAAGTGGTATGGATTGCAATAAGAAACTATAAACAACCACAAAAATTAAACTTGCCATAATAGACAAAATACCAAACATTTTGTATCGCAAACTTAGGAAGGTAAGTGCCGCCACAAACAACACTGCAAGTGCAATGCAAAGAAGTGTGGTTTCATTTCCTAAAACAGTTTTTGCAGAACTATTAAGCCCCGCCGATATTACATTGTTTGAAACTTGTGTAAGTTTCACAGGCTTTGCAAGCGCAGCAATTTGATAGTTGATTGCCTGAGCAACTTGCGCATTGTCATAGAAAAGTGTTATAGAAGAAGCTTCCCCTCCACCCCAGTAATCCGATTCTATTGATTGCCCACTAGATGTGGTGTTAACAAACATATAAATTGTTGTATTATTTCCGGTTAAATCTCTAAATAAAGTCTTTCCTTCTTCGTCAAACTCAATCTTAACACCCCAATAACCATTAACATAAGAATAGCTGCACTTTTCTATGTGAGAGCCATCAACATACCCCTCCTTGTTGTATGTGGAACTATCGGAAGAAAAGGTAATCCCGCTTTCAGACCCAATTAAAGAAAACACATCTATGTTATACCTAGAATACAAATCCTCAACCTTAACATAGTCGCTAGAAGAAATTTCAATTCTAATATCATTCCCCTGCTTGGAAACATTAAAACCCAATTTTTCAAAATATTCGTTTAATTTCGCAGCAGTATTTTCTAACTTTTTGCTTTTCTCGTATTCCGTTAGGGAATCATCGTTTAAAGTATAAACCGCCAACTTACCACCACTAACGTCATACCCATAATTAATTGCATTAAAAAAACCATTGTAGGTTGTGTTGGTAAAAGGAACAACAAAACTAACAAAAGTAAGCACAAGCCCCACAATAGTTAATACGGCAATTATCCAAAGTTTAATCTTACAACTTTTTTTAGTCATTAAAATAAGCACTCCTTGTCAATATGCACATAATTATATAAAAAAAGATAAGTTTAGTCAACCATAATTTTAAACAAAAAGGCCAACAATCTTTTAAAGATTATTGACCTTGTAATGTACATATAAACACCTTTTTTATTTTCTTGTAAAAGCATTTATTCCGCCACAAATTGCACCAACCGCACAAGAGAATATTACGTCAAACAAAAAGTTTAAACCAAAAGAAAAATTTTTAGAAATTATGTAAAAAACGAGGTAAGAAAGCAGCGTATAAGCAACGCCCACAAAAAGCCCCTTAATAACCGCACCATTATTGTTTTTTTTTAAGAAAAACATTAACTCCAAACAAAATGCTTAAAATCTTTATTGCTTGATTAATCAACTTAATGGCGAAATCCCCCATGCCAACAAATTTCAAAACCACAGCAAACAAAAAAATGCAAATAATTGTTGTAAACAAAGCACTAAAAACACCTTTTAGGTAACTTCCAAACCACGTCCCGTTTTTTTTCATAACCAAATTGCCATTCATACCACAACCTTCCCCTTTACAAAATAAATTTATTCTGCACCCCAAAAAATTATTCAAAAAACACATGTAAATTAAAGTAATAAATAAAAAATATGAAAAGAATTAAAACATTAACCAAAAAAAACAAAATAAGATATAAAAAAGTTTAAAAAAATAATAGTTCTAAAAGAATGATTATGGTTGCAAAAAATCAAAAATATAACTAAAAGTATAATGGTGTAATAAAAAAAGATAGCACTTTTTTACTATCTTTTTTATTGCTTTCTTATAAAAATTTTTACTTTTTTGCTTTTGTTGTTTTGGTTTGTTTTGCAGGCTTTGCTACCTTTTGCTTATTTGATGTTTTTTCTCTTATTTTGTCAGCAGGAGATTTTTTTTCTTCCGTTTTATTTGCTTTTTCTTTTAAAACTTCCGTTTTTAAATCTTCCTTTTTCTCATCATCAATAGGGTTGCCGTTTTCATCCAAAATCAAATCTTCTTTTGTGTCAATACCCAAAATAACCGATGCGTTAAGTGTGATGTAACAAGGTTTGTCCTCACCTGTTTTAATGGTAACAACTTTGCCCATGTTTGTTTCTTTCATGTCAACAATTTCGCCATAAATCCCAGCATTTGTCACAACCTTATCACCCTTTTTAAGCTCATTTAACATTTTCATTGCTTGTTCTTGTTGTTTTTTGCGGTTTACAAACCCAAAAGCCACATAAGCCACCAAAAGACCAATCAAAAGAACAATACCGATAATAGATCCAATTTGATTTCCATCTGCTCCTAATAAATTAACCATACCAATCTCCTTAAAAAATAATTTACTTTGCTAGTATATAATATAAACCAATTATAATCAAACAAATTGTGGCATTATGTCTACACAAAATGTTAGTTTTTGTAGTTTTTATAAAATTCCTGCCTAAACTCCAAAAATCTGTCTTCCTCAATAGATTTTCTAATATCTTTCATAAGTTTTAATAAAAATCGCGTGTTGTGAATAGAAAGTAACCTTGCCCCCAAAATTTCGCCCGTGTTAAAAAGGTGCCTTAAATATGCCTTAGTGTAATTTCTGCAACACTCACAATCACAGTTTTCGTCAAGAGTTGTAAAGTCTTCCTTGTATTTTGCATTTTTAATAACAACCTTCCCCTTGCTAGTAAAGGCTGTGCCATTTCTTGCAATCCTAGTTGCCAAAACGCAATCAAACATGTCAACACCCCTTAAAACCCCCTCAATTAGGCAATCAGGGCTGCCAACTCCCATCAAATACCTTGGGCTATCCTTTGGCATTTTGTCTTTTAGAAAATCCAAAATTTCATACATCTTCTCTTTCGGCTCACCCACACTTAACCCCCCAATGGCAATACCACACTTAACATAAGGCAAAGCCTTGTTTAAACTTTCTTGCCTTAAATCTTCAAACACATTGCCCTGAACAATAGGAAACAGCATTTGCTTCTCGTTTTTCTGTGCTTCAAAACATCTTTCAAGCCACTTCTCTGTTCTTTCAACTGCAACCTTGCTTTCTTTGTAACTTGTGCCATACTCTGTGCACTCATCAAGTTGCATAACAATATCAGAGCCCAAATCGTTTTGAATTTTAATGCACTTCTCTGGTGTCATAAAATGCTTTTCACCATTTAAATGAGATTTAAATTCCACTCCCTCATCACTAATTTTTCTAAAATCGGAAAGTGAAAAAACCTGAAACCCACCCGAGTCTGTAAGTATTGGCCTGTCCCAGTGCATAAATTTATGCAATCCGCCAGCTTTTGCTATAAGCTCGCTGCCTGGCCTCAAATACAAATGATAAGTGTTAGATAATAGTATTTGTGTTTCAATTGCTTTCAAATCTTCCGGCGTTAAACTTTTAACAGTTGCCTGAGTTCCCACCGGCATATAAATAGGCATTGTAATTTCTCCATGAGGAGTTTTAAATATGCCTGTTCTTGCCCCGCTATTTTTATCTATGTGAGTTACAATAAACTCAAAATTTTTAGTATTATCCACAAAAAAATTTTCCTTTTAAACAACAAAAATTTTAACATAAAAAAAACAAATATTAAAGCATTTTTTTTACCAAAAAATTTTTTAAAAAATTTTGCAAAAGAATATTGACATTTTTTTTAACATAATATACAATCACACAGAAAGTTTAATATATTTTCAAAACACAAATGGCTTGTTTGGTTTGGCTGGGTTTTTTTTAAATAAAAAAAATTTGGTTTAAATTTTAAACAGGTCATTTGTTTTTTTTAAAAAAGCGAGGAAGCAAAAGGTGCGAGAAAAAAAACTAGACAACATAATTAAAATAGAAAATGTTACAAAAGTTTTTGATGATGTAACTGTTATAGACAATTTAAGCCTAACAATCAAAAGAGGAGATTTTGTAACGCTTCTTGGTTCTTCTGGTTGCGGCAAAACCACACTTCTTAGAATGATTGCCGGTTTTGAAACACCAACTAGCGGCAAGATTTATATAGAAGATAAAGATTTAACCAACATTCCCCCTTACAAAAGGCCAGTTAACACTGTTTTTCAAAAATATGCCTTATTCCCTCACCTAAATGTTTTTAAAAATATCGCCTTTGGTTTAAACTTAAAAACTTTACCAGAAGAAGAGCAAAAAAGGGTAAATGATTACTCAAAAGAACACAAGGGTTTCTTTGGAAAAATAAAAACATTTTTTTATGCAAAAAAAGTTAAAAAACAATACATACTTGAAAAAGTAAAATATGCCCTAAAAATGGTTAACTTGGAAGGCTATGGTTACAGAAATGTTGCCACTTTAAGCGGTGGACAGCAACAAAGGGTTGCAATAGCACGTGCCATTGTTTGTGAGCCAAAAGTTTTGCTTCTTGACGAACCACTTGGAGCACTTGACCTTAAAATGCGCAAGGAAATGCAAATAGAACTTATGAAAATTCATAAAAACCTTGGTATAACTTTTATTTATGTAACCCACGACCAAGAAGAGGCACTTACAATGTCTGATGTGGTTGTTGTTATCAACGATGGTGTAATTCAACAAATTGGCACTCCTAAAAAGATTTATGACGAACCAGCAAATGCCTTTGTTGCCGACTTTATTGGCGAAAGCAACATTTTAACCGGTGTTATGCAAAAAGATTATCAAATTAAATTTTTAAATCACTCTTTCGAGTGCCTAGACAAGGGTTTTGAAAAGAACGAAAGAGTTGACATTGTAATTAGACCAGAAGATATAGACGTATACCCAGAAGATAGCAAAAATGGCGAACTTAAAGGAAAAGTTTTGTCCTCTTGCTTTAAGGGAACTTTCTTCCAAATGGAAATTTTGTGTGGCGATTATGAGTTTACAGTTCAATCCACAAAAGAAGCAAAAGAAGGCAGCGATGTTAAACTTGGCTTCACACCAAACAGCATACACGTTATGAAAAAGTTAAGAGTAATAAACGAGTTCTTTGGCGAAATCACCTCCCCTAACACAGTGGAATTCTGTGGCGGAGAATTTGAATTTGTGCCAGAAGAAGAGAACTTGTTTGAAAAGGGTGAAAAAGTTAAGGTTAAAATAAAATTTACAGATGTTATTTTAACAGATGACCAAAAAGATGGCACGATTGGTGGCAACGTAACTCAATTCTTTTACAAGGGCAATTACAACGAAGTTCAAGTTTATACCGACACAGACGAAGATTTCTTTATAGACACCCAAGATGAATGGGACATGAACGATAGAGTTGGCATTAAAATAAACCCAGAGAATATAACAGTAGAAAAATTAACCGAATCTTTGCAAGAGGAGGAGGAATAATTGACTAAAAATAAAACAAATAAAAAATTCTTTGCGTTAAAAAAGCAACATATGGCTTTCCCATACACGTTAATTTCAATAATTTTTGTAATTATTCCATTGTTTATTCTTGTTTATTATGCTTTCACAGATAAATACACTGGCGCATTTACATTAGAAAATTTTTCTTCGTTTGGGCAAAACTCAATGTGGAAAATAATGGGAATATCTTTCTTAATGGCCATATGCACAACGCTTGTGTGTTTGTTGCTTGCTTATCCACTTGCCATGGCACTTTGTAGAATAAAATCCAATAAAACCTTTATTATTGTTATGATTTTTATTTTGCCAATGTGGATAAATTCACTTTTAAGAATATACTCCGTAAAACTTTTGTTTCATGATTATATGGGTTTAGAAAGAGGATTTTTGCTTTCACTTATTGGCATGGTTTATGACTTTTTCCCATTTATGTTGCTTCCAATTTACACAATACTTTCAAATATGAACAATAGTTACTTCGAGGCAAGCACAGATTTGGGAGCAAACCCAGCAAGAACCTTTTTAAAAGTAAAACTTCCCCTTTCTATTCCAGGAATTGTAAGTGGAATTTTAATGGTTTTTATGCCTTGTGTTTCCACATTTGCCATAAACGACATATTAGGTTCAAGCAAATACTGGTTATTTGGTAACGAAATTTACTTTTGGTTTCAAAATGGAATGTATAACATAGGTTCTGCACTTGCATTTGTAATGTTACTGCTCATACTCTTCTCTGTTTTTGTGTCATCTGTTTTAAACAAAATAATAGAACCTAGTGGCAAACCAAATAAGAAACAGGAGGATAACGTATGAAGCACAAATCCTCAAAAATAATATCAATTGTTTTTATAATACTTATGATCATCTTGGTTTACTTGCCAACACTCCTTCTTGTGGTTTACTCTTTTACAACTTCAAAGGTAATAGGTGTTTGGAAAGGGTTTAGCTTAGATTTATATGTTCAAATGTTCCAGGATGAAGAAATTATGGCGGCACTTGCAAATTCATTGTTAGTTGGACTTATTGCCTCTGTGTTTGCAAGTTTTATTGGAATAATAACAGCCATCGGCCTTCATAATATGAAAAAAACTGGCAGAAAGTTGCTAGACGGAATAACTCAAATCACAATGGTTAATGCAGACATTGTAACGGCAGCAGCATTTATGATGTTCTTTATTATGGTAGAGTTTATACCAGATGGCTATGCCACTCTTATAATTGCCCACACCGTAATTTGCACACCATACACAATAATGTCAATTCTGCCAAAACTTGGCCAACTTGATCCAAATGTGTATGAGGCAGGGCTAGACCTTGGCGCTACCCCACACAAAACGTTGTGGAAAGTTATGATTCCTCAACTAATACCAGCAATACTTTCTGGCTTCGCACTTGCATTTACAATTAGTCTAGATGACTTTACAATTTCCACTTTTGTAAGTTCCAGCGTGGAAACAATACCTCAATACCTATACAACAAACTTAAATTTAAAGGTGTTATGCCGGTTCTAAGGGCACTTTCCACACTTATACTTGTTGTGGCACTTGTGGTTTTGCTTACAATCAATATTGTTCAAAACAAGAAGAAAAAACAAAAATCTTTGTTTTAAACTTCGCGGTTGAAAAAAGAATAAAAAGGAGAAAATTAATAAAAATGAAAAAACTATTCAAAAAAATCATCGTATCTGTGCTTTCGTTTGTATTTCTTATTACTGCTTGCACTTTCTTAACCGCCTGTGGTGAAGATAGAAGCACAATTTTAAAACTTTATGTTCCAGGCGAATATATAACAAATGAAGTTTTATCAGGTTTTGAAACTTGGTATAAAGAGCAAACAGGAAAAAATATCACAGTTAAAAAAACAGAGTTCGATACAAACGAAACAATGTATACAATGGTTGCAACAAAAAAAGTTGATTACGACGTTATCTGCCCTAGCGATTACATGCTAGAACGTATGAAAAAAGAGGGTTTACTTTTAAAAGTTGATAGCACCAAACAAGAACTTGTTCAAGAAAGGGTTCTAGGAGAAAACAACGAAAACCAAAACCTAGTTAACATTGTTAAAATGTTTGACCAAAATTTTGAATATGCAGTTCCTTACATGTGGGGTACAATGGGCATAATGTATTACTATGATGATGGAAATTTAAATAACAAAACAGCAGTTGACAATGCCGACCTAGCAAAATCCTCTTGGAATGCTCTCTTTGATTGCCCAGAACAATCAGTTTATATGAAAGATAGTTATAGAGACACATATACAATTGCTTTAATTCAAGCAAATCGTCAGTTGCTAGAAAACACAAGTAGCAATTTTACAGATTATGAAGATGAAGATTATCAAACATTATTAGAATCTTTCTTTGTAAAGGGCACAGATAGTGAGTTTACTGCAAAAGTTAATGCCGTAAAAGCTGTACTTGAAGCACAAAAAAATGCAAACAAAGTTTATAAATATGAAGTTGATGATGGAAAACAAGACCTAATTTTAAATCACAAATTTGGAATGTTTTGGAGTTGTGATGCAGGTTACATAATGGCAGATTATTCTGGTGAAGAAGTTGAATACACAGAAGAATTTAGATATATCGTTCCAAAAGAAGCCTCAAATGTTTGGTTAGATTGTTTCTGTATTCCAAAATATTCAAAAAACCAATCTGCTGCAAATTTGTTTATGGAGTATATTACCCAACCAGAAGTTGCCTATGCATGTATGGACTATGCCGGATGCACAAGTGCTGTTTACCAAACAACAGAAGATTATTACAACTATTTATACCCAGAGTTTTTGGCAGATGGAACTTACACCGTTTCACAAATAGAAGAAATGACAGAACAACAACTTATTGATAACGAGCTTGTTGACGAAGATGGCGAATATGTTTTTGATATTGTTTTTGCAAAGTGCTCTGATGCTTTCAAGTCAAACTATCTAAGCCTCATGTTCCCTCACCTTAGAATAGAAGTGGGTGAATATGTTATAGAAAGCCCACTTTCAAGATGCGGAGTTATGAGAGATCTTGGATCAAGAGCAAATGATGAACTTGCAACAATGTGGGCAAATATTAAAAAATAATGGCTTAAAATAATTCTTTTATGTTTTGTAATTACACTAAAACAAATATGTTTTAATAACAAAAAAACACACAATAAAAAATAATTTGTGTGTTTTTTTATTATAAAGTATAACTAAAACATAATAAAAACCATTTGTTTTTTTGTCTATTAAAATGATTTTACAATTTCAATAACCTTTGGTGCACAAATTAAAAACCAAGAAGCATATTTTTGTGGATTTTCAACCAAATCTTTTTCTAGTTCGCTTAAGTTCACCCATTTTACTTCTTCTATCTCATCTGGGTTAAATTTAATTTTTCCATTATAATCGCTTAAAAGCACATGATCTAGTTCGTATTCAAACAAATTATCATTAAATTTTGTTATATATGTAAACTTAAACAACTCTTTAAACTCTAAGTTATCAATTCCAAGTTCAAATTTTGCCCTTTGTTTAACACTTTCATTAAAACTCAAATTTTCCCTTGGGTGCGAACATAAACTGTTAGCCCATAATCCCCCGCTGTGATACTTGTTCTTGTTTCTTTTTTGAAGCAGAAATTTTCCTTCTTTAAAAATAAAAACAGAAAAAGCCCTGTGCAAAATTGGCTTTAAGTGAGCATCTAACTTTGAAATACTACCCAAAACATTGTCGTTTAAATCAACTCTTAAAATTTTTTCTTCTTTCATGTTATTTCCTTAGTAAATATAACAGGCATCACCAAAGCTAAAGAAACGATATTTTTCTTTTACTGCTTCTTTATAGATATTCATTGTGTCTTCGTATCCTGCAAAGGCAGAGACAAGCATGATAAGTGTGCTTTCTGGCAAATGAAAGTTTGTAATTAGAGCATCAACAACTTTAAAGTTATATGGTGGGTAGCAAAAAAGCTTTGTGGTTGCCTTTTGTGCCACCACTTGGCCTTGTTTATCTATGCTGCTTTCCAGAGTTCTAACAGACGTTGTGCCAACTGCAACAATACGCCTACCCTCTTTTTTTGCTTTATTTATGGTTTGTGCAACCTCGGGCGACACTTCGTAATACTCTGTGTGCATATCGTGGTTTAAAATGTTTTCTTCCTTAACTGGTCTAAAAGTGCCTAGACCGACATGCAAAAGAACATAACAAATTTCAACACCTTTTTTTGCAATTTTTTGTAAAAGTTCTTTTGTAAAATGTAGGCCGGCGGTTGGTGCCGCGGTGGAGCCATTAACCAGACTATAAACAGTTTGATATCTTTCTTTATCTTTTAATTTTTCTTTTATATAAGGTGGCAGAGGCATAATGCCTGTTCTTGACAACACATCTTCAAAAGTGCCGTCAAAAACAAACCTAACATTCTTGCCGCCAAAATCATTATCGCCCAAGATTTCACACGAAAGTTCACTGTTAAACACTACTTTTGTTCCAGTCTTTAACCTTTTGGCTGGTTTTGCAAGGGCTTCCCAATCGGTTAAATTTATTCTTTTGATTATAAAAATTTCAACCTTTGCGCCAGTATCCAGCTTTGTGCCAAGAAGCCTGCAAGGAATAACACGGGTGTTGTTTAAAACCAAAACATCACCTTTGTGTAACATGTCAACTACATCATAAAAATGTTTATGTTCAATTTTTTTAAGAGTTTTATTATAGCACAAAAGCCTGGAATGATCCCTTGGCTCAATTGGTGTTTGTGCAATGAGTTCCTGCGGCAAATCGTAATTATATGTGCTTTTTTTTGTGTAATCAATTGTCATTTTGTTTTTCCAGTTTTTTTATCTCTTGCATTTTAATTTCGGGAAGTTCTATATTTAAGTGTTTGTATGCACCACTAAGTGCCACCCTGCCCCTTGGGGTTCTGGCAATGAAGCCAAGCCTAATTAAATATGGTTCATACACATCTTCCACTGTGGAAATTTCCTCACCGATTGCAGTGGCCAAAGTGTCCAGCCCCACAGGGCCGCCAGAAAAAGTGTTGATCATGGTGGAAAGCAACTTTCTATCCACATAATCAAGGCCCGTTTCGTCTATATCCATAAGTTTTAAGGCTTCTTTTGCAATGCTAACATCAACTTTGCCGTTAGATTTAACATCTGCAAAATCTCTCACCCTTTTTAAAATTCTGTTTGCAATTCTAGGTGTGCCTCTGCTTCTGGATGCAATTTCAATAACTGCATCGTTTGCAATTTCAACGTTTAATATTTTGGCACTTCTATTTACAATTTGTGCAAGTTCGCTTGGGGTATACATTTCTAACCTTTCGATAATGCCAAATCTATCTCTTAATGGGCTGGAAATATTGCCGGCCTTTGTTGTGGCGCCAATTAAAGTAAATGGCTGCAATTTAAGCCTCATGTTTCTGGCACTTGGGCCTTTGCCAACAATAAAATCCAGCGAAAAATCTTCCATTGCTGGATACAAAATTTCCTCTACTGAGTGATTAAGCCTGTGGATTTCATCAATAAACAAAACATCGTTCTTTTGCAAATTGGTGAGGATTGCTGCCAGGTCTGCAGCATGCTCTATGGCTGGGCCAGACGTGATTTTTAGTTGTGAGCCGAGCTCTTTTGCAATTATATGTGAAAGGGTTGTTTTTCCAAGCCCTGGTGGGCCATACAGCAACACGTGGTCAAGAGGCTCTTTTCTATTTTTTGCGGCAGTTATAAAAACAGACAAGTTGTTTTTAATTTTTTCCTGACCAATATAATCATCAAGTTTATTTGGTCTTAGGCTTATTTCCAAATCCTGCTCGCTTAAATTTTTAGTGCTTTTAATGTATTCGTTCATAGTTACCTTCCATTATGATTTTGCAATGCCTTTGCAATGATATCTTCTGCTGTTAGGCCCTCTTCAAACACAGATTGTGCCAAACGGTAAGCCTCTTGCTTGGAAATTCCAAGGCTGATTAGGACCTCACAAGCATCGTCTATTTCTGCGCTTGTGGTTGGCACAAATTTTTCACCCAACATATCCATTGGCAAAACGTCTATTTTATCTTTAAGTTCTACCAAAATTCTTTCTGCCGTTTTTTTGCCAACACCTTTGATTTTTGAAAGTGCGTTTGAATCCTGCATGGCAATAATTTTGACAAGTTCTTGCGCGCTGACGCCGGACAAAATTGCCATGGCTCCCTTTGGGCCTACGCCAGAAACGGTGATGAGTTTTAAAAACAAATTTCTTTCTTCTTTATTTAAAAAACCAAACAGGCAAACGCCATCTTCCTTAACTTGAAAGTATGTGAAAAGTTTGATTTCTTCTTCAACGCCCCTTAAACTTTCAAAACAAAAGGAAGAAACAAAAATCTCATAGCCTATGCCGTTATTTTCAAGCACAATGCCGCCATCAAATCTATCTGTTATTTTTCCTAAAATGTAATTAAACATAAATTTTCCCCTTAAAATCTGTTGTTAGAAATTTGATTGTTTGTTTGCAGATGTGTAAGTGCAACGGCTATTGCATCTGCTGCGTCATCTGGTTTTGGAATTTTTTCAAGGCCCAAGATATTTTTTACCATGAACTGTATTTGTTTTTTTTCTGCCCTTCCGTTGCCGGTTAAAGCTTGCTTTATTTGAAGGGGTGTGTATTCATATAAGTTGCCTAGTTTCTGCTTGCCTGCAAGCACAATAACACCTCTTGCTTCGGCTACGGGAATAACGGTTTTTTGGTTTTTAAAATAAAACAATTCTTCAAGCGCCATTGCGTCTGGTTTGTAAGTATCTATTAAATCACATATGCCGTTATAAATTATGGCAAGTCTGGTGGAAAATTCCTCGTCTTTACTTGTGGATATTACGCCATAATCCAGAACGTCAATTTTTCCGCCGTTATCTTCTAAAATGCTAAACCCAACCAATGCAAAGCCGGGATCTATGCCCAAAATTCTCATAAAAATCCTTTATAACAAAATTTTACTTTTTGCTAGAATAAAAGTCAAGTAAGATACAGGCAGTTAAAGAATTTGAAACTACTAAAAAATTTTTTTAAACTTGTTATTAAGAATTGTTATTAAAAATTATTACAAAAAAAATAACTTGAATAATTTTCAA
>JAZRVA010000037.1:0-7271 GCA_045598865.1 Clostridia bacterium | reverse complement strand
AGGATATTTGAAAGGAGCTGCTCCTAGTACGAGAGGACCAGAGTGGACGTACCTATTGTGCACCAGTTGTATCGCCAGATGCATGGCTGGGTAGCGAAGTACGGAAGAGATAAACGCTGAAAGCATCTAAGCGTGAAACTCGCCTTAAGATTAGATATCCCATAACACAAGTTAGTAAGACCCCTTGCAGACAACAAGGTTGATAGGTCAGAGGTAGAAACATAGCAATGTGTGTAGCTGACTGATACTAATAGGTCGAGGGCTTGATCAAGAATTTTCTTGACTTGCTTGATTTTACTTAGTTTTACTTTTGTATATATATAAATATGTAGTTGTGATGGTGCTATTCACCCCTCTTTTTTAATAAAAAAAGAGAGAAAATGCTTGATTATTTCTGCTTTTAGCAGTTATAATACCAGTGATGGTGAAGATAGAGAAAAGGTTCCACCCGTAATCATTCCGAACACGGAAGTTAAGCTTTTCATCGCCAAAGATACTTGGTTGGAAACGACCCGGAAAATTAGGACATCGCCATCGCATCATTAAAACCAGCGCACGAGCTGGTTTTTTTGTTTTTTAAATAAGATTTATAAAAAAAAGAATGCCAAATAAAGTATTCTTTTTTTTGTTAAAATAATTATTCTAATTATTAATAATTTTATTCTTTTGTGCTGTTAATAATTTGTCATTAACTTTTAAAGAAATTCTGTTTGTTAAAGTGATGGTTGCCTCTACTTTAGTTTCGTCATTTAATTTTGTCGATAATTTAATTGGAGTAAAAAACGTTAAGGTATTGTGTTCATCAAATTTTTTTTCATCAATCCTTAGTGTATGATGAAACCATCCGGCATAAACAGATATTTTTTTGTCCTTATATTCATATTCTTTGTAAGATAGTAATAATGAACCTATTAAGAATATTATTGGAATATAAATTACATACAAGAAGCCATAAAGTATTGGGGTTGGTTCAAATTCAAAAGAAATTATATCATATTTTTCTGCTTTGCCATTAATTGTAGTGTAAGTATTTTCTGTTGTTTTTTCATTGTAGGCATATAGATATATTCTTTTTGTTTCTAAGAAATTATCATTACTGTCGTAAAATGCAATGGTTGCATAACCAGAATTAATATTTCTGTTAAAGATTATTTCAATTTCTAAACTTGTTCGATTAATAGCGGAATAGTATTCATCTATGTAAACATGCTCGTCAACTATTTCAAGCTGTGGCTGAACTGCGTTTCCAATAATAGGAACAAATAAGAATAACAGTGTGATAGAAAGCCAAATTAATCGATGAACAAATAGTTTTGTTTTTTCTTTCATTGTGTTTTCTCCTTTAGTTTATATTATAACGCCCATTGGGCGTATGTCAAGAATTTTTACACCAGATGGGCGTAAAATAACACTATGATAACAATGACAGAAATAAGTAATAAAATTGCAGAGGCAATAAGATTATCTGGTTTAAAACAAACGGAAATTGCAAAGAGAATTGGTGTTTCGCAACAAACAATTTCACACTATTTAAAAGGCGACAAAACGCCATCGCTTGACACTTTTGCGAACTTGTGCAAAGTTTTGGATATTGATGCATGTGATATTTTGTGTTTGACTGAATAAAAAATTCACTATTGAAAATGCTTTTGTTTGGTGATATAATTACGCGGTGGAGAGATTAAATATGAGAGAACAAGAAGCAATTGAATTTTTTAACACCCCAAAAAAGGTGTATAAGATGTTGGACAAAATTTTTGACAAGGAAAAAGTGAATTTTTTTATTGGAAGATCAAAAGAGGATTACACAATAATTAATGAGAAATTTGAGGAAATTTCTTCGGCTTCGAGTGTTTATAAGTGTTTTGTGGCATATTTGCATGGTAGTTATGGTGTGGGAAAAGAAGATTGCTTGCCAGCTTGGACATTAACAAAAGAGATAATTGAACAGGAACAAGAAAATGTGCTAAGCCAAATAGACGACTCGGTTGGTAACATTTCTGCATTAGACAGAATTATTGACCAAGGCGGGTTGATTAATTACAACTCTGCAAATGGGAAAAGCAGTTTTGCTGTGAACATGCCAGAAAAATATGGATTTGTTGAAAATTTGGTGGTTAACGATGTTAGTTTTTCTGATGGGGTTAGCCAATTAAATTCTGTTTTGTCAACAATGATTAAGATGGAAAACCCAGAACAATAAGTAGTGAATAATGGGACTTACAATAAAAAATTAAAAAACACTTCTTAAAAAAGAGGTGTTTTTTTTGTTACTTATTAATATTAGGATTATTTGTTCTTTCCAAAATATAATCAATAGAAACGTTATAGTAATCAGCGAATTTTATTAAAGTTTTATAATCAGCTTCTCTTTCACCATTTTCGTATCGGCTAACAGTGTTTTGATTCATATTTAAATCAATGGCAACCTTAATTTGGGTATATTTTTTATTCTTTCTTAATTCTTTTAATCTCATATTTACCAATATTCTATTGACATTATTATACCAACTTGGCATAATATTATTATCCCGATTTGGGATAATAGGAGAAAGTATGAAGAAGTGTCCGAATTGCGATGAAAAAATGGTTGTTGTGCGCAAGCAAGTAAAAAGGAAAATGAATTTTGGAGATCTTATTCTTGTTATATTATTTTTTCCTATTAGTTTGCTGGTTGTTCTTTTAAATGACAGGAGTCAGGAGAAACAATTTTTTTATTGTCCGGATTGTGATTATTATGAAGAAATTAATCTTGAAAAGAAGAAGATTGAAAGTGGTAAGAAAGAAAAGAACAGAAATAAGATTATAATTTTCTATTTTTTTATTTTTGTTTTGTTAATTGCATTAGGAATACTTTTTATTGTTAAGTGAAAGTTTTAAATAATAGTGGAAAGAAGTTATAAAAAACTTCTTTTTTATTTTGCTAATTTTTTTTAATTGATTATACTATTAATATATACAGAGAAAAAAAAGGAGTGTTTTATTATGGTTTGGACATACATTTGGCTTGCTGTTGTTGTGATTTCGCTGGTGATAGAATTTGTGTCGTTAGAGCTTGTTTCTATTTGGTTTTCTATTGGCTCGTTTATTGCAATGATTTTGGCATTATGTGGGGTTGGGTATGAAATTCAAATTGCGGTGGCAATTATTGTATCTTTGGCGTGCATTTTAGGTTTAAG
This sequence comes from Clostridia bacterium, assembly GCA_045598865.1. Taxonomy (GTDB): domain Bacteria; phylum Bacillota; class Clostridia; order Christensenellales; family UBA1242; genus UBA7862. Next base: position 4,092 of record JAZRVA010000037.1, on the reverse strand, counting down.
GAAAGTTACACTTAAACTTTTGAACAAAGATCAGGGCAAAACAAACATGGATTTGGCAGTTGGGACAAAAACAATTTTGTTAACTGATGCCTCGGAAGAAGAATTGGGCACTGCAAAATACAATGGTGTTGTTTGGTCTGCAAAGCCGGAAAATGGCAAGTTGATTAAAGCAAAAACTGAAGTTGAAATTGTTAAGGTTGAGGGGAACAAATTGATTGTTAAACCTTTAAAACAACACAAAGAGGTTGTGCACAAAACAACAACAAAAAAAGTTGCAGAACCAAAGAAGAAAGAGCCTGCAAAGAAAGAAGCCTCAAAAAAAGCACAAACTAGCAAAAATGGTGCAAAAAAACCACAAGCAAAGAAGACTGTTGCTAAAAAAGCAAAATAAATTTTAAAAAGGGGTATAGAGAATGTATATGTCGACATTAGGTATTATTTTATTAATTTTGGGGCTTGTTGTTGTTACAATTTTAGGGTTTAGCATAAAAATTGTTAAACAATCCACAGCCAGAGTTGTTGAAAGGCTGGGAAAATACAACAAAACATTAACCACTGGTGTTCACCTTATTATTCCATTTTTTGACAGGTGTGGGCCGGAAATTAGTTTGAAGGAAAAAGTTGCGGACTTTCCACCACAACCAATTATTACAAAAGATAATGTTACAATGCAGATTGACACTGTTGTTTACTTTCAAATAACAGACCCAAAACTGTATTCTTATGGTGTTGAAAGGCCTATTGCTGCTATTGAAAACTTGACGGCAACGACTTTGAGAAACATTGTTGGTGAGCTTGAACTTGACGAGACTTTGACAAGTAGAGACACCGTTAACTCTAAAATGAGGTCTATTCTTGACGAAGCCACAGACCCTTGGGGAATAAAAATTAACAGGGTTGAACTTAAAAACATTGACCCACCTAAGGCAATTAGGGAAGCCATGGAAAAGCAAATGAGGGCTGAGAGGGAAAGAAGAGAGGCGATTTTGCTTGCAGAAGGCGAAAAGAAGAGCAATATTTTGATTGCAGAAGGTGAGAAACAGGCAACCATTTTAAGGGCGGAAGCTCAAAAGCAATCTTTGATTGCAGAAGCAGAAGGAAAGGCAACTGCAATTAGGAAAATTATTGAGGCAAAGCCAGACAAGGCATATTTGACGTTGGAAGGATATGAAGCGTTGAAGGCAGTTGCAGATGGAAACAGCACAAAACTTATTGTTCCTAGCAACTTGGCAGATTTAACCGGAATTGTTTCTTCTATTACAGAAGTTGCAGCAGCCACAAAAACTAAGGCAGCGCCAAAGGCAAAGAAGGAAGAAAAAAAATAAAATTTTAAAAAAACACTTTGGTTTTAATACCAAGGTGTTTTTTTTAAAAAAAGTGGCATAACCACTTTATTTTTTGAATATATTTTATGTATATTAAATATAAGGTGACGTTGGTAATATAATAATTATATGAATTGGTCGCCAGAGGAATTTAATAGTTATGCAATGCTTGTTGCGTTTTTGCTTGCAAAGGATTTGAAGAAAGAACAGGTTATGGAAATAAGACGTTTTTTTTTGCAAGTTGTTAATAATTTGAACAGCTATTGTTAATTAGATTAAAGTATTCTTGCCATTTTTCTTGTCTTATGGGCATGGGTTTGTGGTTTTTAAAAAACAATACTAGGGCGGGGCTTATGTTGTTCCAGTTATCCACAATTTTGTAAGAAACTAAGTTGTTTTGCATAATTAGTTTTTTTGCTTGTGCGTGGTAATTAAAATACATATTTGTAGTTTGTTTATTATAAAATAAAATATTTTGCATTTTTTAAAAAAACGAGTATAATAATATCAGGTAAATTGTTTAATAATGAAAATTTTGCTTAAAATATATTAAAAGGGGGTTTTGTTAGTTGAAAAAGAGAGCTAGACTATGTTTTTACATTTTTATTGCTTGCGCGTTTTTTGCTCTTGGTATTTTGGGCTACTTTGTTTTTAACACCGGTGGCGATAACGTTATGGTTGGCTCCAAAAAGTTTGTAACTTTTAATGAAGTCCCCAATGCTTATGTTTATTCGCTGAGTGTTAACAATTCGACAGATGATTTATCCCCCACATACACAGCAAACTACAAAATAAGCAAAAAGCAAACAAACAATAATGAATATCACTGCTTAACACAAGTTGAAATAGAAAACAAAAAGGTTGCCGAAGAAGAATATATACAAAAAATTACTGCTGAGTATAATAACAAAATTAATTGTATTATTAAAGATTATAAGGTAACCTTTTTTGATGCACAAGGAAAGGCAACAAAAACCGCTTTTTTTGAAGAACAGACATTAAACGAGGTGGACAAGGATATTGTTTGCTGTGTTTTGAGTGAATATTTTGAAGATTTGTTTATTAAAGATGCCAAATATCATGTGGTTTGCAATGCATTAAATGAAAGCGGAGAAACAATTGAGCAAAGCGAATTTGAGTATGATTACTATGCGTATTACAAGGACGACTTTTTAAGAAGAAAAAATTTTTTTATGGATGGCGCCTGGTATGATTATGTTATTTCCACAAAAGAAGAATTAAAAGAGCTTGTTTGGCACACGATTTTGTATAGGCAAAACGATGTTTCTTTTTATATAGAGGGCAATAAACTAAATTCTGGTAACGTTTATATAATTGTAATAGAGGCGATAAATGATTATCCGGAATATGACGGTTTGGAAGAGGCGGACAACTTTGTTGTGGTTAAAAAGAATATTGGCAAACTTATAAACTTTAATTATTTTTTGGATTTTAATTTTACAAAAACTTTTGAAGATTTAAAAACACAAAATTCAAAAACTTATGAGCAGGCAGAAAAGGAATTGCACAAAAAAGATGATAATTTTTTTGTGGATTATGAGAAGAAAGAAGACGAAAGCCCAAGAACTTTTGCGATAGACGAGAGGCAAGACGAAGTTTTGGTTTATAACACAGAGCAACTTGTTATGGCTGTTCAATATGGGGCGAAACCTGTTTTTGTGGATAGTAACGACCCAGAATATTTGGAAGATTATGAGATTGTTAAAATAGTTTATAACAATGCCTTGCAAGAATTAAGAAAAATAAACAATTCAAATAGTCTTTCGGATTATGAGAAGGCACTGAATATTTATAGGTATTTGTGTCAAAATGTTGTTTATGATTATGTGACATATAACTACATGATTTTGGAAGATGATTTTTCTATTTCCAACTTTGGGAACATTAATTGCTTTTATTTGGAAGGAGTGTTTTTGGATTTAGAAAATCAATATGCTGTTTGTGATGGAATAGCAAAGGCATACACTCTTCTGTGCAACATTGAAGGTATTGATTGCGTGAAGGTTAATGGGGAAATAATAAGCAGTGATGGCGGCAATCATGCTTGGAACAAGGTGTGTTTGACACTAGACCAAGAAGAAGGGGCAAAATGGTATTATGTGGATGCAACTTGGGGTGTTGCCACGTATTCAGTTGAAAGGACAGATGAAAGTGGTGAAACCTATGTTGATAACTTTGAATTTTTAACACACACTTATTTTTTAACACCAAACAGCAATTTAAAATCTGTGGAATTTGAATCTGAACTTGATACGTCAAGTGAGGGAACTTTTGATTATTACCAAAATTCAACTTTTGATTACAATGCAAAAACACACAATTATTTGGTATCAAACAAGAGAAATTTGGAAAACATTGTGGGTTATGCTCAAAGCAAATTGGTGGCGGAAGACAGTGTGGTGGTGGAATTTAAAAAGGGCAGAGGTTGTGACAGGTTTGTGGATGAGCTGTTTGCCAACATCAGTGATTTGCTAAGATATGAGCAGGAGTATCAAAGGACGCATTCGTTTGTTTTGAGATATAACATAGATTTGTTAAAGGCACAGATTGATGCGGATTTGATGTTTGCTGGTGTTTTGCCAGATACAAATTATGATTGGTTTTTGATTGGAAACAATGTGTTATTATTTAGGTTTTATAAATAATGGTTGTTGAAAAAAATTGTTAAATAAAATTAATTATGATAAATAAAAAAAGGAATTTGTGATTAAACAAATTTCTTTTTTTTGTTATTTAATAAATCAAA
>JAZRVA010000036.1:0-3322 GCA_045598865.1 Clostridia bacterium | reverse complement strand
TAAGGAAATTTTTTATGGTAATAGATGAACAAATTTTATTGTTTAATAATTTAAAACAAAAAAGCGACTATTTAAAGGAGTGTCTTTGACGAAGCTTCTTTAAAACAAAAACTTCAAGAAGAAAAACAAAAACAAGAAGATAAAGATTTTTGGAACGATCTTAACCTTGTTAAAAAAAATGGTAAAACAATAAAGGAATTAGAACAAAAACTTTCTGTTATTAAAAAACTTGATGAGTATAAAAGTAATATAGATTTTATAATAGAGCTTTTGCAACTTGAAGACGACCAAAAAACTTTTGATAATCTAAAAGTTGAACTAGAAAATTTTTCTAATTATGTGGAAGAAAACACAATCACAACCCTTTTAAATGGCGAGTATGATTCTTGCAACGCAATTTTATCTTTGCACGCAGGTGCCGGCGGAACAGAAGCACAGGATTGGACGCAAATGCTGTTTAGAATGTATAGTATGTATTGCGAAAAAAACGGCTTTGAAATAAGAATAATAGATAGCTTAGATGGTGATGAGGCTGGCTTAAAATCTGTTACTTTCGTGGTGGAAGGCGATAAAGCATATGGCTATTTAAAAGCCGAAATGGGTGTTCATAGACTTGTTAGAATTTCCCCATTTGATGCAAACAAAAGAAGGCACACCAGCTTTGCTTCCCTTGAAGTTATGCCAGAAATCACAGAAGATGTGGAGGTTGAAGTTAACCCAGAAGATGTCAGGGTGGATACATATAGAAGCAGTGGCGCAGGCGGGCAACATATTAACAAAACCGATTCAGCAATCAGGCTCACTCACTTGCCAACAGGCATTGTGGTTACTTGCCAAAACGAACGTAGCCAAATTCAAAACAGAGAAGTTGCTTGGCGTGTTTTAAAAAGCAAACTTCTTGCCCTAAAACTTCAAGAGCGAGAAAAAAACCTAAAAGAAATTAAAGGCGAAGTAAAAAAAATAGAGTGGGGCAGCCAAATTAGAAGTTATGTTTTTTGCCCATACACAATGGTTAAAGACCACCGCACAAATTTTGAAACAAGCGATGTGGAATCCGTTATGAACGGCAATATTAAACCGTTTATTCTAGATTATTTAAAAAAGACTTTGTAATGTTTAAAACAATAAAAGCGAAGTTCTAAAATAAAAAAGTAAAATTAAAATTTAAGTTGTTAAACAAGAGGAATCTTAATATGTATTTTGATAAAATGCAAAAGGAATGTGAAAAGTTAAAACAAAAAAAAGATGTTGTAATTTTGGGCATCGAATCAAGTTGTGATGAAACTTCAATTGCCATTGTAAAAAATGGCAGAGAGGTTCTTTCAAACGTGGTTTCCTCTCAAATAGAAATCCACACAAGGTTTGGTGGTGTTGTGCCAGAAGTGGCGAGCAGAAACCACATAGAGGCAATTACTAATGTTTTAAATTCAGCACTTGACGAAGCAAACCTTTCCTTAAACGATATAGACGCCATTGCCGTTACTTACGGAGCGGGATTAATTGGTGCTTTGATGGTTGGTGTTAGTTTTGCCAAAAGCCTTGCATATGCACTAAATAAACCACTTCTTAAAGTAAATCACATAAAGGGCCATATGGCTGCAAATTACATAGAACACAAGGATTTAAAACCACCTTTTATAGGCCTTATTGTAAGCGGTGGGCACACTGCTATTGTGGAAGTTAAAACATTTACAACCCAAAAATTAATTGGCTCCACACTCGACGATGCAATTGGCGAAGCATTTGATAAAGTTGCCCGTGTGATTGGCCTTGGTTACCCTGGCGGACCAAAAATAGATAAGCATGCAAAGAATGGAAAAAACAATATAAAATTTATTAAAAACAACTTAAAAAATAGTTTTGATTGCAGTTTTAGTGGCCTTAAAACCGCCGTTATAAACTACGTAAACACCTTAAAACAAAAGGGAAAGGAGGTCCCGGTTGATGATATTTGTGCGTCGTTTCAAACGCAGGCAGTGCAAATGATTTGTGATAAAACAGTGAGGGCGTGCAAGAAATATGGATACAAAACAATATGCGTAGCGGGCGGAGTTAGTGCAAACAGTTTTTTAAGGCAAACACTCACAGATTTAGCCGGTAAAAACGGCATTGCGGCGTATTTTCCACCAATTAATTTATGCACAGATAATGCAGCAATGATAGCAAGTATAGCGTATTTTAACCTTTTAAACTCTATTGGAATTAGCGATATAAACCTAGATGCAGTTTCTAATATAGAAATATAAAAAAACAACAAAAAACAAAAAAAAAGAAAAAACAAGACAAAAAAACACGCGTTTTGCGTGTTTTTTTTGGGTAAAAAATGGGTAAAAAATGGGTAAAAAATGGTAAATTTTGCCATAATTTTGGGTGGGCATGAATAAAATTTATTATGAAATTTTGGGTTTTAAAGAAAAAGTTTGTAGTGATTTTTTTGGTGTGTTTAATTTTTGGGTTTGGGTGCTGTGCGGCGTTTAGTTTTGTGCGACCTACGTATTCCCCTAAAACTGAATACAAAATTGTTATTGATGCGGGACATGGTGGAATTGATGGGGGGAGTGTGGGGAAAAAGACAAAAGTTGTGGAAAGCAAACTAAACCTGCAATTTGCCAAGAATTTAAAAAGTCAATTAGAAAAGGTGGGTGTTTATTGTGTTTTGACAAGAAGTGGTGATGATGGGTTGTATGACGAGGGTGCCAGGAGCCTTAAAAAGAGTGACATGTTAAAGCGCAAACAGATAATAGAGGAGGCAGGCCCTAATTTGGTGGTTTCTATTCACATGAACAGTTTTCCGCTTTCTTCGGCAAGAGGGGCGCAGGTTTATTACAAAGAAAAAAATGAGAGTGGTGAAAGTTTGGCGTGTGAAATTCAGGGGGAACTGAACAAGGTTGTTGACGGCAACAAAAAAAAGGAAAAACCGGGGGATTTTTATTTGGTGACGTGCACAGATTTACCGGCGGTTTTGATTGAGTGTGGATTTTTGAGTAATCCAGAGGAAGAAATTTTGTTGCAGCAAAGCGGCTATCAAACAAAAATTTGCAAGGCTATTTTAAGTGGAATACTGGGATATTTGGCAGCGGCATAAGTGACTTACTAAAAAAAAGAAAATTGGATTTTTTTTAACAAATGGCAATAAAAAGCAAATGATTTTGCCATGTGCTTTTAATACTAAAAAATTATACAAAAAAGCAAAATATAAAATTGCTATATTGCTTATAAAATGCTGCAAGTAAAGATTTTTATTTTGTAATTTTATTTAAAGAAAATAAAATGAAAAACACAGCATTTGTAAATTTAAAACATAATATTTATTGTTTTACAA
>JAZRVA010000035.1:0-13507 GCA_045598865.1 Clostridia bacterium | reverse complement strand
GTAATTTAATATTGATAGTTAAAGTAAATAATTTTTTATATTTTTTTTCTTAAAATATCGCCCGCTTTGAGTTGCAAATTTGTTTTTAAAAATAAAACCTGTTGAACATTTTTTGCATCTTCAACTATATTACCCTTTTCGTCTGCAAGACTCTTAACAATTATTCTCTTATTAAACGTATCGTTTGGAGATAAAACTTCCAATTCTTCACCCACGCAAAACCTGTTGCGCTGTTCTATTTTTACAACACCATCTTTTTGGTCTTCTAGAACAATTGCCATAAACTCGTGTGATTGAACTGGCATAGAGTCCTGCAAATACTCGCTTTGTTCATTTTTTTTATCCTTAAAGTTAAAGCCTGTTGTGTATCTTCTGTGGCTTGTTTTGTTAAGTTCTTCCAAAAGTTCCTTTGGACAAACATACTTTTTGCCCTGTTTTTTTTGTTCTTCCAAAAAATTAACTGCTCGCTTATATGCATTGGCGGTTGTTGCCACATAATATGGGGATTTCATTCTGCCTTCAATTTTTAAACTGGTTATGCCGGCTTTTTCTAACTCGTCAAGATACTCAATCATATTTAAATCTTTGCTGTTTAAAATATATGTTCCACGCTTATCTTCTTCTATTGGCAAAAACTCGTTTTTTCTTCCCACTTCATTTATTGTGTATTGCCACCTACAAGCCTGAACACAGGCGCCTTTATTACTTTCTCTACCAGTTAAATAATTGCTGAGTAAACACCTGCCGGAATAGCTTATGCACATTGCGCCATGCACAAAGGCCTCTAACTCTACCTCTTTTGGCAGATAATCTCTTATTTGTTTAATTTGGGTTAACGTTAACTCTCGGGCTAGAACAATCCTTTTGGCACCTAAATCCACCATGTGCTTAGCAGCGTATTTGTTTGTTATATTTGCCTGCGTGCTAACGTGCAGGTCAACATTTGGAGCATATTTTTTAACAAACTCCATAATGCCAATATCTGAAACAATAACCCCATCAACTTTGGCAGAATTTAAAAATTGCAAATACTGTGGCAAACCTTCAAAGTCGTCATTGTGTGCAACAATGTTAACTGTAACATATGCCTTAACGTTGTGCTTGTGACAAAACTCTACTGCCTGCAAAATTTCATCATTATCAAAATTGCCAGCAAAAGCTCTAAGTCCAAAATTTTTACCAGCAAAATACACGGCATCTGCTCCAAAATACACTGCCGTTTTTAGTTTTTCCATGTTGCCAGCCGGGCTTAAAACTTCCATTGTAATTTCCTTTTTACACAATAATATTGATAATTTTATTTGGAATAAAAATAACTTTTTTAATTTCGCCAGTTAAGTAACTTGCCAATTTTTCGTTTTGTTTTATAACTTCCAAAACCTTGTTTTGCGGTGTATTTTCTTCAACTAACACAGTATCCCTCATTTTCCCATTTATTTGAACTGGAAGTTTAATTGTTTTTACAGAGTTATCCTCCATTTCTTTTGGATATTCACTTTCACAAATAAGGGTGGTAAAACCAATTTGCTCGTTTAATTCTTCCGCAAAGTGTGGGGCAAATGGATACAAGAGAATTAAGAATAATCTAAGTTCTTGTTTTGAAATATATTTATCTTGATATATACCATTAACAAATGTCATCAAACTTGAAATTGCGGTGTTAAACTTCATGCTTTCAATATCATTTGCTACTTTTTTGATGATTGTGTTTAAGGCTCCAATATGTTCTTCATGAACACCACTGAAATCATCTAAGAAATCTTGCAACCTTTCAACCCTATCCAAAAACCTTTTGCAACCACTAATATTTGCGTTGGACCATGGAGCAGAACACTCATAATCTGCCATAAACAAAATATATAACCTTAACACATCGGCACCATACTTATTTATCATAATCATTGGGTCCACAACATTGCCAAGGCTCTTGCTCATTTTGTTGCCATCTTCACCCAAAACCAAACCTTGAGTTGTTCTTTTTTTGTAAGGTTCCTCAAAAGGAACAACCCCCAAGTCAAATAAAAACATATTCCAGAATCTTGAATAAATAAGGTGCCTTGTAACGTGTTCCATGCCGCCGTTATACCAATCCACTGGGCCCCAATAATTTAATTTTTCTTTATCTGCAAATTCCTTTGCATTATGTGGATCCATATACCTTAAATAATACCAGCTAGACCCTGCCCATTGTGGCATTGTGTCTGTTTCTCTTCTTGCTTTACCGCCACATTTTGGACATGTGCAATTAACCCAACTTTCCACTTGTGCTAGTGGAGATTCTCCGTTTTTAGAAGGTTTAAATTCCTTTAATTCCGGCAATGTTACAGGTAACTGGTCATCTGGAACAAGAACTGTTCCACATTTTTCGCAATAAACTATTGGGAAAGGCTCTCCCCAATATCTTTGTCTGTTAAAAGCCCAATCCTTCATTTGGAAGTTTGTTTTTGCTTGGCCTATTTTTTTCTCTGTTAAAAACTCTATCATTTTCTTTTGAGCTTCCTTAACTTGCAAACCATTTAAAAATTCAGAGTTTATCATAGTGCCTTCATAAATATCTGTAAAGGCTTCTTTTTGTATATCTCCGCCATCAATAACGGGTATAATGTCGCAGCCAAATTTCTTTGCAAATTCATAATCTCTTGTATCGTGTGCAGGAACAGCCATAATTGCACCTGTGCCATATCCCATCATAACGTAATCCGAAATAAATATTGGCACTTTTTTGTTGTTAAGTGGATTTATTGCCTCAATTCCATCAAGTTTAACACCACTTTTATCTTTGTTAAGTTGAACCCTGTCAAACTCGCTTTTTTGTTTTGCTTTTTCTTGATAATCTCTAACATCTGCAATATTTTTAATCTCGTCTTTATATTTTTCAATAATTGGATGTTCTGGTGCAACAACCATGAAAGTAACACCAAACAAAGTATCACATCTTGTGGTGTAAATTTTTAATGTGTCGGTTTTTCCGCTTGCTGTTTCAACTTTAAAATCCACCTCTGCACCTGTGGATTTTCCAATCCAGTGGCGTTGTTCTTCTTTAACTCTATCTGAAAAATCCAAGTTATCAAGGCCAGCTAAAAGCCTGTCGGCATAATTTCTTATTTTTAAAAACCAAACTTCCTTTTCTTTTTGAACAACTTGGCTATGACACCTGTCACACTCGCCCCCTTGACTTTCTTCATTGGACAAAATAACATCACATGATGGACAATAATTTACAAGCGCTTTGCTTTTGTAGGCAAGGCCTTTTTTATACATTTGTGCAAAAATCCACTGTGTCCACTTGTAATACTCTGGGCTGGTTGTGTCCACTTCTCTATTCCAGTCAAACGAAAAACCCGCTCTTTTTAATTGTGCTTTCATGTTTTTAATATTTGTATCTGTGGCAACACGTGGAGGAATGTTGTTTTTTATTGCATAGTTTTCGGTTGGCAAACCAAAAGCGTCCCAACCAATTGGGAACATAACATTGTATCCTTGCAGTCTTTTAAGCCTGGAAATTATTTCCATTGAAGAAAAAGCCTTCATGTGACCAATATGAAGACCCACCCCACTTGGGTAAGGGAATTCTATTAACCCCATAAATTTTGGTTTTTTGCTGTTTTCTTCTGCGTTAAAAACGCCTTTTTCTTCCCAAATTTTTTGCCATTTTTTTTCTACATTTTCAAAGTCCATAAATAACTCTCCTAAAATAAAATCCGTGCTTAACTGCAAGGTTTAAAACACGATAAAATTGTATAACTTTTAACCTAATTTGTCAATTTTACAAATAAAATTATGATAAACAAAAAAGCCATGACTTTTTTAAAACAAATTTATTAAAAAACTAAAAATTTAATTTTCTGTTATTGTTATTTGCTGCGTATAGCTATCAAAAGATGCTTTTTGCATACCGCCACCATTATTTTTTAAATTAAAAGGATTTGTGCATGCACACAGCAGCAGAGAACCCATAAATATAAAACACAAAACAAGAATTAAACTAAAAATTTTGTTTTTCATAATAATATCTCCTTATTAATTTTAGTTTATCAGAAAAAAATCAAGTTTAGTCAATAAAAATTTAAAATACAAAAATCTTTTCTTGTTTTGTTGATAAAAATTTTTGTTCTACTAAAATAATATATGGAGATATAAACTAAATGAAAGGGTTGAAAGTTTTTAATATTATTCTTTTTTCTGTAATTTGTGCGGTTGAAATTTTTGTTTTGTATTACTTTTTTTCGTTTTTAATTATGCTAATTTCTGGTTCCGTTGCGGGAATTGTTGCCGCAATTTTGGCATGTTTGCCAATGATAGTAATTTTAAGTGGCGCAATTATTGTTCTTTCAATTATTTTAACTATTACTTCAAAAACAAGAATAAGAAAACTGGAAGAAAACAATGTTATCTCATCAAAACTTGACAAATGCCTAATGACTTTGCCTTGGTATTTTTTGATGTTTAACGTATTTGGCTTTGCAATTCTTGTGATTGTTTCAAATAAAAAATAAGTTTTTTTACAACAAAAAAGCCACATCTTTTATATATGGCTTTTTACTTATTATTAAAAATAATCATTGTTTTTAGGTTCTTTTTACAAATAAAATTTTGTAAATAAAAAATATTAAAAACTACCAAAAATTTTAAACAAATTTTAATCTTGTTTTTTATTTTCCTCTCTAAAAGCAGATATTCCCCTAACCTGATTTACTGGCAGTGTAAAACAAATTCCAACGCCTTCTTTTTCTATGTTTGCTTCTTTGCAAATTCCATCTATAATTGTGTTGCGTTTTTCTTTGGTGGTTAAAGTTAAAATTACTTCTTTTTCTGGCTGAATGCTAATACCCAAAAAGCTATCTTTTTCGTGTTTGCTGGTGCCCCTGCCATAAATTATTGTGCCGCCACCTGCGCCACAATTTCTTGCCGCATTAACAACTCCATCTGAAAAACCTCTGTTTACAATACTTACTATTAACTCAAATTTGTTTTCACTCATGTTATTGAATCCCCTTTACTTATAAAAACTTTTTAAGCTGTCTTTTGTTATGCTTTTTAATGGAATTGTAAAACAAATACCAGCATATTTTTCTGTTTTTAAAAATGTTTCTTCCAAAGAATTAAGCAATTTATCGCTATTTTTTAGTGGTATAACACAAAAAACTATTTCTTTTTCCTTGTTTAAACCTAAGAGTTGTTGCAAGGCGCTATCTGCCGTTCCAAAACCATAACTGCTAATTTTTGGAGCATTGCCTTTCTGCTTTAAAAACTTTGCCACATCATCGCCCTTGCCACGGTTAACAATAACCACCAGCAATTCAAGAATTGCGGGAACTTTGCCATTTTTTGATTGTTTTATTTCTTTTGAAACAATCTTTTTTTGCTCTTTTTGTGCCTTTTTTTGCAAGTTTTTTTCCTTTTTTAACATATAAAACCTCAATTTTTAGTATTCAAAATTTTCAAATTCAATAATTTCAACATCCTTAGTTTTAAACCTTTCACTAGTTTTGTTTTGTTTATAGGTAACAATTTTGTAAATAGCTCCAAGTATTTGCATAGACAAAATTGGAAACGCCGCAATTAGCGCTATTGTTCCAAACCCCTGAGAAAGACCAGTGGAAATGCCCATTACAAATGGAAGTGTAAAAGAAACCGCCATAGCACCAGTGGCAACGCCGCCAGAGTCAAATGCAACTGCTGTGAAAAGTTTTGTGTTAAAAAACCCAAGTAATAAACACACCACATAAACAGGAACAACAACGTAAAGTAAACTGAAATCAAACATATTTTGAACAACAGCCACGCCAACCGAAATTGCCACACCAAGCGACACCACAACAACAATAACTTTTTGCTTTATAACACCACCGGTGATATCTTCCACTTGTTTTTTAAGAACTTGAAGTGCTGGCTCTGCCATAATTGCAAAAGCCCCCAGAACAAAGCCTATTGGGATTGCAACCCATTTGAAAGTAAGTGTTGAAATGTGTTGCCCAATATTTGCACCCATTTGAGAATAGCCGCACTCTACACCCGTTAAAAACAAAACAATTCCAACATATGTCATAAAAAAACCAATTAAAACTTTGAAGATTCTTTGTTTTGGATATTTGAAAGCAATTATTTGAAAAACAAAAAACAAAAGTATAAGTGGCAAAATAACAAGGGCGACTTTCCAAATATATTGTGCAAAGCAAGAGCCAAATTCTTCAAAAATATTGCCAACAACGTGCTGTGTGCTGGCAACTGCACCACCGGATTTTAAAAACAAACTCATAATCATAACAGACAGAATAGGTCCAGCAGAACACATGGCAATTAAGCCAAAGCTATCATCTTCGTTTTGTCCACCTCTAACAGCAGACAAACCCAAGCCAAAGGTTAACAAAAACGGCACGGAGATAGGCCCGGTTGTAACACTGCCAGAATCAAATGCAATTGGCATAAATTGTTTTGGAACAAAAAATGATAACAGTATTATTGCACCATAACAAACAGACATTATAACTGAAAGTTTCCACCTAAAAACAATTTTTAGTATTGCAAGCAGCAAAAACAAGCCAACACCCAAAGAAACTGTTGCAATAAAAAACCATGTGCTAGAAAGGCTTGAAACTTGCGCAACCTGATTTGCAAGCACCATTAAGTCTGGCTCGGCAAAAGTAATAATAAAACCAATAATAAAACCAACCACAAGCATTATCCAAAGTTTTTTGGATTTCGAAACGCTAGACCCTATGCCTTGGCCAAGTTCCACCATAGAGTTATCTGCCCCCAAAGAAAACAAACTCATTCCAACAACAAGCAAAACAAAACTTATTAAAAGTTTTACAACAAAAAGGACCTCAACAGGAACCAAAAAAATAACAAGGGCAATAACTACCAATGTTATTGGAAAAACAGAAACAAAAGATTCTTTTATTTTTGCCAAAAAACTATTCCACATGCATTTAACCTTTTTGTTTTAAATTTTACGTGTTTTTTACAAATTTTTGTTTGTTATTCACTTTAAATGCTAGAAAACAAACAAAATTTTTACAAAAAAATTATATACCCATTTTGTTATTTAACCAAATAAATTAGAATCTTTTTTGTTTTTTATTTGTTTTTTTATTTTTGACAATTATTGTTTTGCAAAAAAAAATGTTTGTAATATAATTCTTTTGTAAAAAAAACAAAAAGGGCTTTTATGAACAAAAAATTATTTGAACTTAGGGCCACCCATTTGGGAACAATTGGGTTTAGGCTAGGGCTGCTTGCAACATGTTTAAGTTTGGGATTTATGCTTGGAACCATTTATATTACAATTCTTTACATTCCAATTGTTCTTATTGGCTATATTTTGCCAATAATAACACTTGGTTTTGTTATTGCGCTTGACAACAATTACTTTGCACATCTATCGGCAATACTAGAATCGTCTGATAAAATTATAAAATTCTTAGGATTTTTAATAACCAAAGCATATTTTGTAACCATTCCAGGAATTATTGGTTGCATTATTGGAATTGTGTTTTTAAGTTTAAATAAAAAAGAAAAACATCCGGTTAAGATAACCTTTTGCGTTATATTTTTAATTGTTTGTGTAGTTATAACTATTTTAACACTTGGCGGAGCCGTAAATCAGGCTTTGCCTATAAATTAATGAAGGGGGAGAAAAAATGAATAACATAGATTTGAAACTTATAAATTGTGCAAATTTTAAACCTTCTGTTGAGGTTGATGGCAACACATTGCAATATAAAAAAGACAATTTTGGTGCATTGACAACCCAATATACAACCGACAAATCACAAATTAAAATTGAAATTAACAAGTATTATGATGTGCTTGGTCCATGGTGGTTTTTAACAAGTTTATTCTTTTTTATAATCAGTATTTTTGGAATACTAGACATTAGACCAGACAAAAAATGTATCTCGCTTAAAACAACATTTCTTATTAACGTGCGAGAAAATAGCAAGATAAAAATTGTTTTTAAAACCAGAAAAAATGGTGAAAAAGCAGTGGAAGTAACTTGTGAAAATGCAGAAATTACACAGGAAGAAGGCAACACATATTACGTAGAAGAGCAAGCAAAAAAGAGATATAAAGTTTTAAGAGTAACAAAAGTTTTTATGTGGCTTGGCGTTATTGCGTTGTCGGCGTATGCTTTGGTTAATTACATGATGACTATTTTTTATTAAAAATAATTAAAGACGTTTTTGTAATAAATATTTTATAAATTATTTTTACAAGCAAAAAACTCCTTACTACAAGGAGTTTTTCTTTTTTAAAAAAATTAAAATAAAGAATATAAAGCAAGCTCGTTTGTAACAAGAATTATTTAACTATTAGTTTGATCTTGCCTTGTCTGCCATATTATCTATTGCAATAACAACTGCAATTAAAAATGGAATATCCTCATCATTGGCTTCAATTGTAAAGGCATCTCTAAACAAATCAAAATTTCTGTTTATTTTGCCAATTTCTTGGTCATCTCTGTAAACAGTTAAATCCCAACCAACCCAATTTCCTTCTATTTTATATTGATGTTCAGTTCCCTCTATAAAATACTGGGTTTTAAGGGTCATAACTTTCTTTTTAACTATTGCAATCTTTTCCTTTTCTGCATTAAAAATAAATGCACTAGGATAAATAAAGTGCCAAAATTTATTTCTTACTTCATACAATCTCTCGTTTTCAAGATTACAAATAAATTTTCTTTTTCTTACGCTTGGCCATTTGCCCTTCACATAAAAAACTGGTTCGTTGTTGTCGTTAACAACGCTGGAACTTCCCCTTAAAGAAACTAATTTGTTTTTTACATGAACTATCATAGTTTTTCTCCCCTTTATATACATAAATATGTTATCACGCAAAAGTATTAATTACAAACAAATTACGCGTTTTTTAAATTTAGAACACATTGACAAAAATAGTTGTAGTTAATATAATAATCATAGTTTGGTGCTTATCATAAAATTTAAATGTCGATAATTATTATATCTTTGTTCTAATTTGTATATGTAAACCAAGATAAATATTTAAGAGGATTGATTATGTTAAAAATAGAAAATATAACAAAAATTTACAAAATGGGAAACCAAGAAGTTAAGGCTTTAAAAAAAATATCGTTGGAATTTAGAAAAAATGAATTTGTTTCTATTTTGGGTCAAAGCGGTTGTGGAAACACAACTCTTTTAAACATTATTGGTGGGCTTGACAAATACACGTCTGGCGACCTTATTATTGACGGAAAATCCACAAAACAGTATAAAGACAAGGATTGGGATACATACCGCAACCACCGCATTGGGTTTGTTTTCCAGTCATACAATCTTATTCCCCATCAAACGGTTCTTGAAAATGTGGAACTTGCATTAACCTTATCTGGCGTTTCAAAAGAAGAACGAAGAAAAAGAGCAATTAAAGTTTTAACCCAAGTTGGGTTGAAAGACAAAATTAAAAATAAGCCAAACCAACTTTCTGGCGGACAAATGCAAAGAGTTGCAATAGCACGTGCTCTTGTTAACGACCCGGACATAATTTTGGCAGACGAACCAACGGGGGCTTTGGACTCTAAAACCAGTGTGCAAATTATGGAACTTTTAAAAGAAATTTCCAAAGAAAAACTAATTATTATGGTTACACACAACCCAAATTTGGCAAAAAAATATTCTACAAGAATTGTAAAGTTGCTAGACGGCAAGTTGGTTTCTGACTCTAACCCATACTCGTCAACAGAAGGAAAAGGTGAATATACTAAAACAATAGTTGACTCCACAAAAGAAAGTAAAAGAAAAACAAAGAAAAAAAGCATGTCTTTTTTTACTGCACTTGCACTTAGTTTTAAAAACTTGCTTACAAAAAAGGGACGAACATTTTTAGTTTCATTTGCTGGAAGCATTGGAATTATTGGAATTGCACTTATACTTGCAATTTCTTCTGGTTTTTCTAGTTATGTTAACAAAATGCAGGAAGACACACTTTCTAGTTATCCAATAACAATTCAGGCAAAGAGTTTAGATTTTTCCACTGTTTTTAGTTCGTTATTTACAAAAACACAAGAAGACAACTCTGTTACCCATGATAACGACGCCATTTACCCTAAAGACAGACTTACCGACCTTTTAAACACCATTGGTAACACATCTATACCAAATGATTTGAGTGATTTTTATACATATCTAAACGAGCATAAAGATTTAATAAAAAACAACGTTAGTGCGATAAAATATACATATGATTTAGGTTTGGAATTTTACCAAAATTCTACAAGTTATAATGAAGATTACAACATTCAACCAAATTCAAATGCGTTTTATAAAATTATAATAATGTATTCCATATCTTTTTTTACTAACAACGCAGGGGTAACAGTTACACAAAACTTAGATGGCAGTTATAAATTTGGTTATATTGAAGGAAAAACAAACAAAAAAATGGTTGATGCCTATTTGGGCGCAGGATCATACGACATCATGGAGGAAAATGGTTACTTAGACAATATCACAGAGGATTTTATTATTAATGTTATAAATGGCATGTTGGGTGGCACTATTAACTTAAAAAATTATTCTCAATCAAATATGTCTGCATTTTACGAGATGGTTGGTTCTGATGAAATTATTAACACTCAATACACACTCGTTTATGGTAGCAGGGCTCAAAACAAAAATGATGCGTATTTGGTGCTTGACAAAAATGGTGAAGTTAATGACTATGTTTTATACGCACTTGGGCTTATCAGTGATGAGCAATTAAAACAAAAACTTGATGCCGCAGTTAAAGGTGAGGTTTCTACTGAAATTAAAGTGGAATATTCAAGTGTGATAAATAAAAAATACAAAATTCTTACGAACATGGATTATTATGTAAAAAGCAGCACTGGAAAATACATTGATTTGCGAGAATATAATAACGAAAGAAACCCTATTTTTTACAACACAGAAAAATATGAAGAAGAATTGAATAACATGTTTGAAACGCACAATGATAATACTATTAACATTTGCGGAATAATCAGGCTTAACCAAAACGCAACAACAGATTGGCTTTCTGCGGGTGTTTGCTACTCTAAACAATTAACACAAAACCTTATGACATATTACAATAATAAAATTGACGATTATAATGCAGATGGGGGCAAACTTGCAGGAACATTTACAAAGCAATACGAAAATTTGCCAACAAAAATAGAAATTTATGTCAACACTTTTGAATCAAAAGATAAGATAAAAAGCTTTGTTGAAGATTACAATAAAACAGTTGAGGACAACAAAAAAATTTCTTACTCCGACATGGTGGGAACAATCATGAGCACTGTTTCCACAATAATCACAGCAATAACTTATGTTTTAATTGCATTTGTTAGTGTTTCATTGATTGTTAGCTCAATAATGATTGGAATTATAACTTACATTTCTGTTATAGAACGAACAAAAGAAATTGGCGTTTTAAGGTCTGTTGGAGCTTCTAAAAGAGATGTAAAACGCGTTTTTACTGCCGAGAGTTTTATAATTGGATTTACAAGTGGAACCTTGGGCGTTGTAATTTGTTTACTTCTTTTGTTACCAATAAATTTGGTTTTAAAGTCTTTCACAAATATTGCAAACTTGGCATCTTTACCATGGATAGGAGCCATTGCACTTATTGCAATTAGTGTTGTTCTTACGTTTATTGCAGGGCTTATTCCAGCACGTGCGGCAGCAAAGAAAGACCCTGTTATTGCACTTAGAACTGAGTAATATTTAATAACAAACAAAAATTTAATACATAAAAAAATAAAAATATCACTAGCAAATAAAAAAAATAAAAGGCCTAAACTTTAATGTTTAGGCCTTTTGGTTTGGTAGTGGCGGTAAGACTTGAACTTACGACCTCGCGGGTATGAACCGCGTGCTATAACCAACTAAGCTACGCCACCAAACTTTTTATGCTTGGTAATTATAAAATATTGTTTGGCCTATGTCAACAATTTTTTTTATTAAAAAGGTTGTTGAAAATATATTTTTAATATAAAATAAAACCATGAGCGAAAAAAAGAAGTTAAATTTAGGTTTAAAAATACTTATTGTAATAATCTCCATAATTGGTGTTATTGCTCTTCTTTTGTTTGGCACTTATGCTTATATAAAGTATTCGTTAAAAATTGATATATTTGACATAAAAAACAAACTTGAACTATTAAGCCAAGACTATCAAGTTAGTGCGTTTATAACAAACCCTTACAATGAAGAAAACACTGCAAATGCTTTTCAAAAATTATTCGACAAAAATAATGTTTATTATAATGACGGCTCGCACTACATTTTTAACAAGGCAGAATTTGATGAATCTTCTTTAACTGGAATAAAAAACTTGTCCGACAAAGAAACAGCAGGGCTTTTTCAAACCCTTATTTCCAAACTAGAAAGTTCAAGATTTAGCCAGGAAAACGATTTAACAAAAAGTTTTGATTTGAAACAAATAAAATTTTCTAATTTCTCCACTTCAACATCTGGGTGTAATTTGGATATAACCTACACATTAGAAATAGGTTTTCCAAAAACACTGTCAGACGTTGGTGGAATTGTAAACTCCCTTTTTGGAAATTTAATTCCTGATAAGTTTTATGTTACTTCAAATTTCTCTTTACAAGTTGAAAACAACACCTATTCTATAACAAAAAAAGCCTTTTGTATAAATGCTTTAAATAGTGAACAGTCAAATGGAATTTTACAAACATTGGGAACAATGCTAGGTGAACCTTTGCAAGAAAACCTAGAATTAGACCTAAATGAATCCTTTTGCCAACTTCTTTTGGGTGATGAAACAACAAATGGCGTGGTTGACAACATAAACGGATGCACCGGTTATGAATTTAAACTAATAGATGATAAAATTGTTCTGGAATTTAAGAATCTTTAAAAATTTTTAAATTTATCATTGACAACTTTTTTTGTTTTTGATATGATAATAGGGCTTTTAAATAAGCCGGTTTCATGGGGGTATAGCTCAGTTTGGCTAGAGCGTCTGCCTTGCACGCAGAAGGTCGTCGGTTCGAGCCCGACTATCTCCACCAAGCAAATTTAATTTGCTAAAACATATAGGATTGTAGCTCAGCCGGTTAGAGCACCACCCTGATAAGGTGGGGGTCGGTGGTTCGAGTCCACTCAATCCTACCAAGTAAAACACTTCTTTCGAGGTGTTTTTTTTGTTTTTTTATTCCCCACCGCAAACTTTGTTTGCCTTGTGCAAAAGCACAAGTTATCAGGGTGGAACCATGTTAGCTTGCGCAAACATGCCACCCTTAACGGGATAAACAATGCCTGCACTTAGTTTGGCATGTTTATAAGGTGGGGGTCGGTGGTTCGAGTCCACTCAATCCTACCATATTGAACCTAAATCGAATTTGATTTGGGTTCTTTTTTATTAAACTTTTAAACTAGGAAATTCACTAAAACTTGCTTTTTATGGGTCCTTTTTTTTAAATTTTCTTTAATTATCATATCTGTTTTAAAGGATAAAAATAAGGAACCCTGTCTGTCAGGATTCCTTTTTA
>JAZRVA010000034.1:0-7124 GCA_045598865.1 Clostridia bacterium | reverse complement strand
TTGATATTAATTTTAGTTTTTTACTTTATTTCTTTTTTTAAATTTGGGTTTATAATTTTTATATTATTTATTGTTTGGACGTCGTATAAAATTGGTGTTACGTTGGCGGCAATATATGCGGGTTGTTCTATTTTAAAATTTTTAACGCTAGGCGTTTTTGCTTATGCTATTTTTAATTTTTTAATATTGTTTTTATTTTTTCTATTGTTTTTGTATCTTATAAAAAGTAATACAAACAACTTTTGTATTAGCAATGTTTTGCCAAACCAAATAAAAATTTTGGCAATAATTTTTGCAGCGATTTGTTTGGTTTGTTTAATTCAATCCATAGTTCTACATTTTTTGTTATCCACTATATTTTTTATTTAAAGTTTGAAAATTTGTAGGATTATTTTAATTTTTATGTTAAAATTAAAAAAAATATAAAGGTGGAGCATATGAATCAAGAAGTTAAAAAGATTGTTGAGAGCATTAAAAATAAGGTGGGAAATGTAAAACCAAAGATAGCAATTATTTTGGGCGCTTCTTTTGGTGACTTTTTGGACGAAATAAAGGATAAAAAGGAAATATCTTTTGCTGATATTAAAGGCCTTAATGTTATAGCATCTGACATAACAGAGAATAAACTAATTTTTGGCTCTATGTTTGATAAAGAAATTTGTGTTATGTTTGGAAGGTTGCATTATAATTTGGGTTACAAAAATAGCGACATTGCAAATTCTATTTTTATGTTAAAAGAGCTTGGCTGTGAAAGGCTTATTATTACGTCTTCCGTTGGTGCTATTGATAAAAAAATTAAAGTAGGAGACCTTGTTACTTTTGAAGATCAAATAAATTTAACAGGCAGAAACCCACTTTATGGTTGTGTTACAAAGAAGGCTGGGGATTGTTTTATTGACATGACAAAGCCTTATGATGAAGAAATGATAAACAATCTTTTTTACACGGCAAAACATGAAATGGCAATAAAACTTAAAAAGGCTGTGTTTATTGAATTTCCTGGTCCAACAGCAGAAACAATAAGTGAGGTTAAATTTGCAACTTTAATTGGTGGCGGAGTTATTGGGTTTAATATTTGTAATGAGGTTATTGCAGCAAAATACTGTGAACTTCCAACCATTTGTTATTCGCTTGTAACAAATTATGCTTCTGCGTTTACAAGTAATTTGATTAAACACGAAGATATTGTTTATAACAGAAAGTGCGCAAGTAATTATTATTTGGAACTTTTGGCAAGATTTATTAAAAATCTTGATTAGAAATATTGCTTTTATGCTAAAAATAATATTATTTCCAATTTAAAAAGGCAGAGAGAGTATACAGCCTCTGTTTTTTTTGTAACTATTTTTATATAAATATTTTTTGTTTTGTTGCAAACAATATATGTGTTGGAGGAATTTTATGAAAAATAAAATAATAAGCATGTTTATTGTTTGCGCTTTAATTTTTGCTTTAACACTTAACATTGCGGCAAAGCAAGTTTTTGCATTATCAGAAAGTGATGATTACTCTGCAAAGGCCTATTTTTTGATGGACTATAACACCAAACAGGTGCTAAGCAGTAAAAATGAAAATGCAAAAATACCCGTTGCCAGCATTGTAAAACTTATGACAATTTATTTAACCTGTAATGAAATTGAAAATGGGAAATTAAAATTAGAGGATAAGGTTGTTGCGTCGGAAAAAGCATCTTCAATGGGTGGCTCTCAGGTTTTTATTGAAGAGGGAACAGAATATTCCATTGAAGATTTGTTAAAAAGCTCAATTGTAAGTTCTGCAAATGATGCAAGCGTGCTACTTGCAGAAACAATTTGCGGTAGTGAAGAAAATTTTGTGAAACTTATGAACAAAACGGCGCAGCAACTAAATATGACGGGAACTAACTACGTAAACTGCACTGGATTGCCTGCAAGCGGGCAGTTCTCTTGCGCAAAAGACACGGCAATTCTTTTAAGAGAAGTTATAAAATTTGATACTTACCACAAGTTTAGCACGATTTGGATTGACAAACTTACTCACTCAAAAGGCAGAGAAACGGAACTTGTTAACACAAACAAACTTATTAGATATTTTGAAGGTTGTGATGGCGGAAAAACAGGTTCTACAAATGAGGCAGGGTATTGCCTATCTGCAACGGCAAAAAGGGGAAATATGAGGTTAATTGCTGTTGTTTTGGGCGCAGAAAACGGCAAACAAAGATTTGCTGAAACTTCAAAATTATTAAACTATGGTTTTGCAAATTTTGAGAACAAACTTGTTGTTTCTGGTGATTATTTTTCTAATAAATTATTAAATGTAAACTGTGGTAAAACACCATCACTTAAAGTTGTGCCAGAAAAAGAAGTGTATGTTTTAACTAACAAACATGGGGAAGACAACATAGATATTAAAGAGGAAATTAAACAAGATGTAAATGCACCAATTAAAAAGGGTGACAGAGTTGGAAAAGTAATAATTCTCAAAAACAATCAAGTGATGGAAGAAATATCTATATTAGCAGATGAGAGCATTGAAAAGCTGGATTATTTAGATAATATTTCAAAAATTGTTAATAATTGGAAAATAGCTTAAAACCCTTTTAAAATGCACGTTTATAAACAAAAATTTGTTTGATTTAAGTTAACAAATATAATATAATAAAAGAACTAGGTTTAACTTCTAGTTCTTTTTTTGTGTAAGGAAAATTTTATATGTTGTATTCAATTTTATTTGAACTTAATTATTTGCCATTTGATGTAAAACTGATTATATTTTTTACTTCCACTTTTTCAATTGTTTTTGCTCTTACTATTCACGAATTTTCACATGCTTTCGTGGCAAATAAACTTGGTGACCCAACGGCAAAATCCTTGGGAAGGTTAACATTTAACCCCCTTGCTCATTTTGATACGTATGGACTTTTTTGCTTTTTGTTGTTTGGCTTTGGTTGGGCAAAGCCGGTGCCTATAAATGCCTTTAATTTTAAAAAGATAAAAAGGGATGCTTTTTTGGTAAGCATAGCGGGTGTGTTGGCCAACTTTATTGTGCTTTTTATTGCTTATCCTTTTTATTTGTGGTTTATATATTTGTATGCATCAAGTGCTTCCACTATAGTTTTAATTTTATTGTATTTATTTAAATTTATGTTTGAGATTAACCTTGTTTTAATGGTTTTCAATTTGTTGCCTATATACCCACTTGACGGATTTAATGCGATAGCATCTCAACTTAAATACGACAATGGTTATGTTAATTTTATGAGAAAATATGGCTCATTGATTTTGATATTTTTGGTAATTGTTTTCTCATACACAAATGTTTTTTCTAATTTAGTGGCTTACGTTGGCTATCCAATTCAAAAGTTTTGGATTTTAGTTTTGCAAGGGTTGTTTTAATATGGGGGTTTTATGAAGGAAAAGAAAGACGCAAAAGTTACAGAACAATTAACCTCATATGATACAGGGTGTGATTTTAAACTTTCAAACTTTGAAGGGCCACTGGATTTGTTGCTTCACCTAATTAAAGATGACAAGATTGAAATTACAGAAATAAAACTTGCGGAGGTTACAAACCAATATTTGGAATATATGGTGGGCCTTGATGAACTTGACCTTGAAAAGGCAAGTGATTTTATTGAAATTGCTGCAACGTTAATAGAGATGAAATCAAAAATTCTTTTGCCTACAATGGTGGAAGAAACTGGCGAGGAAGAAGACAGTGGAACGCTACTTTTAAGAAGACTTAATGAGTATAGAATTATTAAAGAAGCCAGTGAAAAACTTGCACTTCAAGAAAATGTTAACAGATTTTATAAACCAGCAGACGAGCAAGTGAATGATGTTAAATATGTTTTGGGGCAGTTAAATTTGGACGGGCTTTTAGATGCCTTTGCAAAAATGCTTACAAGAGTTAAAAAGGAAGAAAACAATATTGTTCCAAGAAAAATTGAAAAAGATAGATTTACTGTTGCGGAAAAAATAATTTCTATTAGGCAAAGCATTAACATTAAAAAGAAAATGAGGTTTTCTGAGTTTTTTGAAAGTGATTATACACAAAGTGAAATGATAAATTTGTTTTTAGCGGTTCTTGAACTTTTGAAAATGCAGGAAATTATTGCAAAACAAGATAATACATATTCCGAAATAAATATTGAACTTAAAGAGCATAAAGAGGAGGAAAGCAATGCAAACTGATATTAGTGAACTTGAAAAGGTTGTTGAGGGAATACTTTTTGTGTCTGGTCAAGGCGTTGAAATTGATGACATTTGTGAAAAACTTGAACTTGAAAAAAAGGTTGTTTTGGAAACAATTGATAACCTAATCCAAAAACACAAAGAAGATGGAATTAACATTATAAAGTATAAGAACTCTGTTCAAATGTGTTCTAACCCTAAATATGCAGACGACATAGCAACTGTTTTGAACCCTATAAGGGAAAAATTGCTTACAAAAGCCACGTTAGAAACTGCCGCCATTGTTGCTTATAAGCAACCAGTTACACGGTTAGACATTGAGCAAATTAGAGGCTGTAACAGCGACTATGCTTTGCAGGTTTTAACAAACTTTAAACTTATTGACGTGGTGGGAAGAAAAGACGCCATAGGCAAGCCTCTTTTGTATGGAACGACAGACGAATTTTTAAAGAGATTTGGTTTGGAAAATATAGAAGATTTGCCAGACTATGATGAACTTTTGGAAAGAATTAAACTTGTTAGCGAGATTAAACCAAATGATAGTTTGTATGGCAGCACGGAAATTATTCCAGAAGAAAAATTGCCAGATAGTGTTGAAAAGCAAGAGAATTTGGAAAGTAAAAAAGAAGATGACTCTAACTTGCAAGAGAAATTAAAGAAAGAAGATGAATCTCAGATTGAAAAATCTATTGAAGAGGTAACGAAAGCTCAATTAGATGATGAAAATTTGGAAACTGATGAGTTTATTGGTAAAGATGATTTTGATTCGTCTGTTTTGTAATAATTACCAACTATTATTTATTTAACAAAAAAGTTTGCATAGTAGTATGCAAACTTTTTTAAATTGATTAAAAAGGGCTAAAAATATATTATTTTTGTGCCACAAATACCTTAATAATGTTGCTTAATTTTGTTTCAAAAGTGCAAGTATTTGAGTATTTAATTCTTAGATAATAGGTGTAAAAATTGCCTTCTTTTGCGGTGGAATCTGCAATAGAAATAGGCCCCTCTTTGTTGCAGATTGTTTCAATAAGTTTTGTTTGATTGTCGTCTGTTTCCCTTATTAAATCATAAGTTAAATATTTTTTTGCATTAAAATTTATTGTTGGAATTTGGTTTGTTTCGTTTAGCGAGATTTCTGTTTCGTCTTCAAGTTTCAAAAACATTTGGGAAGTCTCATTTGGGCAAAAATCCTTTGAAAAATAAGCATCAAATTTATATCTATCGGGTGTGCTTTCATTTGCCAGCAAAATTTTATTGTTTTGTTGGTATTCTATTTCGTTTAAAGAACAAGTAATAATATCGTTGGGCATTTCAAAGTGTTTGTTTGAAAGGTTGACATTGTTGTAAATATTTTTTGCAACACTGCAAGGTCCATTTCCGCCTGTAACATTTTGTGGCAGGTTTTTATTTGCAGTTGAGCCAAACCAAACACATGTTGTTATTTCTGGCGTGTAGGAAATGTTCCAAGCATCTTTGTTTTCTTTTTTATTATTAAAAGCGGCCACAGTGCCAGTTTTGGAGGCAATGTCAAAATTAAAATTTCTTAATTTTTTGGAGGTTCCAGTTTTTACTCCTTCTTGTAACATATCTGTTATTAAATAGGCAGTTGAAGGTTTCATAATTTGTTTTTTACTTTCGGAATTTTTGTAAATTATATTACCACTTTGCGTTTTTATTTCTTTCACAAAACTATTTTTAATTTGAACTCCGTTGTTTGCAAATGTTTGATAACAATTTGTTATGTCCAAAAACTTTACCCCGTTTGTAAGTCCACCAAGTGCAGTTGAATAATTGTTGTCTGCATTTGCAAGATTAATTCCCATTTTTTGAACAAAAGATTTTGCACTTTCAATTCCTACATATTCTAATGTTTTAACACTTGGAATATTTAACGAATATGCCAAGGCTTGTTTTGCGCTAATCCACCCATAATATTTATTTTTATAATTGCTTGGTGAGTAGCCATCTATGCTAATTTTTTCATCTAAAATTGGAGTTAGGGGAGTAATTTTGTTGTGCTCAATTGCTGGGGCGTAGGAAATAATTGGTTTAAAAACCGAGCCTGGTTGCCTGTAAATGTTTAGCAAATTATAATCGCTTTTACCCCAAAATGCCAAAACTCCACCAGTTGAGTTATCTGTTATTATTGCCACGGCGTCACAATCTTGATTATCTGTGTAATTTTTATATTTTGAAGCTTCATTTTCTACAATTTTTTGCAAAGAGTCGTCTTGATATGTAATGATTTTATAGTTATTTAAAATCAAATCTTTTTCGGTAATATTAAGAATTTTACAAGCCTCCTCAACTGCTGCGGAATAGTAATTATTATTGCCAAGAAAGTTTGAATTTATATTTAAAATCAAGTCTTCTTTTATTGATTTTTCAAATTGTTCTTGTGTGATTTTTTTATTGTTTAGCATTTGTTTTAACACAAAATTTCGCCTTTTTAAACAATTTTGTTTTTGGGAGATTGGTGAGTATAACTTGGGTGATTTAACTATTCCAGCAAGGGTTGCACTTTCTACCAAATTGAGTTTTGATGCGTCTTTTGAAAAGTATCTTTGAGAGGCGTTATTTATGCCAAAGGCTCCACTTCCAAAGTAAATTGCGTTTAAATATGCGGTTAAAATTTCGTTTTTTGAGTAATTTTTTTCCAATTTTTGAGTCAAAAGTGCCTCATTTAGCTTTCTTTTTAGTGTTTTTTCGCCTGTTAAATGAGTGTTTTTAATTAGTTGTTGGCTTATGGTTGACGCGCCTTCTTTTATTTTTCCTGATTTAACATTGTTAAAAAAAGATTTTACAATTCTTTTGTAATTTAAACCCTTGTGTTTGTAAAAAGTTTTATCTTCTGCACTTATAAAAGCATTTATTAAATCTTTTGGAATTTGCTCAAAATTTAGTTTGTTAGAGAGTTCAATATTTTTGCTTATTTTTTTATTATTTTTA
>JAZRVA010000033.1:0-13628 GCA_045598865.1 Clostridia bacterium | reverse complement strand
GTATATCATATTGTTTTTGTTTTTTAAAACGTTTTAAAAGTTTGTGTGTTTTGGCCGGTATTATTTTTTTGTATATTTTGGCTAAATTCCTTTATTTACTTGACAATTATAGATTATTATATTATTATAGATATATATTTTTTAGGGGGATTTATGGATAATTTACTTAGTAGGTGGAACGATGTTTTAATGGAAATGGAAAACTTGGTTACCGCCGTTAGTTATGACCTATACATTGCAACCCTTGAACCAATTAAAATTGATAATAATAAACTTGTGCTTTTAACTTCAACCGCCACAAATAAATCTCAACTTTTGAAATTACACAAAGATAAACTTTTAAATGTGGTAAAAAACAACTTTGAAAATGTTGACGACCTTATTATTTTGGAGCCAGACGAAAAAGAGGCTTTTTTGGAAGACGTAAAGCAAGCGGAAGAACTTATTGAAACAAACCAAATGCTTAATGAAAAGAACAAATTAAACGAAAAATACACATTTGACAATTTTGTTGTGGGTAAAAGCAATCAAGTTGTTTATTCTGCAAGTTTAAATGTGGCTGAAAATCCTGGCAAAAACTTTAACCCATTATTTATTTATGGTGGTGTTGGCCTTGGTAAAACCCACCTTTTAAACGCCATTGGAAATTATATTAGAAAAAATAAAAAAGATTTAAGGCTTTTATACGTTACTTGTGAGCAATTTATGAACGACTTTACAAGATCTATAAGAGAAAAAACAATTGAGTCTTTTAGGTCTAAATATCGTGACATTGATGTGTTAATGGTTGATGATATTCAGTTTATTTCTAACAAAACTGGAACACAGGAAGAATTTTTTAACACTTTTAATGATTTATACCAACTTAACAAACAAATTGTTTTAGCCTCTGACAAACACCCAAGAAACATGGAAATGCTGGAAGAACGGTTAAAATCACGTTTTGCTGGTGGATTAATTCAAGACATACAAAAACCAGATTTTGAAACAAGACTTGCTATTTTGCAAAAGAAAGTTGAAATTGAAAATTATAGGGTTGATGATGATGTTTTGGAGTTTTTGGCAGAAAAAATAGACACAAACATTAGAGAATTGGAAGGTGGACTTAATAAGGTTGTTTCTCTGTCTATTTTAATTGGAAAAGACAGGGCAACAAAAGTTGAGGCACAAGAAGCTTTGAAAGATTATGATTTGTCACAATCTCAAAACGTTACAGTTGAAAAAATAATAGATGTGGTTTGCAAATATTACAATGTTAAAAAAGTTGACTTGATTGGTAAGAAAAAGAATAAAGAAATTGTGGATCCAAGGCAAATTTGTATGTATTTAATAACCGAACTATTAGACATTCCACTGCAATCAATTGGGCAATCTTTTGGTGGAAAAGACCACACAACTGTTATGCATGCTAGGGATAAAATAATTAAGAATATGAAGACCGACAAGTCTTTGAAGGTTAATGTTGACGATTTGATTGTTATGATTAAAAATAATAACAATTAACAGCTTTTACACATTTTGTTAACAGGTTGTTTTTAAGAAAAATAAAGGCGAATATGTGGTTTTCCACATTTCCACAGTCATAATAATATTATATTTAATTTTACTAATAATTGTAACTATTATATAATATGTGTGAACTTTTAGTCGGAAAATGTTTAAAAATGTGGATAAATGGTAAAACAAAAAATGCTAGATAATTGATTTTTAGTGAAGATTATGCTTTTTTTGATTTCCACATTTCCACAGTCATAATAATAACGATATTTTAAAAAAGGAGATTATATATGAAGGTTGTTTGTGATGGGTTAGATTTGAGTATTGCGACCGCTCAGGTTATTAAGGCAATTTCTAACAAAACAACAAACCCAGTTTTAGAGGGGGTTAAGTTGGTTGCAGAAAATGACACACTTGTTTTGTCAGCAACGGACTTAGAACTTGCAATTGAAAAAACAATTAAAGCTGATGTTAAAGTTGAGGGGGAAACGGTTGTTCCTGGAAGATTTTTTGCAGAATTTGTTAAAAGGTTGACAAATGAAAAGATTGACCTTGAACTTAACGATAAAAACCAACTTAAAATTAATTACACAGATAGTGAAAGTTTTATTCAATGTTACAATGTGGTTGAATTTCCAAATTTAAAGATTATAGAAGATGGTGAATATTTTTCTATTAATCAAAAGGATTTTAAAACCCTTATTAATAAATCTATATTTTCAACAGCACTTGATGACACAAGGCCGGTTTTGAAAGGTTGCTGCTTTGAAATAGAAGAAAAAAGTATTAAATCTATTGGTCTTGATGGTTACAGGCTTGCTTTTGTTAAAAAACCTCTTATTGAATCAACAATTAAAACAAGTATTATTGTTCCTGCAAAAAGTTTGACAGAAATTAGCAAATTTTTGGAAGATGATGAAGAAATTATTAATGTTTTTATTCAAAAGAACTTTTTAATGGTTGAATTTGAGAATACAAAAATTATTACAAGGCTTATTGATGGTGATTTTATTAATTATAATCAAATTATTCCAAAATCTTTTACAACTCAAATTACTTTAAACAAAAGCATTTTTGAAGAAGCAATAGAAAGAACTTCTGTTTTGTCTAGGGTGGATAGGAATAACTTGGTTAAATTTGAAATTAAAGACAAATTACTCACACTTTCTTCAAATTCTGACATCGGAAATATTAAAGAAAACATTGGGATTTCTTTAAAAGGTAATGACCTTACAATTGCTTTTAATTCGAGATATTTTTCTGAGTGTTTAAGGACAATAAACGATGAGGCAATAAAAATTGAATTTAATATGCCATCTAGTCCATGTGTTATAACTCCAAATGATTCTGATGAATATTTGTATTTAATATTGCCAGTTAGAATAATTAATCAATAATAAAATAAAACAAAAAACAGACTTTTAAGAGCCTGTTTTTTATTGCTTTTACAAAATTGTTAATAGAAAATTAAAATTAATGAAGAATTAATAAAAAAGTTATAAACAATATAAAAACAAATTGTGAATAATTATGTGCAAAATACACATTTTAAAAACCCTAAAAAAATGCTAAAATATGACAAAATAAGAAGAGGGGTTTATATGAAAAAATTTACAGAAAGACAATTGTGGGATATATTAAGACACAGTGTTGGCAGTAATAACACCTTTTTAAGGAAGATTTTTACTGCAAGTGTTTCTGCACATTACAATTATTTAAAAGATAGAAACCCAAGCGACAGTTATTATTTGGAAAGACAAAAAAATTATAGTATTTCAAATGGTATGAAAAATATATATAAGGCTTTTGCTGACAAATTTTTTGAATACGACTATGATGGTGGCCAAGATGCAATTGGGCTTACACTTAGAAAAGAAGTTTGGTTAGATAATATTTCTACAAAAGATTTATATTATTATTACTGTTTACAACAAAACGTTTTTGACAGAGTAAAAAATTTTGACCATATTAATGAAGATAGTATAATTAGACAAATTGAAAATACAGATAATGAATTTTTGTTTAGCGGAAAGGTTGATTTTTCTGGCAAACCTCAAAAAACAAGCGAAGAAAGAGGGGTAAAAATTGATTTAGACGATTATTCAATAAGGCAAGAAGCTTTAATAACAGTTGCACTTAGTGAATATGAAAAATTTTGTTCTATAAGAGGCTTGGATTTTGAGGGGACTAAGGAACAATTTTTACAATCTCAAAGATACAAAAGTATTACATTTAGTGGTTATGTGGTTAAAACATATTTTCAAGAAAGACAAAAAGAACAAAACGCTGAGAACACACAAATCGAGCAGGTTGCTCAGCAAACAAAAAAGCCTCAGATTATTGAGTGTTCACCCGAGGAGTCGAAAGAGTTTGATGAGGCTATAAAAAAATATGAAAGACACAGAGACCAGATTTTTGTTAAATCTCAAAAAAACAATGTAGAAGAATCTGGTTTGCAGGAACAAGAAGGGTCGCAAGTTGGGTCCGAACAGTTAACTATTTTTGATTACTATAAAGATGTTTTTCAGTAATAATAAAGCCGAACGTGAAGTTGAAAGTAAAAAATTTTATGTAGTTTGCATAAATTTTTTTTATTGACATAATTTTAAAAAAAATATAAACTACAAGGGCAAGTTTAATATAGAACTCTTTTAAATTTTAAGATTTTTTATTTTAATTATTTTAGACCGTGCGGTCTTGATTAAAAATTTTTTCTTAAACGGCTAGATTTTTCAAAAAACACAGACAAACTTGTAAAAAAACAGGAGGTTTATTTATGGAAAAGGGAACTTATCAACCAAACAAACACAAAAGAACAAAAGTTCATGGGTTTAGAAAAAGAATGGCTACTAAAAATGGTAGAAAAGTTTTGAAAAGAAGAAGAAATCGTGGCAGAAAAGTTTTGACTGCTTAAAAAATAAAAAAAATGTTAGCAAAAAAAAATAGATTAAGAAAAAAGAAAGAATTTAATTATATTTACAAAAAAGGCACTTCGTTTTACTCGAAAAATCTAACCGTTTATGTTTTTAAAACAAAAAACAGTTTTCCTAAGGTGGGTTTTAGTGTTAACAACAAGGTTGGAAACAGTGTGGTAAGGCATAAAATAAAAAGAAGATTAAGTGAAATTGTTAGGGCCTTTTTGCCTAAAATAAAATTAAACAATTATATATTTGTGGCAAGAAAAGGAAGCGAAGAACTTGGCTTTGACGCATTAAAAGAGCAGGTTTTGTTTCTTTTAAAAAAGGCAGATTTAATTGAAAGAGAAAATTAAAAGATTTTTTGATATTTTTATTTTTATTCTTTTTCTTCCACTTTTTTTGTTAGAAGTGGTTTTAATTTTGCTATACAAGGCAGTTATTTCCCCCGCTATTCCCCATTCTTGCAGGTTCACACCCTGCTGTTCAACATATTTTTTGCAGGCGCTAAAAGAATATGGGTTTTTTGTGGGGTCTTTTATGGGAATTTTAAGAATTTTTAGGTGCAATCCGCGAAATAAAGGCGGACTTGACCCTGTTAAACCAAACATTAAAGGAAAAATAAAATGGGTTTTATAACACAAATTTGTTCGGCTTGGCCACAGGGAGATTTTTGGGCAAATCTTATTAAACTTTTTGATTTTGCAGGAAATTACGTTTGGGCAATTTTAATCTTTACAGTTGTTTTAAAGTTAATTTTATCTCCACTTGATTTTTTGCAAAGGTTTTATACAAACAAAACCACAAGGGCTCAGGCTAAAATTCAGCCAGAGATTGAAAAAATTAAAAAAAGATATGGCCAAAACCAAAATCTTTTATATCAAAAACAAACCGAACTTTATAAAAAGAACAATGTTAGCATGAAGGGTTCTTGCATTGTTATGCTTGTTTACATGGCGGTAACACTGGTGGTATTCTTTACACTGTTTAGTTCTTTGCAGAGTATTTCTAACTTTCAAATAAAAGAACAATACTTAGAACTTCAACAAGAATATAACACTGTTTACGAACAAGAATATTATGCAGATTATTTGGAAATAAATTTAGAAGAATTTAAAACCAAAACAAGCGAGCAAAAACAGCAAGAAATAGAGACAAAGGAACAGGCAAAAGAGGCAGAGCAAGAAGGACAAGTTGCCACAAAAAAGGCCGAGGTTGTGGCAAACGCACAACAAAAAGTTGTGGAAAAATATGAAGAGATTAAAGATTCTTGGATATGGGTTAAAAACGTTTGGAGGGCTGACAAGCCAACAATAACCGCAATTCCATCTTATAGCGATTTTAAGGCAAGCACAGATATTGATGTTTCAGAGGCAACATACAAAAATGTTATGGGTGGTCTTTTGGAAAACAAAACAATAAATGTTGCAAATGGTTATTATATTCTTTCTATAATAGTTGTTTTGGTTTCGTTTTTATCACAGTATTTTATGAAAAAGGCCTCTCAACCAAAGGGTGCTCAAATGCAACAAGGTGGCGGGCTTTCAAAAATACTTATGATAATTATGCCTATTGCAATGCTTATGTTTACATTAAATTCCAGCGCAATGTTTTCTGTTTATATTATAACAAACTCTTTAATGTCCACAATTTTAACGCCAATTATTTCTAAAATTTGCAACAAAATTGAAGACAAAAAAGAAATTGAAATAAAAAACAAAAACAAGGCTGAATACAGCAGATAAAAAGAGGAGTAAAAAATGAAAAGTGTTGAAATTACCGCAAAAAGCGTTCAAAAGGCAATTGAACAAGGGTTGAAAGAATTAAACGCAACTCAGGATGAAGTTGACATAAAAATTTTGGACGAGGGCGGCTTTTTTAGAAAGGCAAAAGTTTTGTTAACTCTTGAAAAAGAAGTGGAAGAGGAAGTTTTGCCAAAAGAAGAAACAAAAAATAGTGAAGTAAAAGAAAATAAGCCAAAAAAAGAAAAGCAAGAAAAAGTTAAAGAGCCAAAAGAAAAAAAAGAAGAAAAGGCAAAAGAAGAAAAAGTGGCTAACACTCAAAAAGAGAGTGGAGATTTGGAAGTTTTTGGTGTTAAATTTTTAAACGACCTTTGTGAAAAAATGGGGATTGAGGCTGAAATTTCTTATTTAAAAACAGAATCAGGTGTTGTGTTTAACGCAAGCGGCGAAAAGGTTAACAACTTGATTGGGAAAAGAGGTGAAACATTAAACGCAATACAAGAAATTTTGTCTTGTGTTTGCAAAAATAGCGGGTTTAGAGAAGAAAGAGTTTTCTTTGACGTGGAAAACTATAAAAACAGAAGAGAAATTTCTTTAATTGGTCTAGCAGAAAGAATGGCAAACAAGGCCATAAGATACAAAAAGCCGATTAAACTTGAAAGCATGAGTGCTTATGAAAGAAAAATTATTCATAATGCAATTTCTCAAATAGAAGGTGTTTCTTCCAAAAGTGAAGGCGAAGAGCCAAACAGAAGACTTGTTATTATTCCTACAAAAAAAGAAGATTAACAAAAAACAAAAGTCACCAAAAACAGGTGGCTTTTATTTTTTAAAAAGGCAAAAACAAATATTTTAAATAATTGTAGAAAAATTAAAGCTTTTGTGATAAAATATTGCTGTTATGATGGATTTTACAATTGTTGCACAGGCAACTCCTGTTGGTAAAAATGGCATTTGTGTGGTTAGGATGAGTGGCAAAAATAGCTTGGAAATTGCCACAAAAATTTTTGAGTGCGAAAAAACAAAAAAAGAGGTTTTGCCAAACTTTATGTATGTTGGCAAAGTGTGCTTAAATGGGATACTAGACAAGTGCTGCATGGTATATTTTAAAGCACCCCACTCTTACACCGGAGAGGACGTGGTGGAATTTCAATGTCATGGTGGGTTTGTGGTTGCAAACAAAATTATTGAGGTTTGCATGGAAAATGGTGCAAAAATTGCACAGCCGGGTGAATTTTCAAAAAGAGCCTTTTTAAATGGAAAAATGACGCTTGACGAGGCGGAGGGCGTGATTGACACAATTAATGCGGAAACGGAAAGTCAACTTAGAGCAAGCAACGAGCTTGCAAAAGGGAGTTTGTTTAAACTCGTGGATGGATTTCAAACTTTACTTACAAACATTTTGGCAGAAATTGAAGTTAATTTGGATTACCCAGAGCACGACATTGAATATAAAACCAAAGAGCAGATTTTAAAGGGGCTTGAAAACATTGAAGGAAAAATTAACAATCTTGTGCAAACAGAAAAGGCGGGAAAAATAATTAAAAACGGCATTGATGTTTGTATTGTAGGCAAAACCAACGTGGGTAAAAGCAGTCTTTTAAACGCACTTGTGGGCAAAGAACAAGCCATTGTTACAAACATTGAAGGAACCACCAGAGATGTGGTTTGTGCAAGCATTGAATACAAAGGCATAAAAATAAATTTTTACGACACAGCAGGTATTAGAAAAACAAACAATAAAATAGAAAAAATTGGAATAGAAAAAACAAAAGAAGTTTTAGAAAACTGCGATGTTGTGTTGTTTGTTTTTGATTCTTCTACAGGGTTAAGCGGTGAAGAAAAAGAGTTTTTTGAAAAAAACAAAAAAAGAAATAAAATTGTTGTTTTTAATAAGGCAGACAAGAAAAGTAAAATTGATTTTAACGACGAATACATTTTGGTTAGTGCAAAAAACAAGCAAAACATTCAACTTTTAAAAGAAAAAATATATAATTCTGTTTGTTTATTAACCAACACAAACAATTTTGTTTTAACAAATTCCAGGCATGTGGAAGTTTTAAAAGAGGTGCTTGAATTTATTAAAAGCACAAAAGAAAATATTTTTGAAAAAACACTTGATATTTTATCACTTGAAATAAAAGACATTTGGAACAAAATTGGCGAAATTACGGGTAGAACAGAAAACGAAGAGATTATAGATCAAATTTTTTCTAAATTCTGTTTGGGAAAATAAAGGAGATTTTATGATTTATTTTGTAAGGCATGGCGAAACAGACTTTAATTTGTTTTGCATAAGTCAAGGGCAAATGAACACCTCTTTAAACAGAAAGGGCTTGCAACAAGCAAAAGATGTGGCACAAAAATTTAAAGATATAAAAATAGACAAAATTTTTTGTTCAACACTCAATAGGGCTGTTCAAACAGTGGAAGAAATAAACAAACTATATTCCCTACCAATAATTTTTGACGAAAGGCTTATAGAAATGAGTAAGGGAAAGTTGCAAGGCAATATAAGCAATCAAAAAAAATACAACAAGTTTTATAAAAACCCACATAAATTTGGTGGCGAAACAACGCTTGATGTTTATTTGAGGGTAAAATCCTTTTGGGACGATTTGCAGGAGTATAAAGGTCAAAACATTTTGATTGTTTCTCACGGGGTTATATATAGGTTTTTTAAGTTTTGTTATGAAAATAAAAACATAAAAAAAGACGAAGTTTTAAAAGAAAAACTTGAAAATTGTGAAATAAAAGAATTTGAGTTTTAAAAGAAGAATTATGGAAGAATTTGATGCGGTTGTGATAGGCAGTGGGCACGCTGGGTGTGAAGCCACACTAGCCCTTTCAAGGTTAAATAACAAGGTTTTATTGGCAACGCTTAGCTTAGATAGCATTGCTTTTTTGGCGTGCAATCCTTCTATTGGCGGAACAGCAAAAGGGCAACTTGCAAGTGAAATTGACGCCTTGGGTGGCGAAATGGGAGTGAACACAGATAAAAACATTTTGCAACTACGCATGTTAAACACTGGAAAAGGTGTTGCTGTGCAAAGTTTGCGTGCGCAGGTGGACAAACATGCCTATCATTTTAGTATGAAGGAAGCGTTGGAAAAGCAAAAGAACGTTACAATTAAACAGTGCGAAATAACCGACATTTTGATGGAAGATGGCAAGGTGGTTGGTGTTAAAAACGCTTTTGGTGAAACAATAAAAACAAGGGCTGTTGTTGTTTGCACAGGGGTTTACATGGAAAGCCGCGTTATTATTGGCGAATTTTCAAAGGACCAAGGACCAAACGGGTTTGTTAATTCTCACGGACTTTCAAAAAGTTTGCAAAATTTGGGATTTGAAATTTTGCGTTTTAAAACTGGAACCCCGGCAAGAGTTTTAAACTCTTCTATTGATTATAGTAAATTTGAAGAGCAAAAGGGTGACGAAAACATTCAAACCTTCTCTTTTTTAACAAAAAAACAGCCTAAAAATACATGTGTTTGTTACCTTGGTTACACAAACGAAAAAACGCACGAGATTATTAGACAAAATTTGTCGCGAGCCCCTCTTTATAGTGGATTTATTAAGGGAGTTGGGCCAAGATACTCCCCTTCTATTGAAGACAAAATTGTTAGGTTTGCAGACAAAGAAAGGCACCAGATTTTTTTAGAGCCAGAAGATAAAACTGGCAACGAAATTTATGTTCAGGGGTTTAGTTCCTCTATGCCTGTTGACGTGCAAGAAAAAATGTATAGAAGCGTTGAGGGGTTTGAAAAAGTTGAAATTTTGCGCAACGCTTATGCAATAGAATATGACTGCATAAATTCGCTAGAACTATTGCCAACACTGCAATCTAAGAGATATAAAGGGATATTTTTTGCTGGTCAAATTAACGGCACAAGCGGCTATGAAGAGGCTGCGGCACAAGGCATAATTGCTGGTATTAACGCAAGCAGATTTTTAAATAACCAAGAACCATTTGTGTTAAGAAGAGATCAGGCTTACATTGGCGTTTTGATTGACGACCTTGTTACAAAAGGCACAAACGAGCCTTACAGAATGATGACGAGCCGCGCAGAATACAGGCTTCTTTTAAGGCAAGACAATGCAGATATTCGTTTGACTCCACTTGGTATAGAAATTGGCCTTGTTAATGAAGAACGAAAAAAATTATTTGAAAAAAAATGTGTTTTAATAAACAGGGTTTTTAAACAAATAGAACAAAAGATTGATTCTAAAAAAGCCAAAAGTTTTTTAGAGAAAAATGGTGAAGTTTTTAACAATACCACCCAAATTAAAGAAATGTTAAAAAGAAATAATATTTCCATTAACAAAATTAAAGAAGAATTTAATGTTTTTAAAAACATTCCGCAGAACGTTTTGAAATATGTTGAAACAGAAGTTAAATACGAGGGATATTTGAAGCGCCAACAGCTTTTGATTAATCAAATGAAAAAAAATGAAGATGTTAAACTTGACCCTAATTTTGATTATTCAACCCTAAAAGGTTTAAGAATTGAGGCACAACAAAAACTAAACAAGTTTAAACCTTTAAATTTGGGGCAGGCTGGCAGAATAAGTGGTGTTTCTCCTGCCGATATTTCTGTGCTCTCGGTTTATCTTACCATGAAAAACAAAAAGGATTAAAATATGGAGCAAGAAAATTTTGTTTTAAAATTAAAAAAATATTTTAACGAAAACAGCATAAACCTTTCTTGTGAACAAGAAAAAAGTTTTGAAAAGTATTATAGACTTTTGTTAGAGTGGAACCAAAAGTTTAATTTAACCAGCATAACACAGGAAGATGAGATTATAATAAAACATTTTTTAGATAGTGTTAAATCTTCCAACTTAATCCCTCAAAACTCTTATGTTTTAGATTTGGGTTCTGGGGCGGGATTTCCTGGCATACCTTTAAAAATTTTAAGGCCAGATTTAAAATTTGTTTTGATTGATAGTGTTAACAAAAAAGTAACTTTTTTACAAGAAGTTATTAAAGAGTTAAAACTAACAAATACAATTGCTATTCACACAAGAGCCGAAGATTTGGCACACAAACCAGAATACCGTGAAAAATTTGACATTGTTGTTTCGCGCGCCGTTTGTAGGCTTAACACTTTGCTGGAATATTGTGTTCCTTTTTTAAAAATTGGCGGAAAACTAATTGCCTACAAGTCGCAAGAAAGCCAAGAAGAAATTGATGAGGCGCAAAAAGCTAATATTGCTCTATATAGCCAAATAAGCGAAGTGTGTGATATTTCTTTTAACAATTTAACAAGAAAACTGGTGTGTGTTGTAAAAAACAAAACAACGCCAAGTAAGTTTCCTAGAAGTGGCAACAAACCAAGAACAAACCCTATTGTATAAAAGGTTAAAAAATGTTTTTGTTTTACACTTTTATTTGATATAATTTAGTTGTATAAGGTGAATTATGGGAAAAATAGTTTCTTTTGCAAATCAAAAAGGTGGCGTTGGAAAAACAACCACTTGCATAAATATGGCGGCATATTTGGCTGTTATGGGCAAAAAGGTTTTGGTTGTTGATATGGACCCCCAGGGCAACGCAACTAGCGGCTTGGGCATTGACAAAACCCAGGATACAAACACAATGTATGATGCAATTGATGCAAGTGTTGAAATTTTGGACGTTATTAAAAAAACAGCAATAAAAGATTTGGATATTGTGCCTGCAACGGTTGATTTGGCTGGCGCTGAAATAGAGCTTGTTCACAAAAGCAATAGAGAAAAGATTGTAAAGCACTTGCTAGACCAAATAAGAGTTAAATATGACTATATTTTAATAGATTGTCCACCATCGCTTGGGTTGCTGACTGTTAACGCTCTCACCGCATCAGACACGGTGGCAATTCCTATTCAATGCGAATTTTTTGCATTGGAAGGTTTAACCCAACTTATGAACACAATTAAACTTGTTAAAAAACATCTAAATCCAAATATCGACATTGAAGGCGTTATTTTAACAATGAAAGACAATAGATCAAACTTAATCCAAGAGGTTTCACAGGAAATTAAAAGATTTTTCCAAGAAAAAGTTTACAAAACTGCAATTCCAAGGTCTATAAGGCTGGCGGAAGCTCCAAGCCATGGCCAACCTATTGTTATGTATGAGGCAAAAAGCAAGGGCGGCATCGCATATTGCGAACTAGCAGCAGAATTTTTGGAAAGAAACAACGACAAGGATTATAAAAAAATCAACAAATATTTAAAATAGTTATAAAATTATAACTAAACAAAGGAGTTTTTATGAAAAAGGGCTTAGGCAGAGGGTTAGAATCTTTGTTTTCAATTTACGAAGAAGACGAAGATATTAAAACGTCAGAACAAACAAAAAACAATTCTGCAAATAAAGATGTGGCAGAGATTGATATTAAACTTATCGACCCAGACATGAATCAACCAAGAAAAAGGTTTGACCCTAACTCGTTAAAAGAATTGGCAGAATCCATTAAAATTCATGGTGTTATTCAGCCAATTATTGTAAATCAAAACGAAAACGGCAGATTTACAATTATTGCGGGAGAAAGAAGATTCAGAGCTTCTTTAATTGCGGGCAAAAGCACTATTCCTGCTATTATTAAGAATTATACCTCAAAGCAGATAAAAGAAGTTGCCCTCGTTGAAAACTTGCAAAGGGAAGATTTAAACCCAATTGAAGCGGCAAGAGCGATTCAACAACTTATGGAGGTTTATAATTTTACACAAGAAGATGTGGCGGATAGAATTGGCAAAAGTAGGCCGCTTGTTGCAAATACATTGCGCCTTCTCACCCTTCCTGCCGAAATTTTGGAAATGATAGAAAAGAATAAAATATCAGCAGGGCATGGCAGGTGTTTGGTTGTCATTGAAGACAAACAAGAACAAATTGAGCTTGCCAATATTGCTGCTGACAAAAAACTTTCTGTAAGAGACTTGGAAAAACTTGCAAAAAACTATCACCAATTAAAAAACAAACCAGAGAAAGTAAAACAAATTCAAACTCCAGAACTCAAAGAGTTTTGTCACAAAATGCAAAGGATTTTTAAAACAAAGGTTAAAATTGCCGGCAATGAAATAAAAGGTAAAATTATTATAGATTATTATAATCAAGACGATATTGATAGAATTTATAACATTATCAACAAAATAGAAAGATTATAAACTAATAAATTAGATTAGCGGAACTTGCTAGCAACTCTTAATAACGATTAAAAGATAAACAACAAACAAACATAAATATAATAAACAATAAAAAACCAACAAACCCCGCTAAAATAAATTTAACAAACTAAACGGAATGTTTCACGTGAAACATTCCGTTTTTATTATTTAATTTAAACATTTGTGTTTATGTTTAAAGAGAAAGAATAAAACATTAAATGGTTTATAGAGAAGAGTTTTTAACAAAGAAGCCCCTTAGCTTAATATTTATATTATTATGTTTTTAAAAATATATAATTTGAGTATTAAATTGTTTCACGTGAAA
>JAZRVA010000032.1:0-2282 GCA_045598865.1 Clostridia bacterium | reverse complement strand
CACAAAAATTTTGTTTAAATAATAAGCAAATTAATTATTCTTATTTGTTTTTTGAAATATCAAGCGCAAATACTTTTCAAACAATAAGCCTAGGCTTGACAACAGAAGAAAACTTTAATCTTTCAAACAATGCGTTTAGCTATAATTATTATTATGAGGCCGAATTTAACTTTTTTGGTTTGTATTATTATTTAGAAAATGTTTTATAAAAAAAGGAGAAAAATATGAAACAAGACATAAGAATTAATGTTGACGAAGGAAAATTTAAGTTTAGGGTTGCCGGAATTGTGGAAAATAAAGGTAGGGTTTTGGTAACAAAAATGGGCGGAAACAAGTTTTTTTGCTTCCCAGGAGGGCACGTTGAACTATTAGAAAACACACACCACGCCGCCCAAAGGGAACTTGAAGAAGAATTGTATTTTGACATTAATTTAAAAGAATTGTTTTGTGTTCATGAAAATTTCTTTTTTGAAGGAACAAAAGGATTTCACGAATTGTGCTTTTATTACAAGGCTGAGCCAAAAGATAGAAATATTGAAATGAAAGATGTTTATAGAGAAGAACTAGACAACGGGTATGTTGTTAACCACCATTTTAAATGGCTAACCCTTGATGAACTTGCAAAAGAAGATGTTAGGCCAAAACAATTAATTGATGAATATATTAAAAACCCTAATGAATTTAAACATATGATTTTTAAAGAATAAAAAACTTTTTTAAAAAAATAATAATCATAAAAGAG
The DNA here is from genome assembly GCA_045598865.1 of Clostridia bacterium. Lineage (GTDB taxonomy): Bacteria > Bacillota > Clostridia > Christensenellales > UBA1242 > UBA7862. The sequence goes on along the minus strand of JAZRVA010000032.1, from coordinate 1,540 downwards.
GTTTTCTTTTATGGAAATAGAAAGTTCACCACAAGAAAAAGAGAAAGACTCTGTTGGAAAAGTAACAGGGTTTTTTCTTTTTAGGTCACTAATAAACGGTTACAACACAGCAAAAGACTTGCCGGAAGAAGAAAGAAAGAACATAAAAAAATATGGTGTAATGTCTTTTGTTTTATCCTTTGTGGCCACATCTATTTCGCTTAGCTGTTTGTTTTTTGTTTTGGCGAACTATGAATTTATGGGCTTTTCCTACGTGGTTATGATTATTTTATACTTTTTAGGCGGCGTTTTAATTTCAATTTTACTTGCGGTTTATGGTTTTGTTTTTGCCGTTATGCAAATAAGATTAAACCGCAAATCAATAGGGATTTGGGGTATAGTTTTTTCTGTTTTAGCAATAGTTTCCAGTATCCTTTTAATAATTTTTATTTTCACATAAAGCATTAAAAAATATTTTATAAAATAAAAAAAAGACCAATTTAATTTAAAAGGTCTTTTTGTTTTTAAAAAGGTTTTATTTATAAAGCTTTGTTTAATCCACCAAAAAGCATAATTTTGTTTTCCACCAAAGTTTTAACTTCGTTCATACCTTCGGTTAAATATTTTCTGTAATCAATATTCTTTTTGTTTGTGTTAACATTGTTTAAAATTCCTTGTAAAAAACTCATTCTCAAATCTGTGTCACAATTAATTTTGCAAATGTTCATTTGGCAAGCCTCCTTTAAACAGTCGTCCGAAACACCCTTTGCCCCAGTTATGTCCACTCCTAAATCATAAAGTTTTTTAACCGTGTTTTGGTCCACCCCACTTGCACCGTGTAAAACAAGAGGAGTGTTTGGAATTGCACTTTCAATTTGTTTTAAAATGTCAAACCTTAGTTTTGAATCCCCATCAAACTTGTAAGCACCATGTTTTGTTCCAATTGCAACCGCCAAACTATCCACCCCAGTTTTTTCAACAAATTCTTTTGCTTGGTTTGGGTTTGTGTAAAAACTGTTTTTGTCTTCAACAGAGATGTCGTCTTCAATTCCCGCCAAAGAGCCAAGTTCTGCCTCCACAAAAACGCCTTTTTCGTGCGCGCAGTCAACAACTTGTTTTGTAATTTTTATGTTATCTTCAAATGGCAACATAGATGCGTCTATCATCACAGAGTTGCACCCAACCTCAATCGCCATTTTTACGCTGTCTAATGATTTTCCGTGGTCTAAGTGGAATAAAATTGGCACTTTGCACTCTTTTTTTGCAGCTGCAATAATTGCTTGTAAATAATCTTTACCAATAAAAGCAATTGCCCCTTCCGAAACTTCCGCAATAACTGGCGCATTGCAATTTTCCGCCGCCGAAATTATGGCCTTTAATGTTTCCAACGAGCCAAAATTAAACGCACCCACGGCATAACCTTTGTTTAAAGCGTCTTTTAATAAATATTTTTCCATATTAACTCCCAAAATTTATTATAAATTTATTTTATAACAAAAATAAAAAAAAGTTAAATAGAGTTAAAAACATTTTTAAAAATTTTTTTGATATAATATAATTA
>JAZRVA010000031.1:0-2052 GCA_045598865.1 Clostridia bacterium | reverse complement strand
ACAAGATGTATTTAATGCAATAAAATTAACAAGTTATAAAGATGTTAAAGTTGTAATAGTGGGACAAGATCCTTATCATGGAGTAGGTGAAGCACACGGGTTATCTTTTAGTGTATTATGTCCTAAACTTCCCCCAAGTTTACAAAATATATATAAAGAACTAAAAAACGAACTTGGGTGTTATATACCAAACAATGGCAACCTAACCAAGTGGGCAAGGCAAGGGGTTCTTTTGCTTAACAGTGTTTTAACGGTTGAGCGCGGAAAAAGCTTTAGCCACAAGAATAAGGGTTGGGAAGAATTTACACATGCAGTTATAGAAAAACTTGCGCAAAAACAAACCCCAATTGTATTTATGTTGTGGGGAAATGGCGCAAAAAGTGTGGTTAAAGATATTGATTTGTCAAGGCATTATGTTCTTTATTGCGCACATCCAAGCCCACTTTCTGCAAACAATGGATTTTTTGGGTGCGACCATTTTAAAAAATGCAACCAGTTTTTAACTGAAAACGGCATGACGCCAATTGATTGGCAAATAGAAAATGTTTAATAAAAGGAGTTAAAAAAAAGTGACTTCAAACCACGAAACAGCTTCCCGCGTGCAGACCAAAAACAATTTGTTTAAAAATCCAGAAGAGTTTTTAAACAGCGTTTGGCAACTTGCAATTTTATCTGTTTTAATTGTTTTTTGTTGGGCAATCAATTTGCCATATCTTTCGCTTACAGTTATGCTTTTGCACCAAATTTTTGTTATGATTTTCTGCAAGAATAACCCAAAGGCGCTGTTGTTTCCTTTGTTATCTTTTACTTATGCAATAACCACAATTGAAGGCGTTTTTAATTGGATTTTTTACATTTCGTTTATTATTATATTTTTATTAAGTATTATAACTTACAGTATAATCCAAGTTAAAACAAAACAAATAATTCCGGTAAGAGGCAAGTTTTTTTGGGCTTTTGTTTTAAGTCTAGTTGGCAATTGTTTGGCTGGTGTTGTTGGGTATTTTGATATTTTAAATTTTACCATTACACTTGTGCTTTCTGTGATAGTTTATGCGGTGTATTGGTTTTGCTTAAATTTTATAAAGGATTACAAACGTTACCTTGCTTGGTGTTTCGTTTTCCTAGCACTAACCATTTTTGGCGAAATAATTGTGTTTTACTTAAAATCAAGTGATATTATGTATGCCATAAACAACAAGCTGGTTAGAGTGGGCACGGGCGAAATTAATGGTGCTGCAATTTTTATGCTTTCAGGCCTTTGTGGAACTTTTTATTTGGCACAAAAAAATGAGAAAGATTACTTATTTTTGCTAGTTGCGCTACTTATATTTTTGGGAATATTTTTAACTTTTTCTAGGATTGCTCTTTTTGCTGCAGCAATTGTTTTTGTGTTTTATTTAATTTTTACAATTAAAAACTCGCAAAACAAAAAAATAATTCTTTTTTCACTTTTAGCCCTTGCACTAATTGCACTGCTTTTTTGCGTGGTGTTTTTTGAAAAAGTTAAAAGTTTGATTGCGTATTATTTGGATAAGGGTTTTAGTTTTAATGGAAGGGAACCACTTTGGAAATGGTGCTTTGAAAACTTTAAATCTCACTTTGTTTTTGGTATTGGTTTTGTTACAAAAGATATGTCGGCCATAAAATCTTTGCAGTGGTTGGGTTTGCAAGACTTGGGTGGATTTTCGCTGGTGAATTGCCATAACACCATTTTGCATTATTTAACCTGTACGGGTGTTGTGGGGCTTGTTTTGAATGCTCCACTATATTTTAAAAAATATCAAGAGGTTTTTAAAAACTTTTCACATTTTAAATTATTTTGCTTGGTAAATTATTTGGCAATTGCGCTTTGTGGTATGCTGGATTCCTCACCAACAATCAGCATCTTTAATTTGTTACCAATTTTAATGCTTATGGCTTTTAGTGAGGTTGATGTGCCAGAACAAAATAAGAATAATGAAAAAGTGTCAAAGGTAACTGCTACACCAACTAAACAAAATTAAAATATTGCTTAAAAGGCAATACAATTATACTGGCTTTGTTTTAAAA
>JAZRVA010000030.1:0-4369 GCA_045598865.1 Clostridia bacterium | reverse complement strand
AAGTTTTTTTAAAAAATTTTACAAAAACCAAGTTTTTTTTGGAAAACCAAGATTATAAAATGGTTTTTGTTTGTTGTAAGCAAAACACTTCAAACCATAACTTTATTTCAAAAGAAGCAAAAAAAAATAAGAACATTAAGGTTGTTGTAACAGACAAGCCTTTTACTTACAACGAAGCATTTTTAAACACCATTAATTTTTTTGATGGAGACTTTGTTCTGCTTGGCGACCTTAAACTTGCAAAGGTGGACCTTGTTTTTGCAAAGTGTTTGGAAAAACACAAGAAGGGTGCAAATATTGTTCACGTTCTTAAAAGAAAAAATGGAATAAAAGGCTTTTTTCAAGGCGTTTTTTCAGGAATATACAATTTTTTTGTAAAACTTTTTACGGGCAGGAAAGAAAAGTTAAACATAATTTCTTTGGGGTTAATAGACAAAAATTTATTGCAGGTTTTTGCAGAACTTCCAAGAAAATGTTGCTTTTTAAAAAACACAAAGGAATTTTATGGCTTTGAAAGTCGTTCTATTTTTGTTGACTCTAAAACAAAAACCTACCAGTTGAATTACAAGCAAAAAACTTCAAGCCTTGTTTTGTTTTTTGTGTCTGTAATTATGTTTGTTGCCCTTGTTGCTTTACTTATTGTGTTAAACTCTGTTGTTTCAAACATGATTCCTGCGGTTAACATATTTCTGGCTTTTATGTGCCTGTCTTCTTTGGTGGTTTCTAATATATTATTGCCAAAACATTTTTTTGAAATAAGAAACCAAGTAAACGTAAACAAAACTTTTCAAATTAAGGAGATAAACTAAAAATGGTTGACGAGAGACTAAAAAAATTAGCACACAATTTAGTTAATTATTCTTGTTCTTTAAAAAAGGGTGAAAAAATTTTAATAGAGGTCACAGACACAGATTACCAATTTATATGCGCATTAGTTGATGAGGTTTACAAAGTTGGCGCTTACCCTTTTGTTAAAATGCAAAATTCTATTGTGGAAAGAAAATTGCTTATGCAAACTAGCAGCGAACGAGAAACCCTAAGGTGTAAATACGACCTTCCTGTTATGCAAGACATGAATGCATATATTTCAATAAGAAGCAAAAATGTTTTTGAAAATAGTGATGTTCCAAAAGACAAGCTGGATACTTCTTCTAAAATATATAGTTATCCTGTTCACATACAAACAAGGGTGCCAAAAACAAAGTGGGTTATTTTAAATTACCCAACCCCTGTTCTTGCCCAAAATGCAGGCATGAGCACTGAAGCTTTTGAGGATTTTTATTTTAACGTATGCAATCTTGATTATTCCAAAATGGATAAAGCAATGGATTCTTTAAAGGCATTAATGGAAAAAACAGACAAAGTAAGAATTGTTGCCCCAGGAACAGATTTAACCTTCTCCATAAAAGGAATGCCAGCAATTAAATGTTCAGGCAAGTTTAACATTCCAGACGGAGAGATATTTTCCGCTCCTGTAAAAAACAGCGTTAACGGAACAATAAAATATAATATTCCAATTCTTTCTCATAATGGCGAAAGGCACGAGAATATAACCCTAACTTTTAAAGATGGCAAGATAATAAAAGCCACATCAAATAGCGCAGAGGATATTAACAAAATTTTTGATATAGACGAGGGTGCAAGATATGTGGGTGAATTTTCGTTTGGGCTTAACCCACACATTAAAAAACCTATGTTAGATATTTTGTTTGACGAAAAAATAATGGGCTCTATTCACTTTACCCCGGGCAGCTGTTATGACGAGTGTAATAACGGAAACAAATCGTCTTTACACTGGGATTTAATTCAAATTCAAACCCCAGAGCATGGTGGCGGAGAAATTTATTTTGATGGCGTCTTGATTAGAAAAGACGGACGATTTATTTTGGAAGAATTAAAGTGTTTAAACCCAGAAAATTTGGTTTAACAATGCTTTAAAAAAGTTGTTAAAAATTTTTAATAAAGATATAATATACTTATCATAAAAAAGGGGAAAAATATATGACAGTAAAAATTGGTATTAATGGTTTTGGAAGAATTGGCAGGCTTGTTTTAAGGGCTGCCAGCACAAGAGATGATGTTGAAGTTGTGGGAATCAATGATCCGTTTATTAGCCCAGATTATGCAGAATATCTTTTAAGATATGATACAATCCATGGCAAATTTGAAGGCACAGTTGACCACACAGAAGACAGTATTATAGTTAACGGCAAAAAAATTAAAATGTTTGCCGAAAAAGAACCAAACAAAATTGATTGGAAGGGTTGCGGGGCAGAATATATTGCAGAAGCCACTGGCAAATTTACCGACCCAGACGGTGCAAAACTTCACTTAGAAGGCGGCGCAAAAAAGGTTGTTATAACCGCTCCTGCAAAAGGCGGAATTCCTATGTTTGTTATGGGCGTTAACAACACAACATACACAAAAGATATAAATATTGTTTCAAATGCCTCTTGCACAACAAACTGTTTGGCACCACTTGCAAAAGTTATTAATGATGAGTTTGGTTTGGAACAAGGTTTAATGACCACTGTTCACGCAACCACAGCAACACAGCTAACAGTTGATGGCCCATCAAAAAAAGATTGGCGTGGTGGCAGAGCGGCAGCAGGAAATATTATTCCATCTTCAACAGGTGCTGCAAAAGCTGTTGGCGTTGTTATTCCAGAACTTAACGGAAAATTAACCGGCATGAGTTTTAGGGTTCCAACACTTGATGTTTCGGTTGTGGACTTAACTTGCACACTTAAAACTCCAACAACTTATGAAGAAATTAAAAAAGCAGTTCAAAAACATGCTCAAACAGATTTAAAAGGCATTTTGGGCTACACAGAAGAACCTGTTGTTTCAAGTGATTTTATTCACGATTCTCGCACATCAATTTTTGATGCAAACGCAGGAATAATGCTTACCGACAAGTTTGTAAAACTTGTTGCTTGGTATGATAACGAGTGGGGTTATTCAAACAAAGTTGTTGATTTAATTGCTTACATGGCAAAAGTTGATAACAAATAATTTAAGTTTTTTATAAAAATAAAAAAACAATAAAAAACAAAAAACAACAAAAAAAGATACTAAAAATTTTTAAAAACAAAAAGAACGCCTAAAAATTGACGTTCTTTTTTGTGTTTTTTCTCAAATTTATAATGCTAAAAGTTAAAAATAATCACAAATTACACATTAAATTTAAACAAAACTATATCGTTTTCTTGCATAACGTAGTCTTTGCCAACGCTTGCAACCTTGCCGTGTTCTTTTGCAGCCACAAAACTGCCGAGTTCAACAAGGTCTTCATACTTTACAATGTCTGCCCTAATAAAACCTTTTTCAAAGTCAGAGTGAATTTTTCCAGCAGCCTGCGGAGCCTTTGTCCCCTTAACAATCGTCCAAGCCCTAACTTCTTTTTCTCCCGCAGTCAAATAACTCATAAGGCCAAGAGTTTTGTAACTGGTTACAATAAGTTTCTCTAATCCACTTTCTTTAATGCCAAGTTCTTCTTTAAACATTTCTCTTTCTTCTGGCTCCAAAGAAGTTAATTCTTCTTCTATTTTGCAGCTTAAAACCAAAGTTTCTGCGTTTTCAGTTTCTGCATATTCAAAAACTTCTTTTACAAGTGGCAAATTTGCATAATCCTTGCCAATATCGCCCTCTGCAATGTTTGCAACATAAATAACTGGTTTTGTGGTTAATAAAAACAACCCGTTAACATATTCTTTTTCTTCGTCTGTAAAAAGCACTGTTCTTGCGGATTTTTCATTTTCCAAAGCTGTTTTAATTCTGTTTAACACGTCAACATGTGTTCTTGCCTCGGCAACCCCTGCTTTTGCAAGTTTAAATTCTTTGTCAAAATATTTTTCCACACTCTCTAAGTCTGCAAGTATAAGTTCTAAATTAATTGTTTCAATATCTCTTTTTGGGTTTACACTGCCTTCAACGTGAATAATCTTTTGGTCTTCAAAGCATCTAACCACATGAACTATTGCGTCAACTTCTCTTATATGGCTTAAAAACTTGTTGCCAAGCCCTTCACCCTTGCTAGCACCCCTAACGAGCCCTGCAATATCAACAAATTCTATTTGGGCAGGCGTTGTTTTTTGTGCATTGTAAAGTTTGGTTAAAACAGTTAGTCTTTCGTCTGGCACGTCCACAATGCCCACGTTTGGTTCTATTGTGCAAAAAGGGTAGTTTGCGCTCTCAGCCCCAGCTTGCGTAATTGCATTAAAAAGTGTGCTTTTCCCAACATTAGGCAGCCCCACAACACCAAGTTTCATTTTTTCAAATAACCTTCTTTTTTTGTAATAAGTTTATTATACATTAGTTTTGTAAAAATTAAAACAATATTTTTTCTTTAAATTTTAATATTTTCACA
>JAZRVA010000029.1:0-12943 GCA_045598865.1 Clostridia bacterium | reverse complement strand
TATTGACAAATAAATGTAATAAATATATAATTCATTTTGTAAAACATTTTTACTTTACAAATTATATCCAAGGGTTTAAATTTAATGGTTTTAGAAAACAATTTAAGATATAGTTTACTTTTTGAGATTTATGGTTCGTTGCTTACAAAAAAACAGAGCCTTTATTTAAAAGAGTATCTAGATCAAAACTTGTCATTATCTGAAATTGCACAAATAAACCAAACATCAAGGCAGGCCGTAAACGAAATTTTAAAAAGATGTTTTAATATTTTGGAGGACTATGAAAAAAGTTTAAAACTTTTAGAAAAGTTTGATAAAATAAAAACTCAAATAAATGGATGTTTAGATTTGCCAAAAATCGATGATAATGAGGCAAGAAAATGTTTTAAAAAAATTATGGAGGTTTTGTAAAAAATGGGATTATTTTCAAATTTATCTTTACGACTTAATCACATATTTTCTCATTTAACAAAACACGGAAAATTAACCGAGCTTGAAATAAAAGAGGCAATGAGGGAAATTAGAGTTGCCTTGTTAGAGGCAGACGTTAATTTTATGGTTGCCAAAAATTTTGTGGCAAGAGTCTCTGAAAAGGCAGTGGGTCAAGAAGTTTTAAACAGTTTAACCCCAGGTCAACAAGTAATAAAAATTGTAAAAGATGAGCTTGTTACTCTTATGGGTAACACAAACTCTAAACTTCAAGTTTCTCCAAAGCTTCCAACAATAATTATGCTTTGTGGCCTTCAGGGCAGTGGCAAAACAACAATGTGTGGCAAACTTGCCTCTCTTTTAAAATCTCAGGGCAAAAAACCAATGCTTGTTGCTTGCGATATTTATAGGCCAGCAGCAATCAACCAGCTTCAAGTTGTTGGCAAAACTGCAAATGTGGAAGTTTTTGAAAAGGGAACACAAAACCCAACCAAAACATGCAAACAGGCAATAGAGTATGCAAACAAAAAAATGTATGACACATTAATTGTTGATACGGCGGGCAGACTTTCCATAAACGAGGAGTTAATGGACGAGTTAAAAACAATAAAAAAGGAAATTGCTCCCACCGAAATATTGCTTGTTGTGGATTCTATGAACGGTCAAGAATCCGTTAATGTGGCTCAAAAGTTTAATGAGGATTTAGATATCACTGGTGTTATATTAACCAAACTTGATGGCGACACCCGTGGTGGTGCAGCACTTTCTTTATGTGAAGTTGTTAAAAAGCCAATTAAATTTTGCGGCATGGGTGAAAAACTAGGAGATATAGAACCTTTCTATCCAGATAGAATGGCATCTAGAATTTTGGGCATGGGTGATGTTTTAACTCTCATAGAAAAAGCCCAAAACGCAGTAACAGAAGAGGAAGCCAAACAACTCGAAAAGAAGTTTAAAGAAAATAACTTTTCGTTTGAGGATTACTTGGCTCAAATGGAAAATATCAAAAAAATGGGCAATTTAAACGATATAATTGCAATGATTCCAGGCCTTTCGGGTAAACTTAATGGTGCACAAGTTGACGAGTCAGAACTTGCAAAACATAGGGCAATCATTCAAAGTATGACCAAAAAAGAAAGGCAAAACCCAGACCTTATAAAAGGTAGTCAAAAAAAGAGAATAGCCGATGGCAGTGGAACCCAAATTCAAGATGTTAACCGCTTGCTTAAACAATTTGAACAATCAAAAATAATGATGAAACAAATGAAAAACGGCAGCATGCCAAAAACTATTACAAAATTTAAATTTAGGTAAAATAAAAAAGTTTTTTCAAAATTTTTAACAAAAAATTTTTAAAATATATCATAAAAAACAAAGGGAGAAAAAAATTATGGCAGTAAAAATTAGATTAACAAGATTAGGAGACAAAAAAAGTCCATTTTACAGAGTTGTTGTTGCAGATGCAAGAAATTCAAGAGATGGCAAGGTTATTGAAAACCTAGGTTACTTTAACCCACTTGTAGAAAAGGATTCTTTAAACCTAGACAAAGAAAAAACCTTAACATGGCTTAAAAATGGTGCACAACCAACCGAAACAGCAAGAACTCTTCTTGTTAAAGCTGGCATTGTTGAAAATGCAAAGCACTATACAAGCAAAAAAGTTACACCTAAAAAGAAAGATGCAAAAAAATAATTGTGTTTTAATTAAATTTTAGGGGGTAATTTTGATGGAAGAATTAATAAAATTTATTATTCAAAGCATTGTTGAAAATAAAGATGCTGTTGCTGTTTCCACAAGAGAAGAAGATACGGCTGTTGTAATAGAAGCCAGTGTTGCAGAAGGCGATTATGGCAAAATTATTGGCAAAAATGGCAAGATTGCTCATGCAATAAGAACTATTTTGCACTCTGCAAGCCATGGAGAACAAAAAAAATATATATTTAAAATTAAATAACTTTTTACATAAAAAGGGGCTTTTGCCATGAAAGAATTTGAAATAGCAAAAGTTTTAAAGCCACAGGGCATAAAAGGCGAAATTAAGGTGGAGTTGTTTACAACCGACCTTGATTTTTTGCGTTCATTAAGTAGTTTTAAAATAGAGGATAAAATTTACACAATAGTAGAAATTAGGTTTCAAAAAAAATATGCCTTTATTAAAACCCAAGAAATTACAACAAGAAACAATGCGGAAACTTTTCGAAACAAAATTCTTTTTGCCAAAAGGCCAGAAATAAATAACACCGATGAGTTTTATATTGAAGACTTGCAAGATTGCTGCGTGGTGGATGAAAATAACAATATTATAGGTTATGTTGAGAGTGTTGAAAAATACTCAACTGTTGCCAACATAAATATTTTGATTGGTGGAGCAATAAGAAGTTTTCCATTTTTAAAACAAGTTATTAAAAAAGTTGATGTAAAGGAAAAACTAATTGTTGTAGATAAACAAAAACTAAACGAGGTTTTAGTATGAAAATAGATATTTTAACTTTGTTTCCAGAAATGTTTGATGCTCTAAATCATAGCATTTTGTTGCGTGCTCAAAAGAATAATTTAATAGATATTAATGTTGTAAACATAAGGGACTTTTCTAAGGACCCAAACAAAAGGTGTGACGACTATTCTTACGGCGGAGGAGCCGGCATGATTATGACCCCTCAGCCATTATACGATGCAATAATGAGCGTTAAAACAGAAAATAGCCATGTTATTTACTTATCACCAAAGGGCAAATTGTTAAATCAAAGTATGGTAGAAAACTTGGCAAAAACTTATGATCACATAATTCTTGTGTGTGGCCATTATGAAGGTATAGACCAAAGAATAATAGAGCTTTGCATAGATGAGGAAATTTCCATTGGAGATTATGTCCTAACTGGCGGAGAAATTCCAGCCATGGCTCTTGTAGATAGCGTGGCCAGGTATATTCCAAATGTGTTAGGCAACGAAAACACAACAAATGAGGAAAGTTTTAGCTCTGGCAACCTGCTTGAATATCCACAATACACAAGGCCAAGTGAGTTTATGGGCAAAAAAGTGCCAGATGTTCTTGTTAGTGGAAACCACAAAGAAGTTGCAAAGTGGAGGCAGGAACAATCGCAAATTATAACTCAAAAACAACGCCCAGATTTGTTAAAAAAGCAAGATTGATTACTCAAAAATCTCACTAATTAAATCTTAAAAAGGTGGTTAGTATATGCAATTTAAAATACGAAAATCAACTAGGGAAGATTGCTTTGATGTTTCGCATGTTGTAACAGTTGCTTGGAATGAAACATACAAAGGCATTGTGCCAGATTGGTATTTGGAAGAACTAAAAACAAATGAAACAGAAAGAGCACAGAAAAAATACAACAATTTTGATGAAAAGAATAATAATATTCATGTTTTGCAGGCAGATAACAAAGTTGTTGGCTTTGTAAGATACGGTCTTGCAGAAGACGAACAATTTGAAAATTGTGGCGAAATTATAGCCCTTTATATAATAGCCAAATATAAGGGCAATGGTTATGGCAAAAAGTTAGTAGAAACGGCAGCCAAGGAAATAAAAAAACTAGGTTGTAACAAAATGATTATAGCTTGTTTAAAAGGCAACCCTTCAAATGAATTTTATAAGCATATGGGCGGCAAATATGTTAAAGATGGCATTTTTAAAAGGTTAAATTTGCCAGAAAATGTCTTTCTTTTTGAAAATTTGTAATTAAAAAATGTTTATATTGTTAATCTATTTAAAAATCAAAAAAAAGGAGAGTGTTAATTTAAAATATGAGTGAAAATAGCATTTACATAAATTGGTTTCCCGGCCACATGACAAGGGCTCTTAGGCAAATGGAAAATAGTATAAAAAATGTTGATATCATCTTTTATTGCCTAGATTCCAGAGCCCCAATTTCCTGTTTAAACCCAAAACTTACCAAGCTTGCCAAAGAAAAATTTATTGTCTATGTTTTAACCAAAGCAGATTTAGTTAACACTCAGGATTTGGCAAAGTTTAAAACAAAACTAACAACTCAAAATAGCAGCGCAGTTTTCTTAAACAGCACACAAACCAATTCTAGCAAAATTGTTTACGAAAAAGCCAAAGAACTTTTAAAAGATAAATTTGCAAAAGCACAGCAGAAAAATTTAAATTACATAATAAAAGCAATGGTAATTGGTGTTCCAAATTGTGGCAAGAGCACACTAATTAATAACTTTTGTGGCAAAGCAAAGGCTATCACGGGCAACAAACCGGGTGTTACAAAAGGTCAGCAATGGCTTACCTCTAAGGACGAAAAACTTGTTCTCTTAGACACCCCAGGAACTTTGTGGCCAAGTTTTGAAGATTTTAAAGTCGCCAAAAATTTGGCCTATATCGGCTCTATAAAAGATGATGTTTTAGACACAACAAATCTTGCCTTTGAGTTTATAAAAGATATTGTAAAAAAAGACAAAACCATTTTGGAGCAAAGATATAACATAAAAATCAACAATAATTCTCCCGTTTTGGAAATCTTTGAAAATATTTGCAAAAGCAGGGGTTGCCTAGAAAAGGGCGGAGATTTCGACTACGATAAATGCGCAAAAATAATTCTTGATGATTTTAGAAAAAATAAACTAGAAAAAATAATTCTGGATTAAAGGGTCTTAAATTTTATGCCAAATAAAACTTCTGATTTGTTTGAATACGAGAATAGTTATAAAGAATATGGCCCAGTTGCAGGCATAGACGAGGCAGGGCGTGGCCCACTTGCAGGACCTGTTGTTTGTGCCTGTGTTATCATGCCGCTTAACAGTGATAAAATAATTGATGGCATAAATGACAGCAAAAAACTAACTGCCAAAAAAAGAGAAGAACTTTTTGAAAAAATAAAAGAGAGTGCTATTTCTTACTCAATAATAGAGGTTGATAATAACATTATAGATAAAATTAATATTTTAGAGGCAACAAAATTAGGTATGCAGCAAGCCCTAAATTGCCTTAAAATTGTGCCAAAAATGGTTTTGATTGATGCTGTTAAACTTCCAAATATTTCAAACAAAATAACGCAAGTTTCAATAATCAAAGGTGACGCAAAAAGCTATAATATCGCAGCCGCCTCAATCTTAGCAAAAGTGCACAGAGATAAATTAATGTTAGATTTTGCAAATACTTATCCACAATATGGTTTTGAAAAACATAAAGGCTATGGCACAAAAGAGCATATTGAAAATCTAAAAAAGTTTGGAAAATGCAATATCCACAGAAATTCGTTTATAAAACATTTTGTAAGTGAGGGCAAGAATAGTTGAAACAACTTAATAAACAAAAGGGAAATATTGGCGAAAGTCAAGCCGAGTTTTATTTAAAACAACAAGGGTATGTTATCTTAGAAAAGAATTATAGAAATAATTTGGGCGAGGTTGATATCATAGCCAAACAAAACAATTGTTATGTTTTTGTTGAAGTAAAACAGCGCAGTTCGTCCAGGTTTGGTTCGCCCAAAGAGGCAATAACAACCAAAAAACAGCACAATATTAGAAACGTTGCAATCAGTTATTTAAAAAGCAAAAATTTGTTTGAAAAGGTTCAAATGCGCTTTGATTGCATAGAAATTACCGGCGATTTTTTTGACAAACAACAAATAAATCACCTGCAAAATATATTTTAAAAATTTTTACATAACAAATAAAAATTTTACTTGCAATTTTATTTTAAGTATGTTATTATTACTTGCAATTTTTAATGGAGGCATAGAGTTATGAACTTGATTGATGTTATAGAAAAAGAAAATGTTAAAAGCGATATCCCAGAATTTGGCATTGGCGATACCGTAAAGGTTTTTTATAAAATTATTGAAGGAAATAAAGAAAGAATCCAAGGTTACGAAGGCACAGTTATTGCCAGAAAAAACGGCGGTGTTAGAGAAAACTTTACAGTAAGGCACATGTCTTTTGGTGTTGGAGTAGAAAAAACATTCCCACTTCACAGCCCAAAAATTGATAGAATTGAAGTTTTGAAAAAAGGCAAAGTTAGACGTGCAAAACTTTTTTATCTAAGAGATTTATCTGGCAAAGCAACAAAAATTAAAGAACAAAAGTAATTTTAAACCTACCAAAATTTTGGTAGTTTTTTTTATTTTCATTTTTAACATAAGTTTTATCAATAAAAATGATTGTATTTTTGTTTGGTTAAACAACCAAAAAATTATATAATGTTTTTAAAAATAACTGCATACGAGGTTTTTATGTTTTCAATAACAAATTCTTTTGGACTTATTGGCCTTAAAGGCTTTTTGGTTGGTGTAGAAGTGGATATAAACCACGGCTTGCCATCATATAACATTGTTGGCCTTGCAGACACCGCAATTAAAGAGTCAAAGGAAAGGGTTGCCCCAGCAATCAAAAACCAAGGCTATGTTTTTCCAGTTGATAAAGTTGTCATTAACCTTGCCCCTGCGGACGTAAAAAAAGAGGGCTCTATTTACGATCTTGCCATCGCCGTTGGCATATTAACAGCCACAAACCAAATTGAAATTTCAAAAGAAGAATTAAATTCCTTTGCTTTTGTGGGTGAGCTTTCGCTTGATGGTAAAGTAAGAAAAATAAATGGCCTTTTGCCAGTTTTAATATCAGCAAGAACCATTGGCGTTAAAAAAATTATTGTTCCATTTGAAAATATAAAAGAGGCCAGATTTATCGACGGCTTAGAAATTTACCCAGTAAAAACTCTTAGCGATGTGGTTAATTTTTTAAATAAGAAAATTGTAATAGAAAAGGCAAAAACAATCTCTTTTGAAGAAATAAAAAAAGTTGCCCCAGCAAAATTTGATTTTAGTCAAATAAAAGGCCAGGCAAGTGCAAAAAGGGCACTTGAAATTTCGGCAGCTGGCGGGCACAATGTGTTAATGATTGGCCCACCCGGCAGTGGCAAAACAATGCTAGCACGGGCCTTCCCTGGTATTTTGCCAGATATGACTTTTGATGAAGCAATGGAAACCACAAAAATCCACAGCATTGCCGGCATATTAGACGAAAAGGTTGGTTTTATAACCGATAGACCATTCAGGAGTCCACATCACACATCCACAACTGTGGCTCTCGTTGGTGGTGGCAATAAGGCACAACCAGGGGAGGTAAGTCTTGCACATAATGGTGTTTTGTTTTTGGATGAAATGCCAGAATATAGCCGTGCCACAATAGAATCTTTAAGGCAGTGCTTAGAAGATGGAAACATAACTATTTCCCGTAATGCCCGCACAATAGAGTATCCATCAAATTTTATTTTAATTGCAAGCATGAATCCTTGCCCATGCGGAAATTATGGCTCAAATAAAAAACCTTGCAAATGTTCACCAAATCAAATTCATAAGTATCTTAGCAAATTAAGTGGTCCCCTTATGGATAGAATAGATATGTATATAGAAGTTGATAACATAGATTACAGTGACATTTCCGCCAAAGCAGATGAAGAAAAATCTGAAAGCATAAAATTAAGAGTAGATAAAGCCAGAAAAATTCAAACAGAAAGGTTTAAAAACTCAAAAATACATAGCAATAGCAAAATGTCAAACTCTCAAATAAAAAAATATTGTGAGTTAGACCAGGATTGTAATAATATGTTAAAACTTGCATTTGACAACCTAAAACTAACCGCACGAGCATACGATAGAATTTTAAAAGTTGCCCGCACAATTGCAGATTTAGATGACAGTGAAAACATTAAAAAAGAGCATTTGTTTGAGGCAATTAGTTACAGAAGTTTAGATGAAAAATATTGGGTTTAAAAATATAAATTTAGAAAAATTTTTAAAAGGAATTTGGCAATAACAACTTAGTTTGTTGCAAAAAAGAAGTTTATGACAGAGGAAGAACTTGCAATAACGTGGTTAGATAGCTTTGACTTTTTAACTTACAAGAAAAAACAAAAAATTGTAGAAAGTTTTAAAAACATCTGCGATGTTTTTTGCTACGATAAAATTAAAGATAATAAACAACTTTTAAATATCATAGAAAGTGAAGAAAATTTTGAAATATTAAAAAATCAGTGTCTGTCAAAATCTTTTAATAACGTAGAAAAATCTTTGCAGGAGCTCAATATTCAAGTAATCACAGTTTTTTCAAAAATTTACCCACAAAATCTAAAAAACATAGACACACCACCATTTGTTTTGTATTGCAAAGGCAATGTGGGGTTGCTCTCAACCAGCGGCTTTGCCGTTGTTGGCACCAGGCATATCACAAATTATGGCAAAGAAGTAACCGAAAGGTTTGTAAAGGATTTAGTCCAGGCGGGCTTTACAATTGTTAGTGGCCTAGCCAGTGGGGTAGATTTTGTTGCACACTCCACAACACTTAAAAATAATGGCAAAACAATTGCTGTATTAGCCGGAGGTTTAGACGAAATTTATCCAAAATCAAACACAAATTTGGCAAATGATATTATTAAAAACGGTGGCCTTTTGGTTAGTGAAACAAGGCCATACAAAAAAACAGATGCCTATATGTTCCCAATAAGAAATAGAATTATTGCCGCGCTAAGCCGTGGCGTTTTGGTTACCGAAGCGCAGGAAAAATCCGGTGTAATCCACACCAAAAATTATGCCCTCGAATATGGCAAGGATATGTTCAGTGTTCCAGGCAACATTTTTAGTTTAACAAGCGTTGGAGCAAATAGGATGATAGTTAATGGCCAGGCAAAGGCGGTTATTTGCCCGCAAGATATTTTGGACGAATATAACATAAAATTAAAACAAACAAAACAAAAGCTAGAAAAATTTTCTTTCGAAGAAACAATTGTTATAAACCAGTTAAAAAAAGGTCAATCCACCTTTCAACAGTTGGTTGATACGACAAATTTTGATGCCAAAACCCTAAACAGTTTGTTGACAACACTTTTGATTCGTGGAATAATAAAAAAACTTGCTGGAAATGTGTATATGTTATTTTAAGGTAAAAAAGAAGGAATTATGAAGTTAGTAATAATAGAAGGTCCAGGAAAAAGAGATACATTAAAAAAATATTTGGGCGAGGAGTATGATGTTGTTGCCACAAAAGGCCACATAAGAGATCTGCCAGCCAAAGAAATTGCCGTTGATATCAGCAATAACTTTGAACCTAAATATGAAATTATGCCAGGCAAGGAAAGTATAATAAAGGAACTAAAATCAAAAGCCCAAAAGGCCGAAAAAGTTTTGCTAGCAACCGACCCGGATAGAGAAGGTGAAGCAATATCTTATCATATAGAAAAAATATTAAATATCCCAGAAGACGAAAAGTGTAGAATAGAGTTTAACGAAATTTCAAAAAATGTGGTAAACACAGCCATATTAAATCCAAGAAATATTAATATGGATTTGGTTCACGCACAGCAAGGCAGAAGAGTGCTTGACAGGTTGGTGGGATACAAAATTTCACCTATAATATGCAAAAAAATAAAACCCAATTTAAGCGCCGGCCGCGTTCAATCTGTTGCTTTAAAAATAATTGTAGATAGAGAAAAAGAAATAAAAAATTTCAAACCAAAGGAATATTGGTCTGTTTTTGCACACCTAGAAAAAGATAAAATAAAATTTAGATCCGCCCTTGTTTCAAAAGAAAACAAAAAGTTTGTGCCAGCAAATAAAGAGGAAACATCAGCGGCGGAAAATTATTTGCAAACTCAACAATTTGTTGTAAAGGAAGTAAAAAAATCAATAACCAAGTCCACTCCACCTCCTCCATTTATAACAAGCACAATGCAACAAGACGCCTTAAATAAAATTGGCATGAGTATAGATAGAACCACAAAAAGCGCTCAAGCATTGTATGAGGGCGTGGAACTGGGCGCAGAGGGCAAAGTTGCACTTATCACATATATAAGAACAGATTCCACCCGTGTTTCACCCGAGGCACAGGCAAAAGCCAAGCAGTTTATAATAAGTAACTATGGCAGCGAATATGCACCAAGCACATACAATATTTTTAAATCAAAAAAGAATATTCAAGATGCGCACGAAGCAATAAGGCCAATTTCATTAGAGCGAACACCAGAAAGCGTAAAGCAGTTCATGTCAACAGATAACTATAAATTGTATAAACTTATCTACGAAAGATTTTTGGCAAGCCAAATGACTCCTGCCACTTACGATAGTTTGTCTGTTAATATCTCTGCTGGCATATATGGTTTTAAAGTAACAGGTAGAACACCAGTTTTTGCAGGTTTTACAAGAGCATATATGATATATGAGGAAAAGGAAGAAGATTCTAGTGAAGACAATGCAAAACTTCCAAATATTAAAGAAGGCGATTTACTAAAATTAAACGAAATAAAATCAGAACAAAAGTTCACAAAACCACCTGTTAGATTCACAGAGGCAAGTTTGGTAAAAACTATGGAAGAAAAGGGCATTGGCAGACCTGCCACATATGCTCCAACAATTATGGTTTTGTTAACCAGAAAGTATATGGTAAAAGAGAATAAATACTTAGTTCCAACCGATCTTGGCATAACCGTTACAGAATTTTTGGAAAAATATTTTGCCGATATTATGAATATTTCTTTTACTGCTCAAATGGAAGATAACTTGGACAAAATAGAAGAAGGCAACACTAATTGGCAAGATGTTATCAAAAATTTTTATGGCGACTTTGAAAAGGAAGTTATCTATGCTTTTAGGGGCTCAAAAAAGGTAAGTATTCCACTTGAAGTTAGTGACGTGGTTTGCGAAAAATGCGGTGCAAAAATGGTTATAAGGGAAGGCAAAACAGGTAAATTTCTAGCTTGCCCAAATTTTCCAAGATGCAAAAATATAAAAAGCCTAGAAGCACCAAAATTGCCAGTTTGTTCTTGCCCAGAATGTGGCAAAGACGTTTTTGAAAAGAAAACAAGATACGGCAAAATATTTTATGGTTGCTCAAATTATCCACAGTGTAAATTTGCAAGTTGGGAAAAACCAACCAATGTAAAATGCCCAAAGTGCAATAGTTTCTTGGTTGTAAAAGAAACAAAAAAATCTAACACATACAAGTGCTCTAATAAAGATTGTGATTTCACAAAAACAGAAGAGAGAGAAATTTAATATGGCTCAAAAAGTCACAATTATCGGTGCTGGCCTTGCTGGTTGCGAGGCGGCATACCAGCTTGCAAAAAGAGGCATAAAAGTTAATTTGGTTGATATCAAACCAAAGTCTTTTACCCCTGCGCACAAAAACCCAAATTATGCCGAAATTGTTTGCAGCAACAGTTTGAAATCACAAGATATAACCACAGCATCTGGCGTTTTAAAAAAGGAACTGGAAATTTTAGATAGTTTAATTTTAAAAACTGCCAAAACCTGTTCTGTTCCTGCTGGAAATGCCTTGGCAGTGGATAGAGATGAATTTGCAAAAAAAGTTACTAACCAATTAAAAATATATAAAAATATAAATTTTATCTGCAAGAAAATAAGAAAGATTCCAAAAGGTGTTGTAATCATAGCCACCGGACCTCTTACAACGCCCTCTTTTTTAAATGAAATTTCAAAGTTTTTAGATAGTGAAAACTTGCACTTTTTTGATGCATCAAGCCCAATTGTCGACGCAGAAACATTAGATAAAAATGTCAGTTTTATAAAGGATAGATACGATAAAGGCACAAATAACGGTGACTACATTAATTGTCCGATGACAAAAGAGGAATACTTGCTTTTTTATGAAAATCTTGTAAACGCCCAAAAAGTAGAACTTAAAAATTTTGAAAAAAAAGAAATTTTTGAAAGTTGTATGCCAATAGAGGTTTTGGCATCAAGAGGGCAGGATAGTTTAAGATATGGCCCGTTAAAACCAATAGGGCTTAATCATCCAGTAACTGGGCAAAAATATTATGCTGTGGTTCAATTAAGGCGGGAATCAAACACAAACTCTTTATACAACATGGTTGGGTTTCAAACCAACTTAACATTTGGTGAGCAAAAAAGAGTTTTTGGTTTAATTCCTGCACTAAAAAATGCAAATTTTGTAAAGTATGGGGTTATGCACCGAAACTCGTATGTTGAAGCACCAAAAGTTTTAAAAAATACTTTTCAAACCAAAATTAACCCGAACGTTTTTATTGCGGGTCAGTTAGGTGGCGTTGAAGGATACATGGAGAGCGTGGCCTCTGGTTTGGTTGCGGGCATAAATGCCTTCTGTTTACTAACAAATAGGCCGTTTTTAACTTTTGATTCTACAACAGTTTTGGGGGCAATGATAAACTATATAACAACTTGTAACTTAAAAAATTTTCAACCAATGAACGCCAATTTTGGCATTTTAGAGCCACTTGCTGAACATGAAAGAGATGAAAAACTAAGAAAGCAAAAACTAGCAAATAGAGCCATAGAAAACATGAAAAAACAGGTTAAAGCCATTGATTTTATAGCTAACACAAAAGATTAAATAACAAAATATTTTGTTTTTATAGCGAATTTATGGGGTGTATTAAAGGAGAAATTTTTTATAAAAAAAATAAGGAAAATTTGAAAAAACACATTAAAAAATATATGCAAAACTATATACAAAACTGGTAAAAAAATAGGTTAAAAGGGTTAGAAAAAG
>JAZRVA010000028.1:0-6368 GCA_045598865.1 Clostridia bacterium | reverse complement strand
GAACAAATGTTCTATAATATAGACACTTATAAAACATAGCAATTACTTATAAGTTTATAGGTAATAGCATTGGCTGTATAAGTAATTTATAAAACTATAAATAGCAGCGATTATTTATAAAATTTACTATTAAAAATTAAGAGCATTTTATGGAAGAAAAAGCGATTTTACATTGTGATTTAAACAACTTTTACGCCTCGGTAGAATGTATCAAAAACCCGCAATATAAAGGCGTTGCGCTTGCCGTAACTGGCAACCCAAAAAAGCGAACAGGCATAATTCTTGCCAAAAATGTTATAGCCAAAAAAGCTGGTGTAAAAACAGGTGAAGTAATCTGGAAGGCAAAACTCCTCTGCCCAGATATTGTTTGCGTTCCGCCGGATTTTGAAACCTATGCCAAATACTCTAAAATAGTGCATAATATATATCTAAAATACACCGATCTTGTAGAACCCTTTGGCATTGACGAGTGCTGGCTTGACGTAACAAAAAGTCAAAAACTTTTTGGTTCCCCTTATGAAATTGCAAATAAAATTAAGGAAGAAGTAAAAACTTTAACCGGCCTTACAATTTCGGTTGGCATTTCGTTTAGCAAGATGTTTGCAAAACTCGGCAGCAAAATTGCAGATAATGACGAAATAAAAGTTATTGATAAAAATACTTACAAACAAACAGTGTGGCCCCTGCCGGTTGAAAAGCTCATTTTTGTTGGCAGAAAGCGCCTAATTAGCTTTAAAAAAATGAATATAAACACTATTGGTGACCTTGCAAATTTTGACGAAATTTTTATGCAAAATAAATTTGGTGTAAATGGCAAATATTTGGTGGATATTGCAAATGGGCGCGAGCAAGATGAGGTTGCAAACTATAATAATTTGCGAGCCATAAAAAGTGTTGGGAACGGCACCACCAGCATTGTTGACATAACAAACAATGAGCAAGCAAAACAGGTTATATTCTATTTGTGCGAAATGATAGGCAAAAGACTTAGAGAAAAAAATTTGGAGGCCTTATGCGTTAACGTTAGCGTTAAAGACAATACCCTTGAACATTTTTCAAAATCGCAAAGTTTTTGCTTGCCAACAAACAATTCAAATGAATTAGCAAAGCGTGCTTTAAAAATTTTTAACAAGGTTTGGGATTTTAAAATTCAAAAAAATTTAATTCGCGCAATAAGAGTTTCTGCAAGCAGCCTTGTGTCTTCAAATGAGGCGTTCCAAGAAAACCTGTTTGTTGATGAAAACATAATTAAGAAATCAAAAAATGAAGATTCTGCCATAGACAAAATTAAAAACAAATATGGCACAAACAAAATTAAAAAAGCCCTTTTGCTTGATGCCAACCACATAAATTGTGAAATAACAGATGACTTTTTTGAAGAATAAAAAACAAGCATAAATTTAATGCTTGTTTTTATAATTATTGTTTAAGTAAGTTTATTTGTTTAAAACCAATTATAACAACCCTTTTTCTCTTTTATGGTTCTTTATATAAATAATCCATTTAATAAATCCATAAATTGTGTTAACCATCATGGCAGCAACAGTAATTAACATAATATAACTGCCACTTACAATATAAAGTGCAGCATCTAAAATAAGAGCCATAAACCAAGCAATCCACTGTTCGTTATATCTAAACAACAAAAGTAGCCCATTTGCCATGCCGACTGCCGAACAAAACGCGTCTAAATATGTGTCCTCAGCACCTGGGATTAAGGTTAAGAAATACCCCACCCCGAATCCAAACGCCAAAATTGCAAGAACGATAATAATGTCTTGCCACCAATCTAGCCTTTTAACCTTTGTTAAAATGTTTTGCTGTTCGTCTGGGTGTTTATTCCAGTTAAGGAAACTAACAAAGTCAATAGGCACCCAAAAAATAAGCGAAATTAGTGCCGTTGAGTAATACCCTAATGAAAAAAACAAAATAGATTCTGTAAACTCAATAAAGATAATGGAAACAATAAAATTCCACTTATTTTGTTTGGAAATCATGAGTTCACAAACAGTGTTTGCAAGCACCGCAATTATAGAGCAAATTAAAACAAAAGTGTTAGATGTATCCTCCAACATTTCATCTGGCAAGAATATGACAAACATTATAACCAAAGCCACAACCACAGATAAGTATGTGATTTGATATGGTGTAAAAGATTTTAAAAACTCTATAAATTTGTTTTGCTTATTTGATTGTATTTTATTCTCTTTCATTTTTCTTTCTTTCTTTTCTTTCTCTTAAAAGAAGTTTGATTCGGTAAAAGAATCCAAGTTCTTTTTTTGCAAGGTCTTTTGTGTCGGCAAATTGTTTGATTTTTGCGTCAAGTGTTCTTGTAAACAAATCTTCGTGTCTATATCTAAACTTAAAATGTTTAAGCCTGTTTATGGCATACTTGTTTGCATCTCTTTCTATTTCCTGCATGGAATAATAAGAATATTTTTCATTCCCATCATAGGAAATATAGCCCTGCATGTTTTTTTGCCACCTATAAGCTTTGGAAAGTTTAAATAATTTCTTTTTAGATTTAACAATTGCATGTTGCTGAGCATGCCTTTCTTCATGAAAAAGTGTTGCAAGGCCAAAAAATCTCATGTTGTCATCTAAAAAAAATACAGTGTTTAAATAAATTACCCTTTCTGCATGAACGCACAGGCCATAAGTTCCGTCGTTCCACTCTTTGGGAATAATTTGATAAACTTCCCTATGCATTTTTCTTGCCATTATTTTTTCTACTTTTTGAAAAATTTTAAGGCGTTTTTGTGGTGAAAGTTTTGCCCATTTTTTGCTTTTAAACTTGTTATAAACCAAAAAATCAAACATTTGATTATTCCCCCCTTACCTTAAAAAACCTTTGATTATTTCAGCTTCCGCCTCTTCCCTAGTTAACCCAAGTGTTTGAAGTTTTAACAATTGCTCGCCGGCAATTTTGCCAATTGCAGCTTCGTGAATAAGAGTTGCATTAACATTGCCCGCCACAACAGATGGGTTGCTGGTAATTTTTGCGTTATCCAAAATAATTCCATCACACTCCACGTGCCCAAAGCACTCGTTGTTGCCAAGAAGTTTTGATTCAAAAGTTTGGGTAGAACTATTTTTTGCCACACTTCTACTTGTTATTTCGCAAGAAGAATTTTTGCCTTGCAAATTAACCACAAAACCGGTAATAGCCCACTGGCTTTCGGTTGTTAAGATTTTTTCGTTAACAACCAACTTTGCATTTTCCTGCAAAACGGCATTTGTTTCTCTTTTAGAAGATGTAACACCTCCTAGTTGGATTGTTTGCATTTCAAAGCAGGAATCTTCTTTCATATTTATGTTTGTTACTGGGTTTAAAATTTTGCCACCGCTGCCAGAGCCTACACCTAAATGCTTTTCTATATACTTAACCTTGGAGTTTTTACCAATATTAAAAGTGTGAATACCATTGTGTGTGCTGGTTTGGCCGGAATCATTGTGAATTCCGCACCCCGCCACAATGGTAATATCACAGTTTTCTGCAATGTGAAAGTCGTTTTCCACTACATCATTTAAGTTTCCTTGTGTAATAATTACCGGTATATGCAAACTCTTGTTTTTCACATTTTCCTTAACATAAATGTCTATTCCCCTCTTGTTTGGCTTTGGCACAATTTGAATATCTGTGGTAGAATTCATTTTAAGAAGTGAGCCATTTTTTCTTATACTAAAACTTCCAAGTGGAATTTTGTGAAGGTCCGCCACCTGCAAAAGAAGGTCTCTATCTATCTTATCCATTAACAACCCCCTTCAAATTTTTGCATTGTTTTTTTGTAAGTTCTTTTAACATGTCACCTTTATTGCCCATTTTTGGGTCAGAATTAGAGTTTAAAACGGCAATATAGTCCGCAATTTCCAAAATTTTCTTTTGGTGGCTAACAATAATTATTGTTTTATTTTTTTGCTTTTTAAAAATATTAACAAGTTCGTCAAAGCTCCAAAGGTCAATCCCCGCCTCTGGCTCGTCAAACAAAAAAACCTCGCCCCCTTTGCATAGTGCAACTGCAAGTTCTATTCTTTTAAGCTCTCCGCCAGAAAGTGAAGAATTTATTTCCCTATTAATATAATCCTTTGCACAAAGCCCTACCTGAGATAAATACTCGCACGCAACAGAGACACTATTTACCTGCTTGTTTGCAATGTTTAACATATCCTTAACAGTTATTCCCTTAAACTTAACTGGTTGCTGAAATGCCATGGTAAAGCCAAGTTTTGCCCTTTGTGTAACAGACAAGTTTGTTATATCTTCCCCGTTATAGGCAATTTTGCCCTCTGTTGGTTTAATAAGCCCCATGATAAGCTTTATAAGAGTGGACTTTCCACTTCCATTATGGCCAGTGATAACTGTTATCTTACCCTTTGGAAAGGTTAAGTTTATATTTTTTAAAATATTTTTAACGTTACCCGTTGGTGCATCAACTGCTGAAAAACTAACTGAATTTAATTCTATCATTTAAAATCCTTTTACAAGTTGCTATTATACAATAAAACAATTTAATTGTCGATAAAAAAAATAATAATTATTATTTGCCACAACCTCTATTTTATTTGCAATAAATTTTACACATTTGATATAATCAAAAAAATAATAAGAAGGGGTTTTAATATGAAAGAAGAAAAACGGATGCTTTTTGACACAAACGAAAGGCCGCCTTTTGGCAAAAATCTTGCGTTTGCCTTGCAACAATTTTTAACAATTATTGCGGCCACCATGTTAGTGCCTGTGGTGGTAAAGGGCATGAACGAACTTGGAGGAATTTACCTTAGCCAATCGGCGGCTTTAATTGGCGCCGGTGTGGGAACACTTGTGTATTTGCTGCTTAGCAAGTTTAAAAGTCCGGTTTTCCTTGGCAGTTCGTTCACCTTTATCAACCCGCTGGCCACTGCTGTAACATTTGGCTATTTTGGGGTTATACTTGGGGCGATATTTGCCTCACTTGTTTATGTAATCCTGGCTTTAATTGTTAAATTTGCAGGCACAGATTGGATAAACAAACTAATGCCACCTGTTGTAATTGGTCCAACCGTTGCACTTATTGGTTTTGACCTTGCCTCTTCTGCCATTAACAACCTAATGAATATAACAGAAACTGACGCTTCTGGTTATAACATAATTTCTATTTTAGTTGGCGTTATAACTTTCTTATTTGTTGTGTTCATTTCTGTAAAAGGCCCAAAAGGGTTTAGAATTTTCCCTTTTATCTGCGGGGTTTTATTTGGCTATGTTTTGGCCGTTATAATAACACTAATTGGAATTTGGGCAAATGTTCCCATTATGCAGCTTGTGGACTTTACCCCATTTACCACCATTGGAGATTTTTCTAATTGGCTTCCAAACATAACCTTTATTGGTGCAATTCAAGAAGGATTTTCGCACCTTACATCTTTTTCTGATGTGTTAACAATTTTTGTGGCGTTTGTTCCGGTTTCGCTAGTTGCGTTTTCAGAGCATATAGCCGACCACAAGAACATAAGTTACATAATTGGAAAAGATTTGTTTAAGGATCCTGGCCTGCACAGAACGCTTTTTGGCGACGGCCTTGGCTCTTTAACTGGCGCTATGTTTGGCGGATGCCCAAACACAACTTATGGCGAAAGCATTGGTTGTGTGGCACTTTCTCGCAACGCGTCAACCTTTACTATTTTCACCACTTCAATAATTTGCATAATTGTTGCCTTCTTCTACCCAGTTATTGCGTTTGTGGAAAGCATCCCTGGCTGCGTAATTGGCGGAATTTGCGTTTCTTTGTATGGATTTATTTCTGTGTCTGGTCTTAGAATGTTAAAAGATTTGAACTTAAACGAAACAAAAAATGTTTATATAATTTCCTCAATTTTCATTTGCGGAATTGGCGGACTATACATACAAATTGGCTCTTTTAAACTTGCTAGTGTTGCATGCGCACTTATTGTTGGCATTTTAACCAACCTTATTTTAAAAGAAAAAAAGCAACAAGAGTAATAATCACATCTTGTCGCAAATAATTTGTTTTAATGTTTTATTTTCTAAATCTACAATCAAAATCGTTTCTTGGTTGTTAATGTCTTTTTTATTGTTTATACCCCATATCTTACATTGAGTTAATTTGATTTGTATTAATACTTCATTTTTTAAATTTGTGTAATGTTCATAAGTTTTTAAATGTTTTTGTTTTGGTTTTTCAATAAAAAGCATATTTTTTGAAGGGTGCCCCAAAATTTTTGCAATGCCCTTAAAATTATATGCCCCGCAGTTTAAGGCAACATTTGTATTATCCTTTATATTTGCAACCTTCTCAAAATTCTCATCTGTTTGCAAATAAACAGTCAATCCGTCATTTATTAAAGTCATTTGCGCAGTTGACACAACACCA
>JAZRVA010000027.1:0-20844 GCA_045598865.1 Clostridia bacterium | reverse complement strand
ACCACCTTCACAGATTCATATTTTGTTTGGTTTAGTGCATTAAAAACTTTTTTATCCTCTGGATAAATTGTTTTGGTTTTATATTCGTTATTCAAAAAAGCTTGCAAAGATTTAAAATAATCTTTGTCAAACTCACTTTTTAAAAGTTCATACCAATTTTTTGTTATATATAGCAAAATTTACACCTTTTTATTTGTTTTTTAAGAAATATGAAAAATTTTTTATACAAATCAAAAAATTATTGCTTGTTTTTTAAGCTTTTTAAAAATTCAAAAGCTTTTGTGGCTGCTATTGCACCATCTGAACAGGCGGTTACTATTTGCCTAAGAGGGGTTTGCCTTATATCACCTATTGCAAAAACACCATCTATGTTAGTTTTCATATTTTCATCGGTTATAATGTAGCCGCCATCGTTTAGGTTTAATTTGCCGGCAACCATTTCTGTGTCTGGACCACGACCAATACAAACAAAAAGCCCGTCAAGTTTTATGTTTGTTTTCTCGTTTGTTATTTTGTTTGTAACTTCAATTTCCTCCAAAACTTTGTCACCCACTAGCTTTGTTACAATGGAATTTAAAACTAGTTCTACATTTTCTGAACTTTTTACTTGTTTGACCAAAATATCATCGCCTCTAAATTCATCTCTTCGGTGAATTAAATAAACTTTTTTAGCTAGATTTGCAAGATACAAGCAATCTTCCAAAGCTGTATTTCCGCCACCAAAAACAGCAACTATTTTATCTTTAAACAAAGTTCCATCACATGTTGCACAATAGCTAAGGCCGTGCCCAATAAAACCTCTCTCATTTTCTAAGTTCAGTTTTCTCACACTCGCCCCAAAACCCAAAATAATGGTTCTTGCCTTGTAAGTTTTGCCGCTATAACACTCTACAACTTTAATTTCGCCCTCTGGCAAAACTCTGCTAACTTCGTCCCAAATAAACTCAACACCCAAGCTTGAAGTGTGTTCAAACATTTTTGTTGCCAAATCCATACCAGAAATTTTTTGTATGCCCGGATAGTTTGCTACTTCATAGGTTGTGGCAACTGCCCCGCCAGGAACACCCTTTTCGATAATTGCCACCTTCAAACCAGCTCTTTTTGCATAAATGCCAGCCGTCATAGAGCCTGGGCCACCACCTAATGCTAGTAAATCATAAACTTCTTCCATAAATAAACTCCCATAAACTAGTTTAAAATAAAAACTAATGCTTTGTATATAGCATTATAAAATTTTTTTGTGCAAATTGACAAGTAAAAAAATAAAAAATATTTAAAACAAAAAAAAGTTTTCCAAACTGGTGGAAAACTTTTTTGTAATATACAAGCAAATTATCTCTTTGAGAATTGAGGTGCTTTTCTTGCTTTTTTGAGGCCGTATTTCTTTCTTTCCTTCATACGTGAATCTCTTGACAAGAAACCTGCTTTTTTAAGTTCTGGTTTGTATGTTTCACTTTCTTTTACAAGAGCTTTTGCAATACCTTGTCTGATTGCTCCTGTTTGACCTGTGTATCCACCACCAAAAACATTTGCAATAACATCAAACTTTGTTTGTGTTTCTGTTAAAGCAAGTGGTTGACGTACAACAAGTTTTAATGTTTCTAGCATAAAGTAATCATCAATATCTCTACCATTAATTGTAATTTTTCCTGCACCAGGAACCAATCTTACACGGGCTACGGAATCTTTCCTCCTGCCTGTTGCGATATAAGAACTTGGAATTCCTCTTTTTGAAGATTTTGCCTTCTTAACAGGTTTTACAACTGCTGTTTCAACTTTTTCTGCAACTTCAACTTTTTCTGCTTTTTTTGGAGCAGGAGCTTTTTTTGTGGCTACAGTTTTCTTTTCTTTTTTAACTTCTTTTTCTTCTGCCATAATAATTATTCCCTAACTCCTTTTAAAATAACTTGTTCTGGTTTTTGTGCTTCGTGGTTGTGGTTTGCATCTTTGTAAACTTTTAATTTTTTAAGCATCTTTGCACCCAAAGTATTTTTTGGAAGCATGCCTTTAACTGCAAGCCTTACAACTTCGTCAGATTTTGTTCTCATAAGTTCGTCGTATCCAACGGACTTCAACCCACCAATGTAACCAGTGTGGTGGTAATGTTTTTTATCGGCAAGCTTGTTGCCTGTTAAAACCAATTTATCACTATTTATAACAATTACATGATCCCCTGTATCAACGTGTGGAGTATATTCTGGTTTTGTTTTGCCTTTTAAAATTGCTGCCACTTGGCTTGCAAGTCTGCCAAGAGGCATATTTGTTGCGTCCACCAAAATCCAGTTTGACTTCACAGTTTGAGGTTTTGCCATATATGTTTTCATTTTAAAACTAAACTCCTTCAAACTTTTAAAAAATATGTTTTTGCTTTTAACCGTTTATAGGGGCTAATCTACAAACAATTTTTGCTAAGCAAGATAATAAAACATTTAACACAATTTGTCAAGAAAAATTTGAAATTTATTAAGTAAAAACTATAAGAGTATATAACAAATAACAATTATAGTTATTTGCCTTGTTTTTTACAAAAAAGTGCTTAAAACTTACCTGAATTTTCTTAATCTAATTATACTTAACTTCAAACAAGCACAATCCGTCTGGTTTAACCGTTTTCCCCGCCTCTGTTCTGTGACTGCCAGAAAGTAAATAATCAATTTTTTCAATACCCATTTTACCCCTACCAATTTCAAGCAAAGTGCCCACAATAATCCTAACCATGTTATACAAAAAGCCATTGCCCGAAATAACAAATGTTAAATACTTGCCTTTTTGTTCAAAATAAGACTGATAAATTGTTCTTACTGTGGTTTTGGTTGTAGCATGTGAGGCCTGAAAAGATGAAAAATCATGCATACCCACAAACTTCATTGCAGCCATGTTCATTCTTTTTGTGTCAAGCTGGTTTTTTACCAAAAGACATCTGCCATAATCAAATGCACTAAGTTCTTGACCACAAAAAATTTTATACTTATATGTTTTAGATTTTGCCGACTTTCTGGCATTAAAGTTTTTATCCACCTCAAAGCTTTCAACCACTCTAATATCGTGAGGCAAAACAAGGTTTAAAACCACTTTGAACTTTGATGCCGGAATTGTGGAAGCCGTCAAAAAATTAACCACCTGCCCCAAAGCATGAACGCCTGCATCTGTTCTGCCACTTGGATAGGTTTTTGAACTTTCACCGGTTGTAGTTAAAATTGCATTCTCTAAAACCTCTTGAATTGACAACCCATTTTTTTGCCTTTGAAAGCCACAATAATTTGTGCCAACATACTCTAACACCAAACAAATATTTCTCATAATTTAATATTAACACAAATAAAAGAATTTTAAAGCATTTTTTTAACAAAATATTTTAAACAATTTTTAATAAATTGACTTTGTTTTTTTAGTGATATATACTTTTTATTGTATTACTTTTAAGGAGATTTTTATGAAAATTACAGTTGATGGCAATACTGCCACAGCCCAAATGGCTTATGCTTTTTCGGAAATTGCATCTATTTACCCAATCACACCTTCTTCCCCTATGGCAGAAAGTGCTGATGAGTGGCAAGCAAAAGGAGTTAAAAACTTGTTTGGCAACACTGTTAAAGTTACACAGCTTCAATCAGAAGCAGGTGTTGCCGGTGCCGTGCACGGGAGTTTGGTCGCCGGCGCATTAACAACAACCTTTACAGCCAGCCAAGGGTTGCTACTTATGATTCCAAACATGTATAAAATTGCTGGCGAGCTTTTGCCAACGGTTTTTCACGTGTCTGCTAGGGCTCTTTCCACCCATGCATTGTCAATCTTTGGCGACCATGCCGATGTTATGGCTTGCAGGTCCACCGGTTTTGCCTTTTTGTGCTCCAACACGGTTCAAGAGTGCCAAGATATGGCAGTTGTGGCTCACCTAGCTACTCTTAAAAGTTCTGTTCCCTTCTTGCACTTTTTTGATGGGTTTAGAACTTCGCACGAAATTCAAAAAATTGATGGCATAGATTATGCAGACTTGCAAAAGATATTACCAACAAAAGAAATTGAAGCGTTTAAGAAAAGGGCTTTATCTAGCTATCACCCACACGAGCAAGGCACCGCCCAAAACCCAGACATTTACTTTCAAAACCGTGAAGCTTGCAACAAGTTCTACAACAATGTGCCAGCGGCGGTTGAAAGTGCTTTTGAAGATTTGCAAAAGATTACCGGCAGAAAGTATAACCTATATGAATATTTTGGTGACGAATCCGCCACAGAAGTTATTGTTGTTATGGGAAGCGCAACAGAAACAATAAAAGAAACAATAAAATTTTTAAATTCCACCCAGCAAACAAAATATGGTGTTTTGGCTGTAAGACTTTACAGGCCATTTGTTAGCACCGCCTTTTGCAACGCCTTGCCAAAAACAGTTAAAACCATTGCAGTATTAGACAGAACAAAAGAACCGGGCGCCGATGGCGAACCACTTTACAAAGATGTTATCACTGCCCTATGCGAACAAGGCAAACAGAGCATTAAAGTTGTTGGCGGAAGATATGGCCTTGGTGGAAAGGAATTCACCCCAAACATGGTAAAAGCCGTTTATGACAATCTAAAATCTGAACTTAAAAACAATTTTACAGTTGGCATTACTGATGATATAACAAACACTTCTTTGTTGGTAGACAAAAACTTTGACATTAAATCTAACAACTATTCCTGCAAATTCTTTGGACTTGGCAGTGATGGCACCGTTAGTGCAAACAAAAACTCTATTAAAATCATTGGTTCAAACACAGAACTTAATGCACAAGGATATTTTGAGTATGACTCAAAAAAATCCGGCAGTGCAACAATTTCTCACCTAAGATTTGGCAAAGAGCACACTAATGCCCCATACCTTATAACCAAGGCCGATTTTGTTGCTTGCCACAACATAAGTTTTGTTGGAAAATATGACATGGAAAGTGACCTAAAAGAAAATGGAATTTTCTTGCTTAACAGCCCTTATGAAGAAAAAGAACTAAAAGAGATTTTACCAAACAAATTTTTTGAAACAATAAAAGCCAAAAATGCAAAATTATATATTGTAGACGGAAACAAAGTTTCCAGCGAAGCTGGCCTTGGACAAAGAATTAACGTTGTTATGCAAGCATGTTTCTTTAAACTAACAAACATTATTGATTACGATAAAGTTGAAACTTTGCTTGTAGAGGCTGCAAAGAAAACTTATGCAAAAAAAGGTCCTGCAATTGTGGAAGCAAATGTTAAGGCAATAAAAATGGCAACTGCTCATTTGCATCAAGTTGATTTGTCTAATATCACAAACAAAAAAGAAGTTGAAGAAGTTTTTGAAAACGATTACGTTAAAAAGTATATTAAAAAAATTGAAAGAAAACACGGTGACGAGTTGCCTGTTTCCTGCTTTGATGCTGGGGGCGTTATTCCAACCAACACCTCAAAATTTGAAAAACGTGGAATTTCAATAAACAGCCCTTGCTGGATCAAAGAAAACTGCATTCAATGCAACATGTGCTCTTTTGTTTGCCCACATGCAGCAATAAGACCAGTGCTTGTAAGCGATGAAAATTTAAAGAATGCACCAAAAACATTTGAAACAAACAAAGCACTTGGTGTTCCTGACCATAATTTTAGAATTCAAATTGATGTAGCTGATTGCACAGGATGTGAAAACTGTGTTAAAGTTTGCCCTGCCAAAAATAAAGCACTTAAAATGGTAAGTTCAGCTGAACTTGAAAAACAAGAAAAAGAAAACTACGAATTTTCAAAAGACATAGAAAATGTAGAAACAATTTTTAAGCCAAACACCATAAAAGGCAGTCAGTTTAATAAACCATACTTTGAATTTAGTGGTGCCTGCGCAGGTTGTGGCGAAACACCATACATTAAACTTGTAAGTCAACTTTTTGGCAAGAGAATGTTGGTTGCCAATGCAACTGGTTGCAGCAGTATTTATTCTGGCTCTGCCCCAACAAGCCCTTATGCCCAAAACAAAGATGGCCGTGGTCCTGCATGGGCAAGCAGTTTGTTTGAAGATAATGCCGAGTTTGGCTTAGGCATTCACATGGCAAAGAAAGTGGCAAGAAATGACCTAAAAATGAAAGTTGAAGAGTTTATAAAAACAAATAATAATAAGGAATTAAATACCTTACTCACAGATTGGCTTGAAAATTTTGATGATGGCGACAAAACTTATGCATTGTCTAAGCAAATTGCCCCACTTTTAAAAGGCACTACTCTTGAAAATAGTTGTGATTTGTTAACCAAAGAAAGCACTTGGATAATTGGCGGTGATGGTTGGGCTTATGATATTGGTTTTGGCGGTCTAGACCAAGTTATTGCCAGTGGAGAAAATGTTAATATATTGGTTCTTGATACAGAAGTTTACTCCAACACTGGTGGGCAAATGTCTAAGTCAACTCCATTTTCTGCAACGGCAAAATTTGCTGCAAGCGGAAAAAGAACCCCAAAGAAAGATTTGGGTGAAATTGCAATGAGTTACAAAAGTTGTTACGTAGCGCAAATTGGCTTGGGCGCAGATATGAACCAAGCAGTTAAAGCTATTAGTGAAGCAGAAAGTTTTGACGGCCCAAGTTTGATTATTGCCTATGCCCCATGCATTAACCACGGCATAAACATGAATGCAGCACAAGCAGAAATTAAGCGTGCCGTAGATTGCGGTTATTGGCACCTTTACAGATATGACCCACGACTTGCAGAACAAAACAAAAACCCATTTGTGCTAGATAGCAAAGAACCAACCCAAGATTATGAAGAATTTTTAAAGGGCGAAGCAAGATATGCTGCCTTACAAAAAATTGCACCAGACTTGGCCGAAAAACTTTATAATCAAAGCAAAGAATATGCAAAACAAAGATACGAAAAATATTTAAAACTTTCTAAACAATAATTATTGTTTTAATAAGTTTTAAAACATATGAAAAAACCCACAAATCTTTGTGGGTTTTTATTGTTATTTTGTTTTGTTTTTATTGTTAATTGCGTCTGGGTTTTTTGTGTATGCCCACCATTTAAATTTGCTTCTTGCCTTTCTTCTTAGCACCACCACTATTATAGAAGCCACAATAATCACTGCAACACACGCAAGAACAATATATAAAATGTAAATGTTGTTTTTAACCTCAACGTGAATTACTTTATCTTCTCCAATGCCAAATAAAGCGGAATCATATACTAAATATTCAAACATATTTAAATCATAAAATTCATTCAAAACATCTTCATTTACAATTTCGCCATAAGTAACGGTTGTATTTATTTGTCTGCCATCTTCTAAAACAAAAGTGATGTTATAAACATTTGGAGTATATACGGCATTTATTTGATAGTCTTGCTTAACACTGTCTACTGATGATAATTCCCAATATGGGGCAACATCTGTGTAATGCTCTTTTGTTGTAAGGTATGGGAATTCTGATGTTTGCAAAGATGAGCCATATGTTTTTGTTATACTTTTTGTAACTTGACCAAAAACACAGAAATCAATTTTATATGTATTTATGTTAATGTTATCCACATAAATTTGAATATTGCTATCCACACTAACAATAACAAAATTGTTGTTTTGAATATCATAGTTTACGTCAAACGAATTTGGATTGCCCGCCTTTTTATATGTTACCTGCATTTGGTCGTATGATTTTGAGTAGGCGTCTAACAAATTGATTTCAAAAACAAAACTAGAATTATACTCTCTTGTTAGGTCATTATCATAAACAATTTCATACTTTGTGTTGTCTTCTGGCAATGTTATTGTGTATGTGTTTTTAGTCCAATCAGCATAAATACTGATGTCTCCATAGCTACCCCTATCAATTTTCGTAACAGCATCACCAGACAAAGTTACGTTATCATACCAGCCATTAAAACTGTAACCAAGTGCACTTGGCGTAACAAACACTACCTCATCACTTATTGTGTAATATTTTGGATAATTTTCGGTATCAATTTGAATTTTGCTAAAATATGAAATTGAATAAACAATTTCTTCCATTTTTGCTTTAAAGGTTGTTGGCTTTGTTATTTGATAAGTTAAAACATTTGGAACATCCACATAACTGCCTGTTTCGGAAACAATTTGCCAGCCATTAAAGTTATAGCCGTTTATGCTGATATTTGGAACATTGCTTGAATTTAAATAAGCAAACTGCTCAACTGCACACTGGGCAAAATCTTCGTTTAACACAACAAAGTTGACCTCGAAAGTATGATACAAAATGGTGTATAAGCCGTATTCTATATCTATGTTATAATTTGGGTTGTTCTCTTTGTTAGCAACTGCATAAATTGTGTAATCCACATTTGGCTCATTTTTTTTTGTAGAACTTGTTACTTGGCAGGTATATTCCACTTGCAACTCATCACCAGGAACAAAGGCACCATCTTCCAAATTATCATCATTTATTATATAAGAGAAAGGTTTTATAGGTTCTAGATAATATGATGATTTGTCTTCTATTTTAATTTTAATATTTGCTGGAACTATTTGAAAATAAATATTATTATCTACAAAAAACAAACTATAATTTGTTACAAAAAAGTTAGTATCAGCATTATCTGTTAGCGCAATTGTTCCTGCATTTATCTTGTAAGTACCAACATTTTCCCCTTCTTCCCTTTGCAAAGAGCCTAAAAATGCTGGGGTTTCGCCTTGCGCAGAACCTGAGCAGCAA
This sequence comes from Clostridia bacterium, assembly GCA_045598865.1. Lineage (GTDB taxonomy): Bacteria > Bacillota > Clostridia > Christensenellales > UBA1242 > UBA7862. The sequence continues at coordinate 12,172 of JAZRVA010000027.1, read as the reverse complement.
TATGAGAGTGACGTTGGATCTTCTTTGCCATAAATTTTGCTTTGATTTGAGTTTGGCGTAATTGTTAAAAGTCTTTTTTGAATTTCAAAATTTACTGGCTCGGATGAAAAAACCAAATTATAATTATTTTTCTTAAAATTACCATTATCTTTAAGGGCTAATGTTCCCATATTTATTAAATAATTTGAACCAACATCTTCACCTTCTGCCCTTTGCAAAGAACCTGAAAATGCTGGGGTTTCGCCTTCCACTGCGCCGGAACTAGCAAACAACAAGTTTTCATCCTCATCGCCATAAACTTTGCTTTGATTTGAATTTGGAGTTACTAATAAATCCTTCTTATTTATTGTTAACAACGCGTTTAGTAACAAATCGTTATAATTATCTGCTTGGAATTTGAAATATAGCCTATATTCTCCACTATTTAAGTAACTATAACCATATTCACTCCAATTTATTGCATCAGTTGAATACAAAACAGTTACATTATTTGGCTTTGTTGGGTTGATTGTGTGGTAATTGCCATTATATGTGGTTATTATATCGGAAACGTTGCAACCTTGCATATTGCCAAAATTAATAACAAATTTCACAAGTGTATTTAACACCATTTGATAGTTGCTTGCCAAAAATGAGCCGTTGTTTTGGAGCGACAAAGTTGACAAAACAAAATTATATTCCCCACAATCTTCGCCTGCCTCCCTAGACAAATACCCTGAAAACGCTGGGGTTTGGCCCGTTACGCAACCAGTGTAGTCAAACGAAAAGCCTTGCGGATTTCCTTGTGGGTAATCGTATGGCTCGGCTTCGCCATAAACTTTTGAAGTTACAAGAGAGGTAATTATTATATCTCTTTTTTGAATTTCAAAAAGAGAATTGTTTGAATTAAAACTTATTTGATAGTTGCTTGCCTTAAAATCGCCATTATCTACAAGAGAAAGTGTGTTTAAAGTAATGTTGTAAAGTCCAACATTTTCGCCAGCTTGTCTTGAAAGGTACCCATTAAATGCTGGCTCTTGCCCGTCAATATAACCTGAATATGTAAAATTAAAACCTTGAGGATTATTTTGCGGATAATTATATGGGTCAGAATTGCCATATGTTTTTGAAACGGCGATTGGTGAAATTGTTAATTCTTTTTGGGTTATAGTGTAAACCTTATTTGTTAAATCAAAAACCAAAACATAATTACTTGCTTTAAAACCGGTTGCCAAGTTGTTTAAAAGAGTTAAATTGCCTTGCGTTATTTGATAAGAGCCAACATCACTACCCTCCTCCCTTGAAAGATAGCCAGTTAGCGCTGGTTTTTCTAAGCCACAAGCCGTTAATTTTTGATAACTTATTACGTTGTCTGTGTTTTTGCCTAACCCATTATAAACCCTTGATTGCCCGCTTATTGGAACAACATTTAATTGCTTTTGATATATTACAATTTGAAAATTTCCAACAATATTATTGTAAGCTGCTGGAACTATTTTATAATAAACAGTATAGTCGTCCACATCTTTTATGTTCAAAGAAGTTTGCCAATTTGTTAAAGAAGAATTTAATGTGTAATACACAGTGTAACTACTATCAAAGCCGCCACCAATTGTTACCTCAAACTCAACGTTGCTGCCAGAGTATTCTTGGTTAATGCTTGGAACACAAATTGGATAAAGTGTTTGGTCTAAATCTGGCAAATTTTGATCGTTAACAAAGGTTTGCACAACCATTGGCTGAATACAATTTTGAACAGGAAAATAATCCCAACTACTTGCGTTTGAGGAACAAAAAGTTCTTTGATAAGAATCCAAACTGATATCGTTATTGGCAACATTATGGCTAGTATATAAATAGCCTGATTTATATTCAACAACAATTGCAAAGTAGTTGCCATACTCGTCGCCCAAACCACCAGTTAAGAATAATTCTTCTTCAACATCTATTGTGTATAGAACAAGCTGGTTGGAAGAAAACAAATATGGGTCTGACCCAGAAGCATATTTGTTTTTAAGCTTTGTAGCAGATGAAAATTTTGACGACAAACTGGTTTTTATTTTGTTGTATGTTTCTATGTCTTCATAATTTAAATTGTCTAAAACATAAACATAGAAACTTGTGGAATTATTGTATGAATCCGAATCAAAGATTGTTGGTATTTTTATTCTTGAAAGTTGTTGGTAATAATCTGACTGTTTTTCAAATATGTTTGAAATGTACATCTTTGACTGCACAGTTGCGAGGCTATAATAAGTTGACGTTGAGTCAACAGACAAATATTTATTGTTAGATTGCAAACCTTCCAAATTATTATAAGTTATTGCGTCTTCAACTTTTGTGTCTACCCTTGCAAAACCAGCAACGTTATCTTCCACCATAGTGTCATCATAAAACACATAAAAATAACCATCGTTTGTTTTGCTAGTTGCACCTGTTCCCCAAGAATTTTGAACTATGTATGCTCCGGTATGGCCATTTATTGTTATGTCATCATCCCAACCAACAAGAGTAACCAAATGGTTGGCGGTTAATGTTCCGCTGTAACTATAACCATAAACTGTTTCATAACTTGATTTGGCACTGTTATAAAATGACTTAGTTTTTAAATATGCATTGTCATAATAAATAGAGGCGGTTACCGCACCATAATTATAAATATGGCTTTTTATTGAATTTCTTAGATTTGTTATTTGTGCATTTGTTGTGCAAGTGCTTCTTGCTGGAAAGTATGATGCTTCAAGTGCGGTGTAATTTGAAATTTGTCTTGTAGACAAAAAATGGCTGCTGTATGCATTTGTGGCGGTAGTATCGCTTGACAAATAGGAATAGTTGCTTTCGCCTGACTGTTGAATACAAGGGCCAAGCTCGTAAGTTATGTATTCATAAGCCAAATCAAAAGTTCCCCCGCCGATTTTGCTAAGCCCATGGTTTTGCACCTGAGAAACATAGGCAAGGTCTAACTCTGAAAAGTTAAGTTGAGTTGATGGGTCTAGTTCGTTATAAACCACAACCCCTGTTTTATACAAAGTGGACTCAAATGAAGTAAGTGATGCAAACGCCCAGCATATTCCCATGCCACTTTGGTCGCCCACATTTTTTGGCAAGTTGTCTATGTTTGAATTTGCATTTTGCGCACTGAATAAGTTTGATATTGTTGAAGTGCTATACAAACTATATTCCGTTGGCAGTGAAGGCGAAGTAACAAGTTGTGTGTATGCCGGCAAAGAGTAAAGATTGTTGTAACTAATTTCTATTTGTCTTGGAATAACTCCATAATTTTCCTTTTCTTCTTCTGGCAAAGAAAGATAATTTAAATATTCCTGTGTGTATGAAACACTTTTGGTTTGATACTCTGGGGTTTTGACACTATTATCAAAAATGAAAAATGGCAAAGTAAAGGCAAAAAGGCAGCAAAAAACAAGCAAAACAAATGGTTTTGCAAAACCAAAGAATTTTGATTGTTTTATTTTGTTCACTTCCCTTCCTCCCCTTAGTTATAATTATATTTTTAGTGCAAAATTGTGTCAAACTTTTTACTTACCTTGCATTATAGATTTAACCTTTATAAGCCTTATTCTTGATGATCTGTCGTTTTCCTCTATTTTCATGGAGATATATTTTATTGTCTCTTCAAGTTGTGGAATCATAATAAACTCTAAGGCGTTTACCCTGCGTTTTGTATGCAAAATGTCAAACGCTAAAATTTGACAAGTTTTTTCTATATTGGACAGTTTAATTAAATCTGGCACAACTTCTTCACATTTCCTAGCTAGAAAGTCAAACTCTATGTTTGTTGAAACAAATGAATATGGCAAATCAATTAAAGAATTTTGATTTTCACTACTTGAATTTTCATTTTTATATGAAACGCTAACATCAGGCACAGATAAGTTTAAAATGTTTTTTTCTTTAAATGTTGACTCAAAAACATTTTCGTTTTTATTTAAAAAGGTTGATAAAACCTGTGGAATAGACATATAACCTTTTGCCTGGCAAAATGAACTTAACAAAAGCCTAACACTTTCTTCTACCTTTTTTCTTAGCACATAGTTTTGTTTAATTAAACTGCTATATTGCCTTATAAGTTCATCGGATTTATCCTTTAAAAGTTTGTGGCCCTTAACAGCAATTTTAAGCCTAGACTGCAAACTTTTAAGTTGCATACGCGTTGGGTTAACGTTTAACCGTGACATTGCTTGGTTTTACCTCCTTTTTTTTATTATGCTTTGTTTTTGTGCATATATTTTTCTATATACTCTGTTCTTATTCTCTTTAACTCGCCTATTGGCAACATGCTAAGAAGTTTCCAGCCAATATCAAGTGTTTGTTCTATGGTTCTGTTTTCATTAAACCCTTGGTTTAAATATTCTTCTTCAAACACTTGGGCAAATTTTGCAAAAATTTTGTCTGCCTCTGTTAGGGCTGTTTCTCCCAAAATTGCTGCAAGTTCCTTCGCTTCTTTACCCCTTGCATAGGCAGAGAAAAGTTGGTTCATTGTATCGGCGTGGTCCTCTCTGGTTTTACCCTTGCCAATACCCTTATCTTTTAACCTAGAAAGTGATGGCAAAACATCAATTGGAGGATTAATTCCCTTTTTATAAAGTTCTCTTGAAAGTAGAATTTGCCCTTCGGTGATATAGCCAGTTAAGTCTGGTATCGGGTGGGTTTTGTCATCTTCTGGCATAGTTAAAATTGGAATTTGTGTGATGGATCCAGGCTTATCTTTTATTCTCCCCGCCCTTTCATACAAACATGCAAGGTCTGTATACATATAGCCAGGATATCCCCTTCTGCCAGGGACTTCCTTTCTGGCGGCAGAAATTTCCCTTAGTGCTTCTGCATAGTTTGTCATGTCTGTCATTATTACCAAAACATGCATACCAAGCTCAAATGCCAAATACTCTGCGCAAGTAAGCGCTACTCTTGGAGTTGCAAACCTTTCTATTGCTGGCTCGTTTGCCAAGTTAACAAACATAACAGTTCTTTCTAGTGCTCCGGTTTTTTTGAAGCTGTCCATAAAAAACTGAGATTCTTCAAATGTAATACCAATTGCGCAAAAAACAACTGCAAATTTATCGTTTTTGCCAAGAACTTTTGCCTGACTTGCAATTTGCGCAGCCAGGTTTGCGTGAGGCAAACCGTTCATAGAAAATATTGGCAATTTCTGCCCTCTTACCAACGTGTTAAGACCATCTATTGCAGAAACACCCGTTTGGATAAACTCGTTTGGATAATCCCTAGAAAAAGGATTAATTGCCTCTCCGTTAATATCAAGGCTTTTATCTGGCAAAATGGCTGCACCACCATCTTTTGGGTGACCAAGGCCATCAAAAACTCTGCCCATCATATCTTGGGAAACATCAAGGTGCATACTTTTGCCCAAAAACCTTACTTTAGAGGAAGAAGGTTTAATTCCATGAGAGCTTTCAAAAAGTTGAACAAGAGCCTTGCCGCTGCTTACCTCCAAAACCTTGCCATTTCTAATTTCCCCGTTGTCAAGTTTAATTTCAACAAGTTCGTCATACTTAACATTTTCAACATTTTCAACAAGCATCAAAGGGCCAACAATTTCTTTTATTGTTTTGTATTCCTTAATCATTATTCTTCGCCCTCCCTTTTTGTAAGCATGGAATTAAACTCTTTTTTAATTTTATTCTCTACTGTCAAAAATTCTTGCAAATTTTCTTCTAAAATATATTTTGCTCGGCTGATATCTTCCTTTATAGAAGTATTTAAAATTTCTCTTATGCCCACACCTTGTTTAAGTACTTGCCTAGACAAGGAATCAAACAAGTAGATTAAATTAAGTAATTGATATTGCTTTTTAATCGAAGAATATGTGTCTATTTCATGAAAGGCGTTTTGATGCAAAAAGTCCTCACGAATTATTTTTGCCGTTTCCATAGTTAATCTATCTTCATAAGACAAGGAATCCGCGCCAACAAGCCTTACAATTTCTAAGAGTTCATTTTCTTCCTGCAAGATTGTTGAAGCAAATTGTTTTAGTTTGGCAAAATTGCTTGAAACATTAATTGAAAACCAATCTTTTAATTTATCTTGATACAACGAATAACTAATAAGCCAATCTATTGCTGGAAAGTGCCTTTTGTAGGCAAGTGAATAACTTAACCCCCAAAAAACTTTTACAATTCTTAGCGTTGCTTGTGATACAGGTTCCGACATATCTCCCCCAGGAGGAGAAACGGCACCAATGGCGGTTACAGAACCCAACCTTTTTGAAGAGCCAAGTGTTTCAACCACACCTGCCCTTTCATAAAATTCGGCAAGCCTGCTTGAAAGATAGGCGGGATACCCCTCCTCACCTGGCATTTCTTCCAACCTTCCACTCATTTCTCTTAAAGCTTCTGCCCACCTAGAAGTGGAATCTGCCATAATTGCCACATTGTAACCCATATCTCTAAAATACTCGGCAATTGTTATTCCCGTGTAAATAGAGGCCTCCCTTGCTGCAACTGGCATATCGGAAGTGTTTGCAATAAGAACAGTTCTTTTCATAAGAGGTTGCTTTGTTTTTGGGTCTAAAAGAGATGGAAATTCGTTTAAAACATCTGTCATTTCGTTGCCACGCTCTCCGCAACCAACATACACAATGATGTCGGCATCTGCCCACTTTGCAAGCTGATGTTGAACAACTGTTTTTCCACTACCAAATGGACCAGGCACAGCAGCCACACCACCACGTGCTATTGGAAACAATGTGTCTATTATTCTTTGCCCAGTTATCATTGGCACTGTTGGGGTTAACTTTTGTTTGTATGGTCTAAACTTTCTAACCGGCCACTTTTGAAGCATACAAACTTCCACTTGTTTGCCGTTATCTTGTTTTATTTTAGCAATGGTTTGAGTAATGTTAAATTCTCCCTCTACAATATCTGCAAGTGTTCCACTAACACCAAATGGCACCATAATTTTGTGTTTAACTGCAATTGTTTCATTAACAAAGCCAAGTTCATCACCGCTTTGCACCTTATCACCAATTTTTGCAGTTGGATAAAAATGCCACAGTTTATTGTGGTCTATATTATCCACCTTAATACCCCTTGAAATTCTATCTCCATACTCAGAAGAAATTTTGCTAAGAGGTCTTTGGATACCATCATAAATACCCTCTATCAAACCTGGCGCAAGTTCTACACTAAGTGGTTCGTTGGTGGAAACAACCTTGTCCCCCGGCCCCAAACCAGAAGTTTCTTCATAAACTTGAATAGAAGCCTTGTCTGCTCTCATTTCAATAATTTCGCCAATAAGACCAAGTTTGCCAATTTTAACAACGTCAAACATTTTTGCATCTTGCATGTTTTCGGCAACAATAAGTGGCCCCGCAACTTTAATAACTCTACCTTCCATTTTTTCTCCTTAATCGTTAAACAACAAGTTTACACCAAGTGTTTTTTGAGCATTTAATTTTATTTGATTCAACATATAATCGTCTTCTTTTGTGCTGCTTGGAATAACAGTTACAACTGGATATACAAAAAGCATGGTGTCGGATATAATATCTTCCAAACCTTTTGCATATTCATCTGTAATATAAATGTTTTTGTATTCTGTTATGGCTTTATTTAAAACACTTCTTGCTTGACCTTGTGAAGTAACCCCCGCACAATCAAACCCCACAAGTTTAAAAACAAGAATACTGTTTATATCTCCAATAACCAAAAATTCTTTTTCCATAGTGTTAATCCCCCAACAGTCTTTCTTTTATTTCACCATTTAAATTATTTGAAATAAAAGAATAAATAAGCCTTACATTTTTTATCTCATTTAATCTTTTGTAACAGAAATAAGCAAATGGAGCAATCGACTCTACCTGAGACTTTTTTAAATAAAAATATTTTTCACAAATGGCATTTTTATTTTTTTCAAAGTTCATATAATCAACTTTGCTTTTTGTTTTGCTTTGCGCAAATTCTATAAAAGGCACAATTATTTCATCAAACTGTGACACATCTAATTTGTTGCCAGTAAAAAAATCATGTATTTGTGTTTTGTTAAATAATCCACCTTCTAAAATTTGGCTTTCAAGTTCAAACTCAGACCTCGCCCTAGTTGCCACAGAAATATTTTCTATCGAAATTAAATAATCTACTAGTGTTCTTAACATTTTATTTTTCTTGCTAAGTAAAAATAGATTATCAAACAAGTATTTTTTAAAAACAAAATCAAGTTCACTTGCAGAAAAAGAACCCCCCGTTAGGGCGTCAAAACTTTGCAAGCAATTTTCAATTATTTTGTTGTGAAAAGATTTATAATCTTTATTTGAAATATAATCCTTAATTTGAGAAAAAGAGTAATTCCCCTCTGCCTCACAATACTTTGTAAAATCCAAGTTTTGCAAACTACATTTGCAAAAATTTGCAATGTTTTGAAAGTCATAAGGTAAAACAAAAAAGCTTTTAAACTCCTCGTTTGGGCTTTCATTTTTAACAAAACTTACAATTTGTCTAATATTTTCATCACACTCTTTATGAAAAAAAGCCCTGTCACCCACTTCAAAGGAGGTTTGTGATAAAATGTCAAAAAATTCATCTAGCGTTTTTGATTTTGAAAGTGAATAGTAAACTTCCTGTGTTAAAAAGTTTTTGCTCAAACTTTCACTAACACCATTTGAATACAAAATGCCTTTATTTTGTTTCATTTGTCCCAAATACCTCCTTTTTTAAGTTTTACAGTAAAATATTTTTTATTTTTTTGGAATTCTCTTCAAAAAATTCTTCCACAATGGATGAAAACGTAAGATTCTTATCAAAATTAGAATTACTCAAAATAATTCCACTTTCATTAATTTCCGCCTGTTCAACCTCTAAACCAGGTTTTTTTACGCTTTCAAGTTTCTTAACCTGATCGGTTGAAATATCTTTTATACAAAATAAAACCTTATCATTTTTGCTTGCATTTTTTAATATAATTCTGTCAACAAAAACAAGCATTTCTTTTTGTGATAAATTTTCCAAATAATTTGTGCAAAATAATTTTGCGTTTTTAATGCAATTTTGTTTTGCTTCCAGCAAAATTTTGTTGCCATCAATTTTTTGCATAGTTTCAAGTTTTTCTTGCAAGGAAACAGAAAGTTTTTTCAACTTTTCACCAGTTTCATCTTCCAATTTTTTGCAATAATTTTTTGCTTCTTCCAAAATGGCATTAACATTTTGTTTTGTTTGCTGTTGCAACTCCACAACTTTGTTTGCGGACTCTTCTAAAATTTTTTTTGTTATTCTTTCTGCCTGCATGTTTTTACAAATCCCTTTTACAAAGCAATTAAAAGAAGTGAAATAACAAGTGACAAAATTGCATATGTTTCTACCATTGCTGGAAACAAAATAAGTTTGCCAGAAAGTGATTCTTTTTTAGAAACTGCATAAATACAACTTGTGGCAGAAGATGCCTGCAAAATTGCAGAAACAAAGCCAATAATTGTAAGTGGCAATGAAGCCAAAAGAATTTTAAGCCCTTCTGCAATTGTCATGCCAAGTGCAACACTGCTCATTCCAATAACACCAAAAACAAAGCCGTATATACCCTGTGTTGCAGGAAGAACAACCAAAACAAGCACTTTACTAAACTTTTTTGGATCTTCCGACAAAACACCCGACGCAGCTTGACCTGTTTTTTTGAGTGCTATGGCAGAACCAACCCCACACAATAACACACACAAACCTAGCCCCAACAATGCAATTGCAAATCCCCATTCCATAAAAATATCCTCCTTTAAAAAATTTTTGCTAAATGAGTTTCACATAAGAGAAATTTGTTTGACCAAATGGAACAAACAATTCCCCCTCCCCTTCGTAGAATCTTGAAAAGAATTCTATATATTGAAGTCTTGCCACGTGGATATACGCACCAAGCGCACCCATGGCAAGATTGAAGGCATGACCAACAAAAAGTATTATTGCACCCAAAGCAAATGTTGCCGTGCTTTGCAAAAAGCCACTTGCTAATTGGTTTACAATGCTTGCAATAATAACACCACTTAACATAAGACCAAAAAGCCTTGCATAACTCAAAATGTCAGAAAATAAATTAATTATCCCATACAAAGCACCAAAACTCTTTGAAACTCTGTTAAATCCTTTATTAATGATAAAAAGTCCAATAACACTGGTTGCCACACTGATGGCGGCAATTATAATTCCAATCGTTCCCACGCCGCTTGCTATGCCGGCAAATTCCAAAAGGAAAATCCCCAGCCCCACAAAAAAGAAATCCCACATGAAGCCAGAAAAAATCGCCTCTAAAACCCTACCCCGTTTTATAAGCCAAACAGCCTTTAAAACAAACGAAACCATAATCTGCACAACACCCGCCACTAAACAAGCAATAAGAAGCGAAATAACATTTGTTACTGGGTTTGGAATAATGGCCTTTGGCACCAAGCTCCACTGCTGGTTTGAAACACCAAAGAATGAGCCAAACATTACCCCAAAAAGTATGCTAGCAACGCCACCCACCGCCAAAACGTTCATTAGTTTTTTCATGCCAATATTTTTTTTGTTTTTAAGAGCCAACAAAACACCAAAAACAACCAAGCAAATACCATAGCCAATATCTGCCATAATAAACCCAAAAAACAACGAGAAGAATATTCCCACAAAAAAGTTAGGGTCTAAATCTGTGTATTTTGGTGCAGAATACATGTTTGTTACAAATTCAAACTGGCTTGTTACTGGCTTGTTTTTTGTAATCGTTGGAGGAATTTCTCCCTCTTTTATTTTTTCAAAATCGAACTCTATGCTACAACCAAGCTTGTTTAAAGCGTTTGCAACTGTTTTTTCTTCCGCCTTTGGCAAATATGCCTCTAACATAAATGAGTATTGAGTTAATAAAAAGTTTTTGTCCGCATCTTGCTTTTCCAAAATAAAACTAAAATAATCCTTTAAAATTTTTAGGTCTTTCAAACTTTCTTTTAATTCTAAAAAGCTATTCTGCAACTCTTTTTCCTTCTCAGAAAGAGCTTGAAACTTGTATTTCAAAAATTTTATTTCTTCATAGGCGTTTTTATTAGAATCAAAGTTGCACTTTATAAACCCAAGTTCAGCAAGTTTTTTCTGCACTGCTACGCTATCTAAAATATGGGTATAAACCTTTATTACCCCGCCGTCTTGACCACAAGTTTCAAATACTGTGTAATTATAATCTTTTAAAAATTCTTCAAAATCTTTTATCGCATAAGGCGATATTTGGCCTAAAAGCATTGTGGTATGCAGGGTTGATTTAAAAGAAGAAAAGGGCTCTTTAACATCTAAATATGGAGTTAATTGTGCTATTTTGTTTTGTGCAATAATCTCTTCTTTTTGAATTTCTTGCAACTGACTTTGAATATCCAAAGCCTTTTGTGCAATCTTAAAAATCTTACCTTTTTTATTTGTTATTTTTTTAAAATCTTCTAACTTAATAACAAAATTATTTTCCACTTTAACATCAAGCGGCAAATTGTCTTCAATAACATTTATTGCATTTTCAATTAATTTCTTTTCTTCGCAATCTTTGTTTGTTATGTTTAATACTTCTTGTTCCTCGCCTTCAAAACTAGTTTTATTTATATCTTTAAGTTCAACAAGTTTGCAGTCAAACAAAGCATCAAGAATTTGCTGCTTTTCACTCAACACACCATATAACACCAACTTAGACATTTCCACAATTGCCATGTTTGTCTGCTTTATCCTTTTAAAAAATTTCTTAGGTTAACAACTCAAATATTTTGTTTAAGAAGTTCAATAAGGGTTTGAAAATGTTTTTTAGAATTTTCCTCAATATCTTTTGCTTGTAAGTTATAATTTTTAATTTTTTCCTGATACAAAGTGGCAAATTTATTTTCTAACTCTTTTGACTTGTCGGCAAAATTTTGCTGGTTTAAATCATAAAAATCTTTTTTTATTTTTTCTGCCTTTTTCTGTGCTTGTTCAATGGCATTTTCACTTTTTTTTCTTTCTTTTTCCAGCATGTCTTCTGCTTGATTTTCTGCTTTTAATATTGAATCTATTATTTTATTTTCCATATCAAACCTTTTTGCTTAAAAATTAAATTTTCTATCTTAAAAATCTAGTAACAACTTTGTGCCAAAATAATTATCTATCGTCAAGTTTGGTTCAAAGCATTTAAACATTTACACTTAACCACACATAACTATTTTGTATTAATAACTATTATAATATTATAGGCCGGAATT
>JAZRVA010000026.1:0-14665 GCA_045598865.1 Clostridia bacterium | reverse complement strand
TTATTTCATATCCTTCAAATAATGTAAAATTGTTATAAGCAACATAATAATAACTATAAGACAAAAAGGTGTGCTTTATAAAATTTTTATCAATATTTCTTGATGGTAAATCAACGCTAGCAGTGAAAGAGTTTTGTATATATGAGTTATTTTTAAAGTCAATCTTTGCTGTTAAATAATATTTGTTGCCTGAGTAATCATTTCTTTGAGTAAATGTTACATATTCTGGAATGCTAGTTTTTTTCTCATATTGCACTACGACTTCTATATCTTCATGGTCATTATGTAATTGAAATGAAAAAGTATTTTTAGATTGTTTTGCAATAGCATAGTATTCAACACTTGTTGAAGTGTAATGATATGTTTTATTTAATTCCATACCATCAAGATAAGTGTTTAAATATTCACTAATAGTATAGTAACCATATACATTATTAATATCTTTTAAAAAGTCACTAAAAGTATCATTATTGGTTTTTGGAGATACAGAGGTTAGTGCAACATTTTTTGCCATTAATCTTATATTTTTATTAGTAACATTTTGTGTCTGAAAAGAGCATAATTGATTCACTGTGTCATTTTTAGAATTATAACTATTTGTTAAGTTTATGTTTTGAGTTTCAATTGCTTGACCGATATTTTCGAATAATAATCCAAATTGATTATTTTTACCGCTATGGTGCAAGAAAATCCCTAGAAATATTCCTATTGCAATAACTAGAACTATCGCACTAGCAATAATTATTTTACCTTTCTTTTTCATAAAATTCTCCTTATTTCTTAATCGTTATAGCATACTCAACTGTAATTGTGTATACATTTTGTAAAAATTTTTAAAAATTACAATTTTTCTCCTTTGTAAAAATTAAGGTTGGAAGTTTTATCCCAACCTTAAACTATGTTATTAAGTGCGTATATAACTTTTTCTTGTGTGTCTGGTATGAAATGGTATATACTTTTAATGTGATTGTTGAATCGCTATGTCCCATATATTTACTTATGGTTTGTATAGGGACATTTTGAGATAATAACAAGCTGCAATAAGTATGTCTAAGTCTATGACAAGAAATGTGTTTAAAACCTTTTTAATTTCAAATTGTCTTAACCAAGCTGAAAAGACTCTTTTGCTACAAGTTTTAAAAAATTTTCCATTCTATAATGTTGATATTGTTTAGATTATTAAAGTTTATTAAAAAAGAATACAAATTGTATTTAAATCTGTTATTATGTTTATAGGAGAATAGAAAGATGAAGACTTTATTAAAAAATGGAAAAGTTGTTAATGTTTTTACTAAAGAAATAGAGAAAAAGAATGTTTTGTTGGATGACAATATTATTATTGGCGTGGATGATTATAAAGATGATGAGGCTGAAGAGATTTTTGACTTAAAGGGAAAATATGTTTGCCCAGGATTTATTGATGGACATATACACATTGAAAGCACAATGTTGTTACCTTATGAATTTTCAAAAGTTTCATTAGTTCATGGCACAACTAGTATTGTGTGTGACCCTCACGAAATCGCAAATGTATGTGGTAAAGACGGGATTGACTTTATGTTTCAAGCAAGTGAAGGATTGCCGTTTGACGTGTATTTTATGATTCCATCTTGTGTTCCTGCTACCCAATTTGACGAGTCTGGAGCTACTTTATTAGCCAAAGATATATCAAAATATTTTAAAAATAAAAGAGTTTTGGGTTTAGCAGAAATGATGAATTATATTGGAGTAGTAAATCAAGATCAAGTTGTTTGTGACAAACTAAAAGAAACAAAAAAGTTTAATAAGATAATCAACGGTCACGCCCCAATGCTTGAAGGAAAAAATCTTGATAAGTATATTGCTAGTGGTATAAAAGATGATCATGAATGTAGTAGTTTAAAAGAAGCAATTGAAAAATTGAGAAAAGGCCAAAGAATAATGATAAGACAGGGCTCTGCAGCAAAAAATTTAGATGCTTTATTGCCATTATTTGATGAACCTTATTGCGATAGATGTTTGCTTGTTTCGGACGACAAACACCCTTATGATTTAATTGTTAATGGGCATATAGATGATATAATTAGGGAAGCAGTAAAAAAAGGCAAAAATGTAATAAATGCTATAAGAATGGCAACGCTTGGTGCGTGTGAAGCTTTTGATATAAAAGATAAAGGAGCAATTGCTCCTGGATATAAGGCAGACATGCTTATTTTAGATAATTTAGAAAAAGTTAATATAAATACTGTTATTAAAGATGGTAAATTCATATATAAGTTAGGAAAATTAAAAAATTATAAATCGCCAAAAATTTCTAATAGTATTTTAAAAAAAGTTTGTAAAACGTTTAATATTTCTCAATTAAAACCAGAAGACTTTAAGATTGAACCCACAGATAAGAAAATTAGAATTATAGAGATTTTAAAAGGAGAACTTATAACTAACGAAATTGATGAAAAATTAAATTTTGAATTAAATAATGGAATTAACATTAAAAAAGATATAATTAAGCTTGCGGTTTGTGAAAGGCATAAAAAAACAGGACATAAAACTGTTGGATTTATTAAAGGTTTGGGGTTAAAAAAAGGTGCAATAGCATCATCAATTAGCCATGATTCACATAATTTAATAATAATTGGTACAAATGAAGGTGATATGGCTTTGGCAGGAAATACTGTAATAAAGATGAATGGAGGATGTGCTGTTGTAAAAGATGGTAAAATTATAAGCAAAATGCAATTAGAAGTGGCAGGACTTATGACAGACTTGACGGCAAAAGAAGTTTCTGAACAGAATTTAAAATTGAGGAAAAGCGTGTCAAGCTTAGGAGTAAATAAAGAGATAGAACCATTTATGAACATGGCTTTTGTTAGTTTATCTGTTATTCCAAATTTAAAGATGACTACAAAAGGTTTGATAGATGTTAATGCTCAAAAAATCGTACCATTGATGATAGAAGAATAAAAATAAAATGAATTTAATGATTATATTCTGCCATTTCTAAAGTGGATCTTCAATCAATCAAAACAATATATAATTGCTTTATGTTAAATTTTGTTTAATAATATTTGTGTTATTGACCTTTGTGCAGGTCATAAAACTACACTAAAAAATTTTGAAAAAATTACCTAAAAAATGCCAATTTTGTTCTGGTAGTAAAATGGATATTACGGCCCACTCATAAGGGCTAGTCAGCGGTTCGAGTCCGTTTGGGAACGCCGAAAAAAACAAACGAAATTTCGTTTGTTTTTTTAGCATTAATTTTATGATATATTTTTGCAATTTAAATATATAGAGAATTTTTATAGAGTTTTTATTTTGTTCCGAAAATTCTGTCGCCGGCATCACCAAGGCCGGGTAAGATATAACCGTTTTCGTTTAGACATCTATCTAGGGTGGCTACATAAACTTGAATATCTGGGTGATCATTGGCAACTTTTTCCACGCCTTCTGGGGCAGCAATTATGCTGAGTAGTTTAATTTTTTTGCAACCATGTTCTTTTAGTTTTGTAATTGCGGCGCTTGCGCTTCCACCAGTGGCAAGCATTGGATCAAGAACCATAACAACCTTTTCTTCAATGTTTTTTGGAAGTTTACAAAAATACTCATGTGGTTCTAATGTTTGCTCGTCACGATACAAACCAATATGCCCAACTTTTGCAGCGGGGAATAGGGAGAGTATCCCTTCAACCATGCCAAGGCCCGCGCGTAGAATTGGGACAATTGCCACGGAGTTTTCCTGAATAATCGTTTGCTTTGTTCTTTCAAGTGGGGTTTCAACCATAATTTCTTGTGTTGGAACTTCTTTAAAACTTTCATATCCCATTAATGTTGCAATTTCAGAAACAACCTCTCTAAATTGTTTTGTGTTAGTATCTTTGTTTCTAATTATTGCAATTTTGTGCCTGATAAGCGGGTGATTAAGAATAAACACGTTTTTATTATTTTTCATTTTTTTCTCCTTTTAAATTAAAAAAAACAATCCCTAAAAAATAGAGATTGTTTTATTAGAAAAACTTGTAATATTGGTTGACTTTGGTTTTAAAATTACTAACATTATCAAATTTCCTTTTATTTGGTAGTCTTGATAGGTCTCGAACCTACGACCTCTTCCATGTGAAGGAAGCGCTCTAACCAACTGAGCTACAAGACCACGCGTGAATATAGAGTATTTTTGGTGGAAACAGCGAGATTCGAACTCGCCTTTGAGCATTGCGAACGCCCTGTTTTACCAAATAAACTATGCCCCCACTAAACATAGGAATTATAATATTAAATTTTCAAAGTGTCAACAAAGATTTGTGAAGATGTGACACAAAATAAAAAACTCTACTATTTTGTAGAGTTTTTAAGATTTTAAAATATAATCTTAGTCAGCATAATTGGTAAAGTAGTTTTGAATAAGAACAACAGGTGTTCCTTTGTCTCCGCTGCCACT
Source organism: Clostridia bacterium (assembly GCA_045598865.1). Classification (GTDB taxonomy): domain Bacteria; phylum Bacillota; class Clostridia; order Christensenellales; family UBA1242; genus UBA7862. Next base: position 10,248 of record JAZRVA010000026.1, on the reverse strand, counting down.
GGTTAAATCTGCAAGACTCCCAAGCAAATCGGTGTATCTTCTTGGTGTTGTGCCTTGTGTTTCCATTTTGCCTTTTAAGTTTTTGTCTTTTTTTCTAATTTCGTCTTTCATGGCGGCAATTAACTCTTCGCCTTTTAAATCTTTAAATTTATTGTCAGACAAAAATTTAAGTTTTAATTCGTTTGGTGTTCCAATCAAACCATCTGTGTGAGCAGGGGACACAACTGGGTCTGCAAGTTCCCAAATTTTGCCAACAGGGTCTTTAAATGCTCCGTCACCATAAATCATAACTTCCAATTTTTTGCCAGTTTCTTCAAAAAGTCTTGCTTGAACTTTTTCAACAACCTCTTGGCAATGTTCTGGGAAGAGTTTTACTCTTTCTTCTGTTGATTTGTTTGACCCTAGAAGACCATATTTTGAGTTATAACCGCTGCCATTAACGCTTTCGTTCATAATTTCACAAAGTGTTAAAACTTTTTCTGCGCCAGCGTTTTGCAAAATGCGTTTTGTTCTTTCTCTGGTGTGAATGTCTGCAACAATAACGTTTTTAGTATACTTTAAAATTTCTTCTGGGCGATTGGCGACAATAATTTCGCAGTTATTTCCGCAAACCTCTTTGTATAAATCAATATAATTTACGCCTGTAAACAAGTGAGTTGGGTGGTCAAATTTCTTGTTAAATTCGTCGCCAGTAAAAGCAGTATCATATGGGTTAATTCCGCTTTCATAAAAGATTTCTGGATCAACAAGTGCGTTTCCAACCTCGTCAAGTGGGTAGGAAAGTTGAATAACCAATCTTTTTGCTCCTCTTGCAATGCCTTTAAGTGGAATAGAAAACCTGTTTCTGCTTAAAATTGGAAAAACAAGCCCAACAGTGTTTTCGCCAAATTTGTTTTTAACGTCCTGTGCAATCTGGTCAACAGTTGCATAGTTGCCTTGTGAAATACCAACAACAGCTTCTGTAATTGCCACAACATCTCTGTCATTTAGTTCAACATTTTCTTTTTTGCAAGCATTTGTTAAGCTAGTGCAAACAATGTCAACCAAGTCGTCCCCTTCTTTTATAATTGGGGTTTTAATTCCCCTAGAAATTGTTCCAAAAGTTCTCATAATTTTTTACCTCACATTAAAGATTTTATAAATTTTTAGTTTTTTTTGTCAAACAAAAAACAAAAAAAACATCAACGAAAATTGATGTTTTTTTTAAAGTTATTTAGACTTCTTTTGTGTTATTGCTGCTTTCTTTGCAGGTTTTTTTGTGGAAACTTTTTTTGAAGCAGCGGCAGGTTGTTTGTCTTCTTTCTTTTTAATGGCATTGTTTATTAAGTCTATTAATTTGTCATTGTCTAAAACAGAAACATAATAAACTTTCTCTTTGCCATTTGTGTTTGTTAAAAGTCTAACCCTATCAACAGACATGGATAGTGATGGGTAGTAGTTTGTTGACTTTTCAACTTTTTTAATTGTGTTTAGGTTAATATTATACTTAAACATACCTGTTTTAAAAGTTAACGTGTTGTTTTCAATTTTACAGGAAGCAAATATTATTGATGTGTTGTAAATTGTAAGCAGTGAAATATTGATTAAAAGCACAACAATTCCAACCCAAACATTAAAGAAAAATGCAATGCCAAACAAAAGCAAAAACACAAGAAAAGCGTCCCAAGCAAAGATAGATGCAAAATCCCTTTTAACTTTAAATTCCATATTTTTTCTCTCCTCTTTTAAAAATTTTTTTAATTATCTGAAATCAGATTTTCAAAAACATATTCATAAATTTGCGCAGCCTTTGCGCCCCATTTTTTTCCCGCATTTATTGCGGCGTTTCGTGTAGAGGTTTTAAGTCTTATTTCAAACATAGATTGAGCAAGCACAGGTTCTTTAATTCTTAAAACAACTGTGTGTGTGCCGTCATTATTTTTAAAATAGTCATAAACATATTCTTGGCTTCTTTTAAAAACCATTCTGTTAAGCTTTGTAAACTCGGTAATATCTTCCCTTAAACTTTGCCTAATTCTATTAAAAAAGTGGGAAAGGCAGTTTCTTCCTTCAACTGTTATGGAATACCTAATGTCCTTTGGCTCCTGCTCAGCATCAGAATCCAACTTGCAAATAAATTTTGCATCAAGCAGTTGGGAAAGTACCTCTTTGCAATCCATATACCCAAGCCAATCATTTCTGCTATAACAAATATCAACAATCGAGTCTTCTGTAAGAGGAATTTCCATTTTATCTAGCACAAAAAGCAAAATCAATTTTTTTACAGTAGGATCGGCAGTATATTCAACTTGTTTCAAACAAATTCTCCTTTTACACAGAAATTATAGCATCTTGCAAAAAAAAATCAAAAGAAATATTAAAATTAGTTAAAATTTTTACTGTTAAAAAACTTGTCAAAATTATTTTAACTTTTTAACTTTTTATGCTATTATGGACTTGTAACTTTTTATGAGGTTAAAATGGAAGAAATAAAAATAGAGGCAATCAAAGAGTTTATAAATGCTTGCAACGATTTTATTGACGGCAAGTTTATTTTGGCCGACATTAAAATTTCAAAAATTTTAAAAGTAATTACAAAAAACGAGGATTTATATAACGTTGTTGCCGAATGTATGATAAATTATAACTTTGAAGAAGAATTTGAACAGGCAAAAATTGGGCAGAACAATTCAAAGTTTATTTTGCCAAAAGAAAATCACAAAATTATTCCATTTATATTCTGTTTATTGGTGGAAATAGATAGCAAAAAATTAAATTTTAATGAGTTTTTAAGAACACAATTCCCATTTGCAAATAACCAAAATGAAGAATATGATGCTTTTGGAAAAAACATAATTATTCCATTTAGAGATGCAATTGCCGATGCGTTTGGTGTTGATGTTTATGAAAAGAAAGAAAATGAAAATTTAGACGAAGGGAAGGAAACTATGGAAGAAAAAGAACAAATTTCGCTTATTACAAATCAAGTTGTAGAACCAATTGTAGAAACTGTTATTGAAGAAAAAAATAAAGAAGACGCCGAAACGAAATTGTTGTTTGACAGAATTTCAAGGCTTGCAGGAATTTTAGACGACAAATTGTTTTTAGTTAGAAACCCACTTAGAAAGTCTAATATTGGCTTGCTTATAGATGCTTTATATGAGGCTTGTTCAACCCAAAGCGTAAAGGTTATTGTTGCTCTTGTTATGGCCTTAAACACTTTTGCCGGCGGGGAAAAGAATATGAGGGCAGAAATTAAAGAGCTTAACAATATTTGCTATAATTTCTATCAATGAAACATATTTTTTGTATCATTGGGTAAAAGTTTAGTAAATATACTTGATAAGATAATAACAGCCATGCACATTAAATTTATATGTATGGCTATTTTTTTATTTTGATAAAATAAAAATGTAAATTATATATATCTATTATAAAAATCTAAATGTTTGGCACAATATTATAGTATTATATTGGCTAAAATCGCACTTAATATTATTGATATGATAGTTTGAGTAACCTTTGTTTTTAAAAAATATTTATATTCTATATCGCAATTTTTTAAAAAAATCTGCGTTTGTAAATGAATAGAAATTCCTCCAAAACTAGTTAGTGCTGAAAATGCAATGCAGTTAACAATATCTGTATTGTGAATAAGGCAGAGCTTGCAACAACCGGATGTTAACTCAATAATTCCACTAAAAACTGCCATCATGCTATCTGCCAAATTTTGATTAATTTTGGAAGTAAGATTAATTATTGGGTAAAAGGCTTTAGTAGCGTCAATTACTTCCAGCAAAGTAAAACTAAGCGCAATAAAACCGCCGACCATTAGGACGGAAATAATTGTATCCTGCATTATTTCGTTTAAAGATTGTTTGTTTGACCAATCGGTCGAAGGTAATTTTTTATTATAAATAAGCTTGTTTGTTTTATAATTTTTGTAAAATAATCCATTTATTAAGGCAGAAAATACGTGTGAAATAAGTATTAGAATGCCAACTTCTGTGTTGTTTAACATGCCAATTCCCACAGTTCCCACAATAAATATTGGGCTTGAAGTAGAGCAAAAACTTATTAAATGATGTGCTTGGTCAATGTTTATTTGCCCTTTGTTGTAGAATTCACTTATTAATTTTGCCCCAAGTGGGTAGCCACCAATTATACTCATTGCAAAAATATATCCCGATAAATTTGATGAGTTATATATTTTGTTTAATGGTTTTGATAAAAAAGCAAAAATGCTTTTTGTTTTTTTGTTTTGCATTACAAGTTTTGTAAGTATAAAAAATATAAAAGAACTTGGTAAAACAATTTCTGCCCACACCCTCAACCCACTAAAAGCAGAGTTCATGTATCTTACTGGGTTAATTGTAATAATTAAAATTATTCCAAGTAATAAAAAACAGGCCATTAATTCGAAATTATTTTTAAGTATTTTTTTAAAAACTTTCACCATAATATATGTTTAGTTATTAAGCAAAGAAAAATATTACATAAATATACTTTTTGTTTTGCCAAATAGTTTTGCAAAAGATTTTAAATCAGTCTACATATAGAATCTTAATTAAAAACACTTTAATTTTTATTTTGATTTTGTATTTTACTTAAACCGAGTTATAATACTATAAGAGGTAAATATTATGGAAAAACTTGGGTTAGTTTTAAGCGGCGGGGCTGCATATGGCTTGGCTCATATTGGGGTTTTAAAACAATTAGAAAAAAATAAAGTAAAGGTTGATGTTATAACCGGTACTTCAATGGGTGCATTAATCGGTGGCCTTTATTGTGCAGGAGTTTCTGTTAAAAAAATGGAAGAAATTTTAGCAGAATTCAAACTAAGAAAGGTAGTAGATATCAATTTTTTCCCATTTCACAATAGCGGCTTTGTTAAAGGGAAAAAAATAGAGAAATTTATTGAAAAATATGTTGGAAATAAAAATATTGAAGATTGTAAAGTTAAGTTTTGTTGCATTGCCACAGATCTTAATACTGGCAAAAAAGTTGTAATAGATAAGGGCAGTTTGGCTGCTGCCATAAGAGCAAGTATCTCTGTGCCAGGGCTGCTTAATCCTGTTAAAAAAGATGATATGCTCCTTATAGATGGTGGTTCCAGCGACAACATGCCCGTTGAAGACGCAAAAAAATTGGGTGCAAAAAAAATAATTAGCGTTGATGTTTCATCGTATTATAAAAAGCAAGAAAAAATGAGATCTGTAATAGATATTGTTTTGTCCGCTTCAAATATTTTTGTAGCAAACTTATTAAAAGCAAAAAAGGATTTAGGTGATGTTTATATTAGAATAGACCAACCTAACGTTAAAATGGATAAATTTTTTAAAGAAAACAGTTTTAATTCAATTAAAAACGGAGAAGAAGCAGCACAAAAATATATGCCACAAATTTTGGAACTTTTAAAAGTCGATAGCACAACAAAAAAACACAAGAATTAACTATTGTTTCTTGTGTTTATATTCTTTTAAAATAGTTGACCAAACTATTATTTGATATTTTATTCCTTTTATTATTTTTTCAAATGTTTTTTAAATAACTAATTAAATCTTTGTTTCGTCAAGGCAAAGGTTTATTTCTTTATTGTTAAATTTTAGTTGGGTATATTTAACGTTTGCACTGTCAAAAATTTTGCGCGAAACAAACTGTGCTTCTGTGTCATGGTATTTATCTGATAAATAATAAACTTGCTTTATGCCGCTTTGAACAATTGCCTTAGCGCACTCATTACATGGGAATAAAGCAACATAGAGTTTGCAATTTGTCATGTCCTTAACCTTACTATTTAAAATTGCGTTTAATTCTGCATGAACAACATAAGGATATTTTGTGTCTTTTAAACTCCCAGTTCTTTCCCAAGGGAACTCGTCATCGCTGCACCCTCTTGGAAAACCATTGTAACCCACAGAAACAATAACATTATCGGAGTTTGCAATGCAACAACCAACCTGCGTGTTAGGGTCCTTGCTTCTTTTAGCAGATAACAGTGCAACCCCCATAAAGTATTCATCCCAACTCAAATAGTCTGTCCTTTTTGGCATAATTTGTTCCTCCAATAAATTTAATTTTACAAGTATAATCTAATGTATTTTTGCAAAAAAGTAAAGATATTTGCAAAACTAATTTACATTTTCAATTTTTTAATCTAATATATAGAACATATATAATAACAAATCAAATTTGCTATGTAGCTAAAAAATCTTTGAGTTAATTTTATGTGGTTTTCATATTGTAATAGGAGATAAAAATGTTTAAGGTAACCGAACTTATAAACAAAGCAAAAAAATTAAATAAAACTATTGTTTATCCAGAAGGAGAAACAAGTCAGAGGGTATTAAGTGCTGCTGAAATTGTTTTAAAAAAGAAAATAGCCAACGTTATTTTGCTTGGAAATCCACAAAAGATTTTAGAGAAGAACCAAAATTTGCAAGGTATGGGAGCCACAATTATAGACCCTAAAACCAGCGAATTAATGCCAGAATTTATAGAAAAATTGGTAGAAATTAGAAAAGATAAGGGCTTAACCAAGGAGGAAGCAGAGCAGTTATTAACCGACAACTTTTATTTTGCCTCCATGATGGTTCAACTTGGGCTTGCAGATGGCTTTGTGGGTGGCGCAGAAACTTCCACCTCTAATGTTTTAAGGCCAGCATTACAAATTATTAAAACAAAACCAAACATTAAAAACGTTTCCTCTTGCGTTATTTTGGTTGGAACAAAAAAATTAAAACTTGGCGAGAATAATGTTGTGGTGGCGGGAGATTGTGGCTTAACCATTAACCCAAACGCCGAACAATTGTGTGATATCGCAATTGCCACAGCAGATTCCGCACAAAAATTTTGCAATATTACACCAAAAGTGGCAATGCTTTCTTTTTCTAGTTTCGGCAGTGGTGGCAATAAAGATGAATCTATTTTAAAAGTAAGGCAAGCACTAGAACTTATAAAACAAAAAAATCCAGAAATGATTGTTGACGGAGAAATGCAACTAGACTGTGCCTTAATAGAAGATGTTGCAAAGGTTAAAGCAAAAAACAGCCCAGTGGCTGGCAAGGCAAATGTTATAATATTCCCAGATTTAAATAGCGGAAATATTGGCTATAAACTTATGGAAAGATTTGGCAAACTTCAAGCAGTTGGTGTTATTATGCAAGGTTTTAACAAACCAATTAACGATTTATCGCGCGGTTGCCATATATATGACATAGTTGTTATGACTGCAATAACAGTTTTGCAAACACAGGAATAACAAAATTATTCCTTGTTTTATATATTATTTTAAGGAGTTATAAAAGATGAAAATTTTGGTTATCAATGCCGGCAGTAGTTCAATAAAGTATCAACTTATTGACATGCAAACAGAAAAGTTACTGGCAAAAGGTTTGGTTGAAAGAATAGGAGAACTTAATGCTTCTCAACTAGAACACAAGGCAAATGGCAAAGCAACTATTATTAAAAAACCACTTGAAAATCATGCACAGGGCATGGAACTTGTGCTTGCAACTTTGGTGGATAAGGAAATAGGTGTTATTTCTTCACTTGATGAAATTTCTGCTATTGGCCATAGGGTTTTGCACGGATGCGATAAATATAAGAAAGCGGCCCTTGTAAACGATGAGGTTATTGCAGATATTAAAGAATACACACCACTTGGGCCACTTCATATGGCTGCAAATCTTTTGGGCATTGAGGCATGCCAAGAAGTTATGCCTGGCAAGCAAAACGTTGCAGTTTTTGACACAGCATTTCATCAATCAATGCCAGATTATGCATATATGTATGCCGTGCCATACGAATGGTATGAGAATTACAAGGTAAGAAAATATGGCTTCCACGGAACAAGTCACGAATTTATCGCCAATGAAATAGCAAAAGTATTAAATAAAGACGTAAATAATTTAAAAATAATTTCTTGTCACTTGGGCAATGGCGCAAGTTTGTGCGCAATCAAAAACGGCAGATGTCTTGATACTTCAATGGGATTTACACCCCTTGAAGGTTTGGTTATGGGCACAAGATGTGGCGATATAGACCCAGCCGTTGTAGAATATGTTATGGATAAAACAGGCATGAATATTCATGAAACATTAAATGCTCTTAACAAAAAAAGTGGTTTACTTGGTTTAAGTGGAATTTCAAACGACATGCGTGATGTTGCAAAAGGCGCAAGAGAAGGTAATGAAAAATGTGAACTTGCTATAAACAAATTTGTTCACGTTGTAAAAAAATATATTGGTGCCTATGCAGCAATTATGAATGGTGTTGATGCAATTGTTTTTGCAGCAGGCACTGGTGAAAACCGTGATGACATTAGAGAAAAAATTATGACAGATATGGATTATCTTGGAATAGATTTTGACTTTGACGCAAACAAAAATTTTGTTAGAGGTCAAATTTGCAAACTTTCAAAGGATTCATCAAAAGTGGCTGTTTATATAATCCCAACAGATGAAGAATTAAGCATTGCAAGGCAAACAAAGCAAATTGTTGAAAAATTAAAATAAATTTATTGACAATCACAAATAAAAAAGTATACTAAAAGCATAAAATCCAATAAGCAAAGTGGCGACTTGCTTGGAGATATTAAAATGATATCCGCAATTTTAAACCTTGGCGTAACAAAGGTAAATTAAGGTGGGAGCAACTCCAAATAGGGTGGAACCGCGGTAACAAAAAATTTTATCGTCCCTTAACAATAATTGTATTTTATTGTTGAGGGGCTTTTTTTGTCAAAAACAACAAAATACAAAAATATTGTTTTTATTCTTGCAAATTTAAGGAGGTAAAAATTATGGAAGAAGATAAAAAACAAAATTTAGTTACAATGGATAAAATTGTAAATCTTTGCAAAAACAGAGGTTTTGTTTTTGCGGGTAGCGAGATATATGGCGGTTTTGCAAACACGTGGGATTTTGGCCCTCTTGGTGTAGAACTTAAAAACAACATAAAACGTGCATGGTGGAAACGCTTTGTTCAGGAAGATAAAAACACCTTTGGTGTTGATGCGGCAATTCTTATGAATCCACGTGTTTGGGAGGCAAGTGGGCACGTCCAAAGTTTTGGGGACCCAAAAATGGACTGCAAAAATTGCAAACAAAGGTTTAGAGCAGACACTTTGGTGGAGACACACTGCAAGGGTTCATTGGCAGTTGAAGCAATGACAAATGAAGAACTCGAAAAATATATTGCAGATAATGACATAAAATGCCCACATTGTGGAGTAAGGAACTGGACAAATATTAGAAAATTTAACCCAATGTTCATGACTTCTCGCCAAATGACTGGCGAAAATGGCGAAAAGGACATCGTTTATTTAAGGCCAGAAACATGCCAAGGTGAATATGTTAACTTTTTAAACGTTCAAAGAACTTGCAGGGCAAAGGTTCCATTTGCAATTGCACAAATAGGGAAGTCATTTAGAAATGAAATCACTCCGGGCAATTTTTTGTTTAGAACAGTTGAATTTGAGCAAATGGAACTTCAAAAATTCTGCAAAGAAGATGATAGTATGAATTTTTACAATGATTATAAACAAAAAGCTTTGCAGTTTGTAAAAGACTTGGGTATAAATGAAGACAAACTCAGGTTTCACGATCACGACAAGCTTGCTCACTATGCAAAAGCCGCATGTGATATTCAATTTAATTTTCCAATGGGCTGGCAAGAACTTAATGGTATTCACCATAGGGGAACATGGGATTTGTCAAGGCACCAAGAATATAGCGGAAAAGCCATGTTGTATATGGATCCTTTTACAAACGAAAAATTTTTGCCAAATGTAATTGAATATTCTATTGGAGCAGACAGGTTGTTTTTGGCAATAATGTGCAACGCGTATGATGAAGAAAACTTAGATAATAACGAAACTAGGGTTGTTTTGCACCTAAAACCAGAATTAGCACCATATAAAGTAGCTATTTTGCCCCTTCAAAAAAATTTGTCAGAAAAAGCACAAGAAGTTTATATCTACTTGTCAAAATTTTTTATGTGTGATTATGATGAAGCAGGAAGCATTGGCAAAAGATATCGCAGGCAAGATGAGGTGGGAACACCTTTCTGCATCACTATAGATTTTGACACATTAGAAGATAATAGCGTAACCGTAAGAGATAGAGATACCATGCAGCAGGAAAGAGTTAAAATTGAAAACTTGTTAAATTATATTTCAAAAAAACTATAAAAATTGTTACAAGAATTTATATCAACCATTTTTAAGGTTTATTTGCAAATCCTGTTGTCATAAACAAAGTTGGGTAA
>JAZRVA010000025.1:0-43632 GCA_045598865.1 Clostridia bacterium | reverse complement strand
TTTTAAAATAAAAACAAAATTATATAATTAAAATATGAAAAGTTGGATAGATAATAAGTGTGTCATTGTAACCGGTGCTTCTAGTGGCATAGGAAAGGAACTGGCCAAAAATTTAATTTTAAAATATAACTGCCAAGTTATTGCCGTTGCAAGAACAGAGCAAAAATTGTTGCAAACACAAAAAGAGATTGAAAATTTGGTAGCAAAAAATTATTTTTTGCCATGTGCTGCAGATGTCTCTAAAAAAGAAGACTGGCAAAAAATTTTAAAACTTGCAAAACAGCATTCTGCAAGTTTGGTTTTTAATAATGCTGGAACAATGTTGCCATTTATAAAGGCCACAAAAACAACAAATGAAGAAGTGGAGAGAGTTTTAAACACAAATTTTTATTCAATATATTATTGTTTGTCCACCTTCAACGATTATTTTGAAAAGTCAAATACACCTTGCGGCATTATAAACATAACCAGTTCATCTGCAAGTTATTTAATACCAGGGCAGGCTGTTTATTCTGCTTCAAAGGCGGCTGCAACAAAACTTTCTTTAATAGCTGCTTCCGAGCAAAAGAAAAAATATTTCATAGGAACCTACTTGCCGGGTCTTACAAAAACAAATATATTTTATTCAAAAGATAACCCAAAAAATATTTTAACGGGCGCAACCGCACAAAAGGTTGTAAACAAATTTGGCGCATCTTCCCAAAAAATTGCCAACAAAATAATAAAATTAACTATCAAAAAGAAGATGTATAAAGTTATTGGATTAGACAGTAAATTATTAAAACTGTTAAAAATTTTTTCAAACACAAAAATGTCGGGAGTTTTGCTCAATATTTTTAAAAAAAGCAAAGACGATAGTTTTTCAGATTTGTTTTAAAAATTAAAAAAACAAAAAAAACACCAAATTTTTGGTGTTTTTTTCTTTAATTTTTTATTTATATACAGGAAAGTTTTTGCAAAGTTCACTTACTTTTTGTTTGCTTCTTTCTATTGCTTCTTCCTTGTTTTTTATTATATCCGTTATTACGTCTGCAATAACAATCATTTCTTTTTCTTTCATGCCGCGGGTTGTAACTGCCGGCGTTCCAATTCTTAATCCACTTGTAATAAAAGGTGACCTTTTTTCATTTGGCACGGTGTTTTTGTTTGCGGAAATATTTGCTTTTTCAAGCATTTCTTCCAAATCCTTGCCGGTTATATCTAACCCACTCAAGTCTATTAACATTAAATGATTATCTGTTCCACCACTAACAAGGTTTATTCCGTTTTCAAGTAGTCTGCCACTTAGTGTCTTTGCATTTTTAATAATCTGTTTTTGATATTTTTTAAAACTTGGCGTTAAAGCCTCTCCAAAACTAACCGCCTTAGCACAAATAATGTGTTCCAGTGGCCCTCCTTGCGTGCCAGGAAAAACAGCCCCGTCAATTTTTTTTGCAAGTTCTTCCTTGCACAAAATAATTCCACCCCTTGGCCCGCGCAACGTTTTGTGTGTGGTGGAGGTTACCACGTCTGCATATGGTACAGGCGAAGGGTGAAGTTTTGCAGCTACAAGTCCAGCAATGTGTGCCATGTCAACCACCAAATATGCCCCAACCTCATCTGCAATTTTTCTAAACTTTTTAAAATTAATTTTTCTACTGTAAGCACTTGCCCCAGCCATAATAAGTTTTGGCTTGTGTTCTTTTGCCAACTTTCTTATTTGTTTGTAATCAAGAAAACCATTTTCGTCAACGCCATAACAAACGCTGTTGTAAATTTTACCCGAGAAGTTTGCCTTCGAACCATGCGTCAAGTGTCCACCTTCCGAAAGGTTAAGCCCCATAATGGTGTCGCCAGGTTTTAAAAGAGCCGCGTAAACAGCCAAGTTTGCGTTTGCTCCACTGTGAGGTTGAACGTTTGCATGCTCACAACCAAAAAGTTTTTTTAAGCGTTCTATTGCCAAACTTTCTATCTTGTCAACAAACTTGCACCCGCCATAATACCTTTTGCCTGGGTAACCCTCTGCATATTTGTTGGTTAAAATGCTGCCAGCCGCCTCTAAAACCGCAGTGCTCACATAGTTCTCACTTGCAATCAACTCCAAATGCTCAAACTGCCTTTGTTTTTCTTCGCAAATATATTGCCAAACTTCACCGTCTTGCTTAGACAATTTTTGTTTTTTAATCATTTAACAATCTCCCAAGTTTTTGATATTTTATCACAAAGCAAATGCAACACAAAACATTTAACTTTAACTTTTTTATGTGTTAAACTTTTAAAAGTAAAAATACACAAACAAAAAGGATTTTAAAAAATGGAAATTATAAACGGCACACAAACTGCCTTTGAAATTAAAGAAAGCTTGAAACAAGACATAGAAACCAATTTCTATGCAAAAAAAAGAAGAGCGCCAAAACTTGTTGTTATTATTGTTGGCAATGATCCAGCAAGCCAGGTGTATGTTGCTGGCAAGGCAAAGGCATGTGCCCAAGTTGGTATTGCTTCTCAAATTTATAACATGAATGAAGATTCCACCGAGGAAGAAGTGGCGAATGTTATTAAAACTTTAAATAAAGACAATACAGTAGATGGCATATTGCTTCAATTGCCAGTTCCACCTCATATAGACTCACATAAAATGATAGATTTAATTTCGCCAGAAAAAGACGTGGACGGTCTAACTAAAATCAACCTTGGCAAACTCTTGTCAAACGACCCAACGGGGTTGTATGGCTGCACCCCAAGCGGAATTGTGGAATTACTAAAAAAATATAATGTGGAAATAAAAGGCAAAGATGTTGTAATAATAAACCGCAGTTTGTTGGTCGGTAAGCCGTTGTATCTTATGCTACTTGCCGAAAACGCAACCGTTACAATGTGCCACAGCAAAACAAAAGATTTAAAACAAAAAACTTTGTCTGCCGATATTGTGGTTGTGGCCGTTGGCAAAGAAAAATTTTTAACCGCCGACATGGTAAAAGAAGGTGCAATTGTAATTGATGTTGGCATAAACAGAAATTTTGAAACAAAAAAACTGTGCGGAGATGTTGATTTCCAGGAAGTTAGCAAAAAGGCAAGTTTAATTACCCCAGTTCCAGGCGGAGTGGGGCCTATGACAATTGCAATGCTACTTAAAAACACATACACAACTGCCCTTAGAAAATATGACAAAACGCAAGAAATAGAAGTTTCTTATAAACAATAAAAAAATAACAATAATTATAATTTTGGTTAAAACAAAACAATAAAAATCAAAAAAGTGTTAAATACCATTGACAAAAAATTTTTTTGTTGTAAACTAAAAATAGTTTTATTCTTAATAGTTAAAGACAAGTAGCCTTGCTTGATTTGCAAAGAGAAAAAGTCATTTTGGTGAAAGACTTAAAAATCAATCAAACCGTGAAACCACTTTAACAATGATTTATCGTAAAACACAAGAGAAAGCGCAATAGCACTTTGAATAAAGGTGGAACCACGACCAACAATCGTCCTTTACTATGCTTTATAGTAAAGGGCGTTTTTTTTGTGTAAAAGGAGAAAAATTATGGAAAACGAAAAAGAAGAAAAAATTAAAGTTTGTAGGCACGGCCTTGCCCATGTTCTTGCAAAAGCCGTTAAAGATTTGTATGGCAAAACAGTAAAATTGGCCATAGGTCCTGCGATAGAAGATGGCTTTTATTATGATTTTGATTGTGACAAACTTTCTCAAAATGAGTTTGAAAAAATCGAAAATAAAATGAAAGAAATTATCAAGCAAAACCAACCTTTTAAAAGGGTGGAAATTTCAAGAGAGGAAGCATTAAACCTTTTTAAAGACGAACCATACAAAGTGGAACTTATAAACGATTTGCCAGAGAACGAAACAATCAGCTGTTATTATTTGGGCGATGATTTTGTGGATTTATGCCGTGGCCCTCACGTGGAAAATACTGCAAACTTGCAATCTTATGCATTTAAAATTAACAGATTAAGCGGTGCCTATTGGCGTGGAAACGAAAAAAATAAAATGTTGCAGAGAATTTATGTTTATGCTTTTCCAGACAAAAAACAACTTAACGATCATATTTTAAAAGTTGAAGAGGCAAAAAAGAGGGATCACAATAAACTTGGCAGAGAATTAGAGTTTTTTACAACAGTTGATTATATCGGTCAGGGTTTGCCAATAATGCTTCCAAGAGGGGCAAAAACAATTCAAATTTTGCAAAGATTTGTGGAAGATGAAGAAGAAAGAAGGGGTTACCTTTTAACCAAAACCCCTTTTATGAGCAAAAACGATTTGTTCAAAATTTCTGGCCACTGGGATCATTATAAAGATTCAATGTTTGTTTTGGGTGACGAGCAAAAAGATAAAGAAGTTTTTTGCCTAAGGCCAATGACTTGCCCTTTTCAATACCAAGTTTATCTTAACAGGCCAAGGTCTTATAAAGACTTGCCAATGAGACTGGGCGAAACTTCCACTTTGTTTAGAAATGAGGCCAGCGGCGAGTGCCACGGGTTAATTCGTGTAAGGCAATTCACAATTTCAGAGGGACACTTAATGGTGCGTCCAGACCAACTGGAAGAAGAGTTTAAGGGCTGCCTAGACTTGGCAACCTATATGTTAAAAGTTTTGGGTCTTTACGAAGATGTAACTTTCAGATTTTCAAAATGGGACGAGAATAACAAAGAAAAATATATAGGTTCAAAAGAACAGTGGGAAAAAGTTCAAGGCGAAATGCGCAAAATTTTAAACGATTTGCATGTAGACTTCTACGAGGCAGATGGTGAAGCTGCCTTTTATGGGCCAAAACTTGATATTCAAATTAAAAACGTTTTTGGCAAAGAAGATACAATTATAACCATTCAAATAGACTTTCAAATTGCCGAAAGGTTTGAAATGTATTATAACGATGCAGACGGCCAAAAGAAATTGCCATACATTATTCACAGAACTTCGCTTGGCTGTTACGAAAGAACCCTTGCATATTTAATAGAAAAATATGCGGGTGCACTGCCACTTTGGATGTCGGCAGAACAAATAAGGGTTATGAACATTACAGACGAAAGTTTGGATTATGCAGAACAAATAAACCAAAAACTTTTAGAAAGTGGTTTTAGAAGCAAATTGGATTCAAGAAACGAAAAAATTGGTTATAAAATCAGGGAATGTGCCAACTACAAGGTGCCATATATGATTATTGTTGGCAATGGCGAAAAGGAAACGGACACAATTTCTATAAGAGGCAGAAGAAATGAGAGTGCCTCAAACATAAAGCTAGAAGATTTTATTGCCAGATTAAAAAAAGAAGTAAAAAATTTAAAGTAAGAAGGAAATAAACAACTTTAAGTAAAAAAACACCCAATTTTGGGTGTTTTTTTATTATAAAAACGTGTAACTTTTAAAAATATTAATAAAATAATTTTGGGTTTTTTGTGCGTGTGTTATAATAAAACCATTAAAAGGGGGAGTAAAATTATAAAAAACATAGAAGAAAATAATAAAGAATTAAATTTTGTCCCCCAAACAGAGCAGAATTTTGAAAGAATAAAAAATTATCTAAACAATAACGTAATGGGCAACACAACAAGCAATACGTAAACAATTTTTTGCAAAACCCAACTTTTATAGAAACTTAAAAATCTAAACAAAATGTTAGAGTTACAAACAAGAATAATCAAAATATAAGCGCTGTAAAGGATAAAAAAACACAAAACTCAAAAATCAATTTGCGTCTTATGTCTTCATTTATGTTTTTGTGCGTGGCCACGGCCACAATTCAAAACACCGTGCACTCCCCGTTTTTAGCAAAATATTTTCGCCTATTATTTCAGACGGAGAGAATGTTGTTAAAACTCAAAATATTCCAACCAAGGCATATTTTTCAAGTGTAAATGCATATTTTGGCAAAAGCACAATAAATGTAATCCTAACTCCCGACCCGGCGTTCACTAGATATGACACCCCGTTAATAGAATTTAAAAATTTAACAAATCCAACTTGGGGTGCAAGGGGAATTGGTTATGACCGAACAACAGGTTCGGAAATTAACAAAATGGGCGGAATCCAGTCATTTAATGTGGTTAAGAGTGAGACCGACCAGTTGTTCGAATTAAGAATTTATCAAATTACAACAGACCTAGAAAAAATTGCCCTGCCCGATACAGTGGTGGAAACCGACCCCGAAAGGAAAATCCAACTTACTATTATTTAATATACACTTATGATAAACCATTAATTTTAAAAGGAGAATAAAAAATGGAAGGAAGAAAAACAAAAAATCAAGTTATAAAAGAGATTTAAACAGAGAGTTAAACTTGTTCTAGATAAAAACAATATATCATGCTTCGCAAACACTACAATAAAAGTAAAAAACAATTAATTTTTGTGTGAAAAAATCATAAATCAAGGTGAAAAATGAAAATTATTTACATACACCATGCAAATAGAAAAAAGGGCAACCCGCCAAGTAAAAATGACGATATAACAAGGTTGGGCACAAAAGATGCAAAACTGGTGGAAAAGTTATTGTATAATGCCAAAAAAGCGGGAATGACAATTAAAACAATCTATTCATCACCCTTTTTGCGATGTGCAAAAACAGCAAAAATTATTAATAAAAGGTTAAAATTGCCCATTGTTTTCGACCAAAGATTAAACGAAAAGGGCAGCGTTCCAAATGAGTCTTGGTTAGATTTGCAAAAAAGAGTAAGGGATTGCATAAAAGACGCGGTAAAAGACCACAAAAATCAGGAGGCCGCAATCTGTGTAACTAGTGGAGTCAATGTGGCCGCCTTCATAAGTCTTGCTAATAAGCAAAAACCAAGTAAAAATGCTGCATATATTGGCGTTCCAAATTGTTGTCCCCTAGTTTTCGACATCGACGAGTCCTCATTTAATTAAAAATAACAAAATAAAAAAACAAGGTTAAATTTTAACCTTGTTTTTTGGTGGGCCACCGGGGACTCGAACCCCGGACCCACTGATTAAGAGTCAGTTGCTCTACCAACTGAGCTAGTGGCCCAAGTTAAAACTTTTTTGCGTTTTAACGAAGAAGATTGTAATATTAAAAACAAAATTTGTCAACAATTATTTAACACAAACAATTTACTTTAATCTAATTTTATTTTATTATATTTACGTTATGAGAATTATTTCGGGTATTTATAGGGGGACAAAAATTCCCTCTCCAAAAGAAGAAATTGTAAAACCAACGCTGGATAGAGTTAAGGAAAATGTTTTTAACATTCTTCAATTTAAAGTGCCAAACAGCACTTGTTTAGACCTGTTTTGTGGCAGTGGCGCGCTTGGTTTGGAGTGTTTAAGCAGGGGGGCAAACCACGTTGTTTTTAATGATAATAACAAGCAAAACATTTTAAGCCTAAAAAAGTTTTTAGAAGGCTTGAACGCAAAAAATTATACCCTAAAAAATGAGGACTATTTTGAGGTTTTAAAACAAAGTGAAAGCTCACAACAAAAGTATGACATAATTTTTTTAGACCCCCCTTTTGATAGTAATTTGGCCGAAATAGCAATTCAAAAAATTTTAAAATTTAATTTATTAAGTGGGGGTGGTTTGATTGTGTGGGAGCACCCAGCGGATGTAAGCAACCAAAAGTTTGCTCACAGAATAAAAGATTTTAGAAAATATGGCAAAATTCAGATTGATTTTATCGGGTAAAACTGGTAAAATCTTTTTGTTTAAATATTATTATTTGTAAAAAGGAAGATGTATTATGCTAGATAAAAAATACGATTACACCGACAAAGAAAAAAAGTGGCAAGAATATTGGCAAGAAAAAGGAATTTACAAATTTGATTTTAATTCCAACAAACCAATTTATTCAATAGACACTCCACCTCCAACAGTTAGCGGAAAAATTCACATTGGACATATTTTTAGTTATAGCCAAGCAGAGTTTATTGCAAGGTTTAAAAGGCTTATGGGTTATAATGTTTTTTATCCTTTTGGCTTTGACGATAACGGCCTTCCAACAGAGCTTTTGGTTGAAAGAGAAAGGGGTTTGAAAGCATACACAGTTTCTCGTGAAGAGTTTGCAAAAATGTGCATGGAAACAGTTGAAAAGTATGAAGATGACTTTAAAAAACTTTTTATAAGTGTTGGTAACAGCGCAGATTGGTCTCTTTTGTATCACACTGTTAGCCCAGAGTGCCAAAAAACAAGCCAGATGTCTTTTTTAGATTTGTATAAAAAGGGCAAAGTTTATTATTCCGAGGCTCCTGCTTTGTGGTGCACAAAATGCCACACAGCAATTGCACAAAGCGAACTAGAAAGTGAAGAAAAGGAAAGCACTTTTAACTACTTAAAATTTTTCATAGAAAACACAAACGAGTATGTGGAAATTGCCACAACAAGGCCAGAACTTTTGTGTGCCTGCGATTGTGTTTTTGTTAATCCAAAAGATGAAAAAAATGCATATTTAATTGGCAAAAAGGTTAAGGTTCCGCTATACGATTTGTATGTTCCAGTGCTTGCTGATGATAAAGTTGATATGGAAAAGGGAACAGGTGTTGTTATGTGTTGCACTTTTGGTGATCAAACCGACACCCAGTGGTTTAAAAAATACAAACTAGAGCTTAAAGTTGGCATAGATGATTTTGGCTGCATGACCAAGCTTGCCGGAAAATATGAGGGTATGAAAAGCAAAGACGCAAGATTTCAAATCATAGAAGACTTAAAAGCACAAGACCTTCTAATTAAGCAAGACCCAATAAAACACCAAGTTTCCGTTCACGAAAGATGCGGAACAGAAATGGAAATCAACCTTAAAAAACAGTGGTTTATTAAAACATTAGAAAACAAAGACAAGTGGCTAGAAATGGGTGATAAGGTGGATTGGCACCCTGCATTTATGAAAGCAAGATATACCGATTGGGTAGAAAACTTGATGATGGATTGGTGTATTTCCCGTCAAAAATACTTTGGAGTTCCTTTCCCTGTTTGGTATTGTAAAGATTGCGGCGAGATTATTGTGGCAGACGAAAAAGATTTGCCAGTAAACCCACTAACAACTATGCCAAAGCGTCCTTGCCCAAAATGTGGTGGAAATAATTTTGAACCAGAAAAGGATATATTAGACACATGGGCCACAAGTTCTGTAACACCACAAATTAACACAAAATGGAAAGTTAATGACGAACTTTACAAAAAACTTATGCCAATGTCATTAAGACCAAACGCACACGATATCATTAGAACTTGGGATTTTTATACAATAGTTAAGGCATTTTATCACGACAACATAATTCCTTGGCAAAATGTTATGATTAGTGGTTTTATTATGGCAAGCGCGGGTCAAAAAATTTCTAAGAGTAAATCAAATGCTAAAAATGACCCTGTGGAACTTATTAAAACATATTCAGCCGATATTGTTAGATATTGGACAGCAACGGGTAGTCTTGGCAGAGATATTTTGTTTAATGAAGAAAAATTTAAAATTGGCGCAAGACTTACCAACAAATTATACAATGCAAGCAAATTTGTTTGGCAGTTTTTAGAAGGTTATAACCCACAAGAAAACACACAATTAAAACCAATGGACAAATGGATTTTAAGCAAGTTTAACGAAATGCAAGAAAAGTTTGTTTCCTACTTTGAAAAATATGAAGTGGGCCTTGCAATGGGTGAACTTGAAAATTATTTTTGGAATTTCTGCGATAATTACATAGAACTTGTAAAAGTAAGACTTTATAATCCAGAAATTTATGGCGAAGATGCAAAACAAAGCGCTCAATATGCATGCTATAAAGTGTTGTTAGAAATGCTTAAAATGTTTGGAATTTACTTGCCACACATCACAGAAGAAATTTATCAAAACACATTTGTTGATACTATAAAAGAGATTTCTTTGCACAAACTTACCTTGCAAAAAATGCCAGTTGAAATTGACAAATCCCTTATAAAAAGTGGAGACGAAGTGGTTGATGTTGTTTCAAAAGTAAGAGGTTTTAAAACCGACAACAAAATTTCTTTAAAAACAAAAATAGAAAAGTTAATAATTTCAACAAACGATTTAGACTTTTTAAAAAGCGTTGAAGACGACGTAAAAGCCGTTACATCAGCACAGAATATTGAATACACACAGGGCAACACGGACGTGAAAATAGAAGGCGTTATTTTAGAAGAAAAAGAATAAAATAAAAAAAGTGGATTAGTTAAGAGAATTAATCCACTTTTTTAATATAGATAGAAGGGTTAAAAATTGTTCTTTATTTTTTGGGTTGTTTGTAATTGCACAATTTATTTCAATTTGAAGTGCCCACATATTTTTGTTTAAATTTCTACTGAAACTTGAAATTGTTTTTCCACCACCTCTAAATGGTGTGTCTATGCTGACAACAAAATTATGAGATGTTAACATAGAAACAAGGTTATCAAAAATGGGTTTATTGTTGTTTATATTTTTGCCATAGTCTGTGCCAAGTTTATGTGCATTGGCCTGAATTTTGCAAGGCCATGAAAATCAAGAACATATTTTATGTAGCTGTTTTTAACTAAATTTTTAATACTTTCTTTATAAGGAGATGACAAATCGTAATTTGCATCATCGTTATTTGTTTTAGTTTTTGCAATAAAGTTTGTTTGGCAGGTGTGACTTAAAAATAACGCAGCGGTTAGACTGCCAATTTCAGCATATTTGGGTTTACCTTCCCTTATTTGCGTTACGCCGTGAGGGGCGGAAATTAAAATGCAAGAGTTGGTGGTTTTAACAACATGGTCGGTTGTAATATTTTCTTTTAAAAAACGCCTACGAGTGTTAATAATATTTGACAAAGAAAACTTTTGTTTTATTGCTTGTGGTGATATTTGTGATTTTTGAGGCGTAGGAGAATGTTTGAGTGTTTGTGTTTGCTTGGCGTGACTCATTTTTTGTAAATCTCTTTTTCGTAATCATATTCCAAACTTTTTGTGAGGGCAACGCAAAATATTGGTTTGTTTGCGTGAGAGGTTGCATAAAAGACGCCGCGGAGTTTTGGTGAGTCTTCGTTTAAATCTCTTTCGAAAACATAAAAGTAAAGTTTTTTGGGTTTTTGAGATTGGGCGGGTTGAGAACTATTTTTTAAAACTATACTATTTTTTATTTTAAGTTCGTCTAAAACAAAAGTTTTTATTGTTTCAAATGCGTCGATTGGGCGGATAAATTCGTTATATAAACTATCTATAATCTCTGGTTTATTGTTAATTTCTATTTGATTTGGATTTTTTGGGTTTTTGTTAAAATATTCTTGAAACTGCTGCAAACCTACGCTTAGGTTTGTTTCGAGTGCAAAAAGCTTTTTAATTGCCAAATTATCTTTTTCAAAATCTACTTGATGGAAATTTATAAATTCTCTCATACAAAAATATTAACAAAAAAAACAAAAAAAGCCAAAAGAAATAGTGTTTTTTTAAGTTACAAAGTTTTTGAAAATATAATATAGTTTGCGTTTATGATTTGGGAAAGTTTTGGGGAAGTGTTTTTAAACCCAAGTTTTTTATACAAGTTAACCGCTTCGGTGGCTTGCGCCCAAACAAACATTTCTGCTCTTTTGTAATCCAAACTTTTGGCTAAATCTAAAATTTTTAAAAACAAAGCGGAGGCGATGCCTTTGTTTCGATATTCTTTCAAAACAAAAACTCTGACGATTTCACAGGTTTGTTCGTCTATTTTTTTAAAGCCAATGCAGGCAATTGGAGTGGTGTTTTGATATGCCACAAAACCAGAGATATCTTGCATGTTTTCGGTTAAATTGTAATTTACAGTTTTAAGTTCTGGCAAGAGACTAAACTGGAATTCTTCTAACTTTTTAGAAAGTAAAACAAAATTTTTGTTTGTACCGGTTGTTCTAATAATTTTCATATGTATCCTTTATGAAATTATATCATTAAAATTTGCGATACAAAAACTTTTTTATATTATAATTTTAATATAAAAAACTAAACCAGGAAAGGTTTAGTTTTTAATTGGTGGGCAATAAGGGACTCGGACCCCTGACTTCCACTACGTCAAAGTGACACTCTACCAACTGAGTTAATTGCCCATATTTTAGTTTACAACCAGTGGCAACAAAATGCAGGGTTGAAAACTAAAAGATATTTTAATTAAAATTTAAAAATTGTCAATATGAAAATTTTTAAAATACGCTAAGCAAGCAAAGATTAGTTGATATCGCTAGCTATATTTTCTTGATCGTCTTCTTTCTTTTCTTCTTTTGGTTCACGGTTTAAATATTTTTCGAAATAGCCAAGGCCAATGGAAACTAAGCAATCTATTGCAACTTTAATAAGAAGGACCAAAAGCATTTTCCAGAAAGCCAAGATGCCTGTGTATACCAAGAAAACAAAAACGAAAGAACTTACAATACTGGCTGTTGCTATGTAGAAGGCAAGTTTCCAAAAAGATTTAAGTTTTTTTGGTGTGATTTTTTTGGTTAAATACAAAGTGAAAAGCGAAGCCACAACGAAGGCGATGATTGAGCCGATGTAAGGCCCCAAGTTATCCCAAGTTAAAAAATATTGCACGCCTGCTGCGGAATCGCCATAGGCTGATTGGAAGAAAACAAAAACAAACGAAGCGAGCATAGAAATTAATGTGATTAGGAATAGTCTTTTGGATTCTTCGGCGCCATATTTTTTGTGGCAAGAAATAAGTGCTAGGTAAACAAAAGGCATAATTACTGTGCCAGCAGAAATTGGAAGTGAAAAGAAGTTTGCACTGTAAAGCATGCTGGTTACTACCACTGCCAAGACTGAAAACAAATAAAAGCCATTTTTGTTTAAAAAGCTATATGAGACCCAAAGGCCAACCAAGCATAGGCCAAGGTATACAATAAGTGAAGACCAATTTATTAACATAATTTTTTTACCTCTCTACAAAATAGTATATAAAAAGTTGCGGATTTTGTCAAACAAGCAAAATTATTAAAAATTTTTATATTATTTATTCAACTTGACTAATTTTTATTGAATTTGTAATGCCCTTATCCTTGGTTGGGATGCCAAGGGTTATAACAATTTTGTCGCCAGTTTTGGCAAGGTTTAACCTTTTTACAATATCTTGTGCACTATTTAACATGTCTTCCAATGAATTAAATTCACTTGTAACAAAAGGTCTTACGCCCCAAGACAGGGCCAAGTTGTTAAAAACAAATTCGTCATGAGTAATGGCAACAATGGCTGCTTTTGGGTGAAAACGAGAAATCATTTTGGCGGTTTTGCCCTTATCGGTAAAACAAACAATGGCCTTTGCGCCAACCGACCTAGCCGTGGCACAGGCGGAATAGGAAATGGCATCTAAGTTTTTGTTTGAATTTTTAATGGTATCTGTGAAATTTGAGTCGTAATCTACAACCTTTTCGGTGGCCAAACTTATTTTTGACATTGTTTGTGCTGCTTCCAGAGGATACTGGCCAGAGGCTGTTTCGCCAGACAACATTGTGGCGGTGGTACCATCATAAATTGCTTGGGCCACGTCTGTGGTTTCCGCCCTGGTTGGGCGGCGTTTTGAAGTCATGCTTTCTAACATTTCGGTGGCCACAATTACTATTTTTCCGTTTTGAACGGTTTTAGTTATCATATTTTTTTGCACGCTCGGGATTTGCTCTATGGGGATTTCTGTGCCCATATCTCCACGTGCCACCATTATGCCGTCGCTGAGTTCTATTATTTTATCTAAATTTTTTATGCCTTCGGCACTCTCTATTTTTGAAATAATTTCTTGCCTGCCACCATATTTTCTGATGCATTCTCTTAATTTTATTACATCGTCTGGCGTGCTAACAAAGGAGGCAGAGATAAATTCCACATCATTTTTTGCGGCGAATTCTATGTTTTTATCGTCCTTTTCACTGATAAATGGAAGTGGCAATCTAATTCTTGGAATCGAGACGCTTTTGTGGTTGCTAATTTCACCGCCCACGTCAACACGGCAAATGATACTTGAGTTTTCTACTTTTTGGATTGTGAATTCAAGTAAGCCGTTGTTTGCATATAATTTTTGTTTTGGTTTTAAAATTTCCAAAAGTGCTGGGTAACCACAATAGACTTGCGTTTCGTCGCCTTCTACCATAGAGGTGGAAAACACAAAGGTTTGGCCTTTTTTAAGAACGACCCGTTGGTCTTTAAAAGTTCCCACTCTAAGTTCTGGGCCACAGGTGTCCACCATTATTGCACATGGAAGGTTGAGATCCCTTCTGGCTTGTTTTACCAAATCCAAAGTTTTTTGGTGTGACTCCAATGAACCATGGCTCATGTTAAGGCGGGCAACGTTCATGCCGTTTTTAAGAAGGGCCACTATGCTTTCATACCTATCGGTCGAAGGGCCGATGGTGCAAACTGTTTTTGTTTTTTTCATAATTATAAATTCCTCTTAAATTTTTACAACAACATTATAAAACTTTTTTTAAAAATTATCTAGTAAATTGCGCAAAGAAAATTGATATTTTTTGCTTTTTTAGTGGTTTTTGTTTTACAAAGCAAAAAAAATTTTATATAATTTTTGTGACATAATAACATTGTGGAGTTGTGTATGAAAAAAGAAATGATTTATGAAGAAGTTCTTGCAATGCTTAACGACCGTGTGGACTATAAGTCTATTACACTATCGGAAGTGGCAAAAAGATGCGGCATGGGCAAGAGCACAATATATGAATATTTTGCAAGTAAAGACGAGATGGTTTTTAATAGTATCATCTTTTATTTGAACCGCATGATTAAATTCTTCTCGGTCGGGTTTAAGGTTTCTACTTTTAGGGCAAGTTTGAAGGTTTTTATTAAGGCGGTTATTATTACCATGAAGGCGAACTATTGGATGGTTATGCCTTGGACTTTCTTAGACAACTATGCTGCCTTTTTGAGCGACGAAGATGCAGACACAATAGAGGACATGCTTTTTAAATGCAAAGATGTTATTATGGCTTTGTTTACTTCTATTTGTGATAGAGGCGAGGAAGAGGGAACATTGTTTAAGATAGACGACTCTGCAATTAACTTTGCTTACAATGGAATTATTGGCTCTTTGACCGAAGAAGTTGACAAAGATTATGATTTGGAAAGTGAAGACGCCAAGGCATTTATTGAAGATCTTTGCAGCAATGTGGTTAAACAACTAAACTAATAAGTTTTATAAACAAAGTAAAAATTACTATCCAACAGGCTGTGGATTTTTGTAATTGGAAATTATGTTTAATTGTTAAACAATATTATAAAAAAAACAAGGAAGGTTATTCTTCCTTGTTTTTTCGTTTGTTATATTCTTCTAAAAAAGTGTGCGTTTTACCGTTATGGGTGAAACCTAAAAGAGTGTCCACATTAACATCAAAAGTGCTGCGCAAAATGTTTATGTCCACATTATTATTCTTTTGTTTTAATTTGGCAATTAAGTTTTTTATTTCTTTGCGTTTTGAAAGGTCTTCGTGATTTTCAGATTCCTCAGTAAAACGGCAAGCACACCTTATGAAATCTAGCCTATTGTAATTTGCCCACTTTATAATTTGCTCTTCTTTAACATAATACAGGGGGCGAATTAGTTCCATGCCTTCAAAGTTTTTGGAAACAACTTTTGGCACCATGGTTTTTATTTCTGCGCCGTAAAGCATGCTGATTAACACCGTTTCTATAATGTCGTTAAAGTGGTGCCCAAGGGCTATTTTGTTGCAACCAAGCTCTTTGGCTTTGGCATACAAGTAGCCACGTCTCATTCTTGCACACAAATAACAAGGAGAATCCTTTATTTGTTTTACACTATCAAAAATTTTTGTTTCAAAAATTGTTAGCGGAATGTTTAATATTTGCGCATTGGTTATTATTTTTTCTAAATTCTTTTTATTATATCCGGGGTTCATGCACAGAAAAACAAGACTAAAATCCTTTTTGTGATGTTTTTGAATTTCTTGCATGCACTTGGCAAGTAGCATAGAATCTTTGCCGCCGGAAATGCAAACAGCTATTTTATCACCATCTTCTATCATGTAAAAATCCTGCAAGGCGTGGACAAATGGGGAAAAAATATCTTTTTTAAACTTTTTGGTTAGGCTTCTTTCTATTTGAGTGGCTGGTGGCGTGGCGCATTGGTTTGTGTCTTCTTGGCTTGATACAATATTTGTTATGCCCTGTTTTATATTTACATCTTTTTGTTTCATACTACTATTATATATTTTTTGAATAAATAATTAAAGTTTTTTTTGCAAACAATGCAATAAAAGTGGCAAATAATTTGCGGATTTGGTAAAATAACAATATGAAAAAAGAAATAAAAATTATGGACGACAAGATTAAAAAAAATACTAGAATTAATGTTAAGAAAAATGAAAAGAAAGCCGTTAGTGTTACATATGCTGGTGGACTGACAAAGTTTGAAGTTGAGCAGAAAGAAAAGGCTGGCAAAACAAACAAACTTTGCACAAAGACCTCTAAAACCTATTTGCAAATTTTTGTTGGCAACGTTTTTACATGGTTTAATTTGATTTGTTTTTTAATTGCTGGGGTTTTGATTGCGGTAAACAGCTGGGAAAACATTTTGTTTTTGGTTATTTTTTTGTGCAACCTTTTAATTGGTATTGTGCAAGAGGTTAAGGCCAAGAATATCGTGGACAAAATTTCTGTTTTTGTGGCCAAAAAGGTTGAAGTTCTACGTGACAACAAAAAACAGAAAATCGACATTGAGCAGGTTGTAGAAGGCGACGTATTGTTTTTTTATGCAGGCGACCAAATTTGCTGCGACTGCGAGGTGTTGGAAGGAAATTTGGAGGCAAACGAGAGTTTGTTAACCGGGGAAAGCAAACCTGTTAAAAAACAAGAAAAATCCTTTTTATATGGTGGGAGTTTTGTGGTGAGCGGTTGGTGCAAAGCGGTGGCAACAAAGGTGGGTATGGAGAGTTATTCTTCCACACTTATTAAAAAGGCAAGGGTTTTTAAAAAGAATAAGAGCGACATTTTGAAGACGCTTAACTTTGTTATAAAGGTTATTGGGTTTTTGCTGGTGCCGCTGGGAGTTTTGACGTATGTTGATTTGTCGGCAAACGGGTGGCAGACAAGAGATGCCATTATTAAAACTTCGGGTTCTATTATTGGCATGATGCCTGTGGGAATGTTTTTGTTAACCAGTGTTTCGCTGGTGGTTGGTGTGATTAAACTGGCAAAGCACAAAACTTTGGTGCAGGATTTATACTCTGTTGAGATGTTGGCGCGTGCAAATGTATTGTGCCTTGACAAAACTGGAACAATAACGGATGGAACAATGAAAACCGTTAATATTATTTGTTTTGATGAGACTGTGGAAAATGTTAAGGATATTATGGCAAAATATATTTTTGCCACGAGGGCCAACAACCAAACACAGAAGGCTTTAAAAGATTATTTTGGAGAGGACAAAAAGTTTAAACCGGGAAAAATAATTGAATTTAGTAGTGAAAGAAAATTTTCGGCAGTTGTGTTTGAAAATAGCTTAACTTACATGCTAGGCGCGCCAGAATTTGTTTGCAAAAACTTAAATAGCGAACAACAAAAGTTGGTGGGCGACTTTACAAGCAAAGGGTTTAGGGTTGTGATGCTTTGTAAAAATAAGGAAGTAATAAAGGGCGATAAAATAAGCAATAATTCCACCCCTGTTGCTCTTGTTGTTTTGCAAGATAACATAAGAGATGACGCACAAGAAACAATAAAATGGTTTAACGAAAACGACGTGCAGATTAAAATAATTTCGGGCGACAATGTGGACACTGTATGCAACATAAGCAAGAAGGTTGGGGTTAAAAACGCCGAGAAATGCATAAATTTGTATGGTAAAACAGATGAAGAAGTCAGGGCTGCCGCCACAAAATATAATGTTTTTGGTAGGGTTTCGCCTGAACAAAAATGTTTGCTTGTAAAATCCCTTAGAGAGAGTGGGCTTAGGGTGGCCATGACTGGGGACGGAGTTAATGACATTTTGGCTTTGAAGGAGGCTGATTGCTCTATTGCCATGGCAAGCGGAAGTGAGGCAACAAGAAGCGCCTCTAACTTGGTGATGCTTAATGACAAATTTTCTGCCATGCCAAAGATTGTGGCGGAGGGCAGAAGAGTTATTAACAACATTTCAAAATCTTCTTCGCTATTTTTAACAAAAACATTTTTTATGATGTTTTTAACAATTTTTGTTTTGATTTCACCAAACGTGCAATTTCCACTGCAACCGAACCAGATTTTGTTGTGGGAAAGTTTGTTTTTGGGAATACCAGCATTTTTCTTGGCACTTCAAGCAAACAATGATCGGGTTAAGGGCTCTTTTATTGACAGTTTAACATCTAAGGCTTTGCCGGGTGCACTTGTTTTGTTTTTATCTAGCATAGCGTGTTATGTGTTTCTGGCAAAAACCAACAACATGCAGGCCGTTGCAACGCTTATTTCTTACACTGTAACATTTGGGGCGTTCTTTATTTTATTAGTTCTTTGTTTGCCACTTGATTTGTTTAGGGGGTGCATTGCCTTTGGGGCACTTGTTTTGTGTTTGCTGGCGTTTTTAATTATTCCAAAAGGGTTTTTTAATTATGTTACGCTGGGCAATGCGGAATATACCTTTATTGCAGTTGCGCTTGTGGCAATATTTGCTTTGTATATTTTATTAAAATGGGTGCTTGAAAAACTATTTGAAAATAAGGAAAAAAGAGTATAAAAAATTAGTGCATTGAATATTTGCACCCGCAATAATTTTGCCTGTATAGATTATATTGTTTTGAAAGTCGAATGCTTTTTAGGTAGCCATCTTGCTTTTTAAAATCTGATGGCAGATATTCTACGTTAAATTGTTTTGAAAGTTCTTGCCCAATATTGTTAATTAGGGTCGCGTTTTTGTGTGGGCTAACGCTTAGTGTTGTTGCAAAAATGTCAAAATTATTTTTTGCTGCCATTTCGGCAGTTTTTTTAAGGCGTTCAAATATGCACTTTTCGCACCTTGCGCCACCCTCTTTACAGTTTTCTAGGCCTGCAAAAACACTTTCGAAATGTTCGTGGTCCTCATATGTTCCATCTATTACTTTAATATTTTTTTTACTTTCCAAAATATATTTTTTTTGCTCGGTAAGGCGTTTTGAATATTCTTCTTGTGGGTAGATGTTTGGGTTATAATAAAAAATGGTTAGGTTATAATCTTTTTCTAACCTATCTATAACACTGGTACTACATGGGCCACAGCAACTGTGAAGCAACAAATTTTTCTTTTTCATATTTTAATTATATATCTATTTGTTTGATTTTCAATATTTTTTTTAGTAAAATTTTTGCGTAGTAAATTAAGGAGTTTTTATGCAACTAAAACTTTTAAATTTTCATAAGGTGCTTGCTCAATTTTCTGCCAACTTAGTGGGGGCTTTTATTGCGCTTATTATATACCAAAGCACAGGTAGTTTTTCGCTGGCATTTTTGTTTATGGCGGCCTCTATGGTGCTGAGGATTGTTATTACAAAAATTTTTTACAATTTGTTTCACAAAAAACCACAAATTTTTTTGGTTTTAAGGCTTGTGCCATTTTTGTTATACTCTTTATCTGTTTTATTGCTTGATACAGATTATGTTGTGTTAGGGGTTGTTTTATCTGCAATTTTTCACGGGTTTGATGTTGCGTTTAAAGACATTCCAACGGAAGTGGTGTTTAGTTATAGCGCATTAAACAAGGGTTCTTCTAGCAACGGGCTTTCTAGGGTGTTTGAATATGTGGGAGTAATTTTGGCGATAATTATTGGCGGTCTTTTGCTGGACGATTTGCCAAAAATTTATGTTATTTTGATTGCCTGTGGCAGTTATATTATTTCGGTTATTCCGCTTTTGATTTATTACGTTTTGCAAAGAAAGAGCAGTGGGTTTAACAAAGAGGCGGTTTCTAATGCGGTTGAAAGCTTTAAAAAGATTAGAATAAAAAAACATCAACAAGATGTTATTAGCAAAAAACTTTTGCACAAATATTTTGTTATTTACTTTTTGTTTTGTTTTTATGATGCACTAATGCCGGTTTTAAGTTTATATATGTTTAAAGTTAGTGCGGAAAGTTACCAATTTGTTTCTTACATTCAAGCGGCATTTTATGCAATGTTTGGGTTTGGGTGCTATGTTGCCGGGAAACTGGATGACAAGATTGATTTAACCGCTTCTGTTATGTTGAGTTGTTTGATTTCTGGCATTGTGGTTTGTTTGGTTCCATTTTTGGCAAACTTTATTGTTGTAGAAATTGTGTTTTTCGCAATAATTGGGTTTTTATATTCGTTTATTAGCATATTTTGCTATTCCAGAATGATGACAAGGTGCAAAATAATGGGGGTTAGCAATTTGGCTCTTAGGTGCCGTGCGCAGGCATCAAGAACTGCTCAGTTTGTGGCATATTTGTTTGCGGCGATCTCGCCTGTTATGATGATGCCAGCGTTCTTTTTGATTGGTGGCATGTTTGCCTCTTGCACAGTGGCAATTCCGCTAAACGAGGAAAACACAAGAAAAATGCTGGTTGACTATTTGCAGAATAATAAACTTTATTAAACAAATTATTGTTTTTACAACATTTACAAATAGTTTTAAATCAAAAAATATTTTATTATTACGTTAGTAGATAAATTGAAGCGATTAAAAATTTTTGTTATAAAATTAAAAGACAATTAAAATAATTAAAAACTTTTAAAATTTAACTAGAAAAGATTTAAAAGAATAAAAAAAGAGTTTGCACAAAGCAACCTCTTTTTTGTTTTTTATTAGACATTAAGAAGTCTGGCAATATTTTTGTATAGAGCCATAAAAACAATATCTAAAATCCAAATAACGTTCCAACCAAAAACAAGCCTTATAATTCCTGCAACATATTTTTTCTCTTGAAATCTGGTTAATGCCCCCAAAATCCAGCTTGTTACAGGTATGATTGCAAGAATTAAACTTACAACTCTGCCCAAACCAAAATAATCGTGTTTTTTTGCCATATTGATTTTCCCCTTTTTTAAAAATATATGTGTATATTATAAAAATATTACTGAAAATAGTCAACTTTTTGCAAGTTTTTCTACAAAATATTAGTGATTTTTACTATGAAATTTGAGGCAGAATTTAGCTGGTCTATCTTGTATTCCAAATTTTTTATTAAAACAAACTGATAGATTATGGCACACAAAAAAATGGCTATTATTATTGCGAACATGCAAATAAGCAAAATTTTTTTAGTTTTTGATGGCTCTTTTTCTTCCATGTTTAAATTTACCTTTTATGTGTTTATTATAGAAAGTGAAAACAAAATTGGCAAGCGTTTTAACAAACACATAAGACAGGCAAAAGCCAACAATAAAAACCAACAAAAACCAAAAACTTGAATAGCCCCAATTTAAGTTAAGGTTTGTTATAAAAGTTAAAAAGAACAAAAGGAACAACAAAAAACATTTTAAAATAATTGAAATTGATTTGAATGTCTTGTTAACAACCACTTTTTTAAAATTAAACAAGCTTGTTAAACAACAAAAAGAGTAGAATACGGTGCCAAACAAAAGCCCCAAATACAAGAAAAGTAATAAAATTTGTGGGTGGGTAAAGGAGGAAAACAAAAACATTTTATTTGAAAATTCGCTTTAAAAAGTTTTTGTTGTTTTGAACTTGTGCAAACCTGATGTCGCTTACTTCGCCGGTTATTTTTATAAAACCTTCCTCTACGTTAAGTTGAGTTACACTTAGGTTGTTACCTAAAACCACAATGTTTTCGCCTGCTGATTTTAACTGAAATTTTTGTTGGGTGGCCTCATACACTTTTTCTACGCCAGTTATATCTAATTCGTTGCGGTTTTTTAGGGTTAAGGTTGAAGAATCGAAAGATTTTTCTGCCAAAGCATTTTCGTTTTTTAAAATTTCCATAAAACCTCCTATGTGGATTTTTTATATTTATATTTTAAAAAACGGCAAAAAAGAACTTTATTTTTATTACGTAATAAAGCTATGAAACACTTGCAAAAAATTTTTAAAAATCAAAATAATTTTTATTAAAAAATAGAGTGAGATAAAAAATTAAGTGAGAAGAAATAGAGAGAAAATAGGGTGAAAAAATACAAAAATAAAGCCTATCAAATAGGCAAAATTTTAGCGGCAAAGCAGGAATATTAAAAGACCTATGGCGGCGGCTCCCAAAATAAAACCAAAAATTGTTAGTAAAATTTTTGAGATTGCCCTTGGAACACTGCCCCCAACCTTGCCAGTTGCGCCGTTTATAAAAAAGGAATAAGTTTTGTTTTTATAAACAAAACTATGAAACCAAACGGGAACATACAAGTAATTATATGTCGTTTTTGTGAATGTTGTTTGGCAATTAAAACTTTTTATGTTGTCATAATTAAGAGAGTTGCGTATTTTGGATTCTATTGAATATTTGATTTTTCCTTTAACAAACTCGCAGTTTTGTTGGAGATCCGAAGTTGTTTCCAAAGCTTGCAGGCTATACAAGAATTCCGTTCTAAAAACGCACAAATCGTCAAAATTGTAATTTGAAAAAGTTTTTAAAAGGCTGGAATTAATGGCAGGGTTTGCGCTTTCCACATAATCCGTATAGCCATCGCAAACAGTTTTATCAAAGGTGTTTACATGTGTTATTTGGTTGTTGTTTGCGTCGTAACTATAATTTATGCCGGTGCCATAATAATGGGTTGAAATGTCAAAGTCGTAACTAAAAATAGGCATGTATTTTGCCTCAAACAAACTTTTTGAAATTTTTGTTTTTAAATTTTTTGGTAAAAATTTTTTCTTTTTAATCCAGTTTAAAAAACAAGTTTTTGCTTCTTTTTGGTTGAGAGTAAAAGGAATTATTCCGTCTGGGACATAATCTAATTTTGAAACCCTAATTAAGTTTCCAGAGCCGCAATGTTCACATTTTAATGAATCTGTGTTGCGTTTTACAACGCTAGTGCGTCCACAATTTTCACACTTGTATGTTAATTTTTCGCTTTGGTTTTGCTTAATTGAACTGTTTGATGTAAAATCTTTCTTTTCGGTTTCAACTTTTTGAGTTGGGAAAGTTATTATTTTGCCGCATTTGCAACATTTTAGTTCGCCAACGCGGAAGTTATAAGCAAGTTCTGCGCCACAAGAGTCGCATATGTTGTTTGACATAAAAAGAGTTTTCCTTTTAGCAAAAAAGATAGGTGACCTATCTTTTTTTATTTTTTTGTATTTTGTTAGTTAAGTTTTGTTCCGCACTTGGAGCAAAATTTTGCTTTTTCTGTAATCTTTTCGCCACAATTTGGGCAAACAGATTTGTTAACTGCCAATTTTTTACCACACTCAACACAGAACTTTGCGTTTAATGGGTTTTTTGCACCACAATCTGGGCAAAATTTAGATTTTTCTTCTTTGTTTGATTCTTCACCTGATTTTGTGCCAGATTTTAAGGATTCTTTTACAATTTCGCCCATTGCCATGCCAGCTCCAAACTGAACGCCCATGCCAGCAGTGCCAGGATTTTTGGCGGCTTCACCAATTGCTTCGGCGGATTTGTATTTTAGGTAAGTATCCATATTGTTTTTTAATACGCCCATAGAAGATTGCATGTCGATGGCCTTTTCTACTTGCTCTGGGAAGGAAATATTTTCGATAACTAGGTTTGTAAGTTCTAGGCCAAGTTCTTCAAAGTGGTGGGAAATTTGATTTTTTACAACTTTGTTAAATTCTAACAGGTTGCAAGCAAGGTCAAGTGCGCTGATTTTGGATTCTGCAATTGTGTCGGATATTCCTGCAACCAAGAAACTTTTTAAGTAATCTGAAACACTTTCTGTTGTGAAATTTGAATTTGTGCCAAACAATTCTTTTAAGAAAGTAACTGGCTCTTTAACCTTGAAGGCATAGTTACCATAGCCCCTTAATCTTATCGAACCAAACTCTTTATCTCTCATTGTTATAGGATTTGATGTGCCCCATTTTTGGTTTGTGAATTGCTTTGTGTTTATGAAGAAAACATCTGCGGTGAAAGGAGATTTAAACCCTCTTGGCCAAGCAAGTAGCGAAGAAAGAATTGGTAGGTTGCTTACAATTAAAGTGTGAATTCCTGGCTTGAAAACATCGGCAATTTTACCCTTAACCATAAAGATTGCCACTTGCGACTCCCTTACAGTTAATTTTGAACCAATCATGATTTGTCTGCCTTCCATAGGAAATTTGTAAACCATTGTATTACTTGAATCGTCTAGCCAATCTATATTTTTTAAAGTTTGTGATTTTATAAAGTTAAATAGTCCCATTTTTTATTTCTCCTTATCTTAAAATAACATTGCAACTAACGGCGGTGATTTCGTCACCCTCTGCCAAAACAACCCTTTGGCCATGTTTGTATTCCTTCACATAAGTGCCAAGTTTCATGTTAAAGGCATCAACCTTATCTTCTGTTGAAAGAAGGGTATATTTGCCTGGTTTAATTTTGCTTTTTTTGCCCACTGTTTCTGTTTGGTTTTGCATAAGCAAAATATCTTCGCTAGAAAAAGAAACATTCATTTGGCCGTCTTCGCCAACAATGTTTTGGGTTTGAGTGTATCGAACCCCGTGTTTGTTTAGGGTTTTGTCCACTTCGTTTTGACTTAAAGATTTTAACAATTTGCTGTATTTACTGTTAATAAAGCAAAAAACTACAAATTGAATTAGGCATATGCCTATTAAAATTAAACAAAATATTTGATAAATATCCATTTTTTACTCCTCTTTTTTGTTAAGTATATAAAAAAAATTATAAATAGGCAATAAAAATAGAAAAGTTAAAAAATTTTTGGCGTTTAAACACAAATCATTTTGTTTTAAAGGGAAAAAATATTATAATTATTGCAGTAGGAATAGGATATGGAAGCAGTTATAAAATTTAAAAAATTAGATAAAGATGCGGTGTTGCCAAACTTTGCACACCCAGAAGACGCAGGCATGGACATTTATAGCAACGAGGAAAAAATTATTGAGCCTTACACTTGGGCGCTAGTTAAAACCGGGTTTTGTATGGAATTGCCAACTGGTTATGAGGCACAGGTGAGAAGCAAAAGCGGATTAACACTTAAAAGTGGGTTGATTGTTTTAAACAGTCCAGGAACAGTTGACGAAAATTATAGGGGCGAGGTTGGCGTTATTTTAATGAACGTTGCCAAAACAAGTTACAAAATTGAAAAACATCAAAAGATTGCCCAAATGGTTATAAACAAAGTGGAACACTTGAAAATGCAAGAAGTTGAGGAAATTTCGGAATCAGCAAGGGGCGAAGGTGGCTTTGGGTCAACTGGGCTTAGTGTTAATAAATAGAAAGTTTTTGAAGGAAAGATATGCAGTTTAATAGTTTTATGTTGGGTGCTACAAATTTTAATTTTACAAGCGTTGTTTTGATTATTGCAGTTGTGTTGCTGCTTGTTTTGTCTGCATTTTTTTCTGCTTGCGAAATTGCTTTTTCTTCGGCAAACCGATTGAGAATTAAAACACTTGCAGAACAAAATAAAAAGGGGGCCAGGAAGGCGCTTTATATTCAAGAACACTTTGACGGGGCATTAAGTGCAATTTTGGTGGGCAACAATTTTGTGAATATTTTAAGCACCACGTTATGTGCTTACTTGTTTTTGTTGTTTATTGTTAACCCGGTTGTTTACAACATTGTGAACACTGTGGTTATGACTGTGGTTATTTTGATTTTTGGTGAAATTTTGCCAAAGGCGGCTGCAAAAAACAGCCCTGAAAAATCTGCGTTGTTTTTGGCGCCAATTTTGTTTGTCGTTATAAAAGCAACATATGTGTTTTGTTTGCCATTTAATTTGCTGCAAAAGGCATTTAATAAGCATCACAAAAAAGAGAAAAAACCAACAGTTACAGAGGACGAACTGGAAAATATTGTGGAAACAATGGAAGACGAGGGTGTAATTGACGAGCAAAACGCTGAGATGATTTTTGGAGCGCTTAAATTTAACGACGTTGCCGTAAAAGACATTATGACTCCAAGAGTTGACGTGGTGTGTGTTAGCGTGAACAGCAACATAGACGAAATTAAAAAAGTGTTTTTAAAATATCAGTATTCTAGAATTCCAGTTTACAAGAAGTCTAAGGATAACATTATCGGGATATTAAATCAAAAAGACTTTTTTTCGTCTATAATTGGCAAAAGAAAAATTAGTATAGAAGACATGTTAACTCCTGCAATATTTGTTTCTAAAACGACCAAAATAAACAATGTTATGAAACTTATGCAGAAAGAGAAAAACCACATGGCAATTGTTAGTGATGAGTATGGTGGAAC
Organism: Clostridia bacterium; assembly: GCA_045598865.1. GTDB lineage: Bacteria > Bacillota > Clostridia > Christensenellales > UBA1242 > UBA7862. Next base: position 17,445 of record JAZRVA010000025.1, on the reverse strand, counting down.
AAGTGGAATTGTGACCATGGAAGATTGTTTTGAGGAGGTTTTTGGTGAAGTTTATGATGAGCACGACGATGGGGCAACTTCCACAATAACCAAAATTGACGACGGAAAATACAAAGTTAATGCAGAGCTTAGCATAGAAGAACTTTTTGATTTTTTGCAAATTGAGAAAATGCCAAAAAACAAGTATTCTTCGGTGGCGACATTTTTGTGTGAGATTGACAAAAAAATTCCACAAGAGGGAAACATTGTTACTTACAAGACGATTGACGAGATTATTGATGAAGATAGCAAATTTGTTAAAAAGGAAATTACACTTGTTTTTAAACTTAAAAAAGTTGAAAGACGAAGGATAAAAGAAGTGGAACTTTTGGTAAAATAATTTTTTTAAAGAAGGGAAGCAAAAAATGACAATTATAAAAAAAGAACACCTATATTTGCCGCAGAAGAATTTTGATTTGTCCAAATGGGCAGTTAATGCAAGTGACCAGTTTTCTAACAAAAAAGAATATTGGGAAAATGTTAAAAACTATGTTGTTGGCAGCCCAACTGTGTTTGACATGATTTTGCCAGATGCCTATTTTGATTTGGAATATCATGAGAAGATAAAACAAATGTCAAAAAACATGCAGGAGTATTACAAGAACAATCTTTTTTATGACTTAGGCATGTGCATGGTGCTGGTTAACCGTTCTACCAAATTTCATAAAAATAGACTGGGGATTGTTTTAAATGTGGACATCGAGGAATTTGGCACGGACGTGAGTTTAAACAAGCAAATTATGCCACTTGAAAAAAACAATGTGGACAGGATTCCTCCAAAAGTGGAAATGAGAAAAGATGCCATTTTTGAGTTTCCTTATTCTATTGTGCTTTATGATGACAGAGTGCAAAATATTGCAGAAAACTTGTTTAAAGAAAAGGACACTTTGGAAAAACTTTATAGTTTCAACTTAAACATGGGTGGCGGACACTTGTATGGCTACAAAGTAAAAGATGCTGATGAGGTTATAAAAAGTTTTGAAACATTGGCACAGGCTAATAACCAAGGCGAGGCTAAAAAACCTTTATTTTTGGTGGCAAAAGGAATAAACAGTTTTGCAACGGCTTTGGAACATTGGAACAACATTAAAGTTAATTTGTCGGAAGAAGAAAGGCAAATTCACCCAGCAAGATATATGGCGGTGGAGGCAATAAACATAAACAGCAGTGCAATTGAGTTTAAACCGGTTCATCGTGTGGTTTACAATGCGGGTAGGTGTTTTGTTAGAGGACTAAAAAAATTATTCAAGGTTAATCACAAAAAAGTTGATGGCAGCGAATATGCCACATACAAAATTATTTATAAGAACAAAGAGATTCTTTTTGATTTGCCAAACAATTCAGCAGAGGCTATAAAGAAAGTTCAGGATTACATTGATAGCAGACTGGAAAACAAACTTGAAATGTCGCTTGATTTTGTTTATGACGAAGAAAAAGTTAAAGATATTTGTGATAAAAACAAAAAAGCGGTTGGAATTTTTATGCCAACGCTTAACAAAAATGAAGTTTTTGATTTTGTTGCCATAAACGGCACCTTGCCAAGAAAGGCGTTTTCTATTGGAGAGCCGGAAGAGTGCAGGTATCAACTTGAAGCACACAAAATTAAATTTATTTAAAAACATTTTAAAAGAGGAAAGTTATGGATATAGCAAAAGTTCTTAGTTTGGAGTTTAATATTAATTTGCAGTATGTGCAAAACATTATTAGTCTTTTGGATGAAGGGTGCACAGTGCCGTTTATTGCAAGGTATAGAAAGGAAATGCATGGCAGCCAAGACGACCAAAAAATTAGAGATTTTGCCGATAGGCTGGAATATCTTAGAAATTTTGACACAAGAAGGCAAGAAATTGAAAGGCTTATTACAGAGCAAGAAAAAATGACGCCTGAAATTAAACAAAATTTGGACAATGCCCTAACCATGACAGAACTGGAAGATATTTATAGGCCATTTAGGCCAAAAAGGCAAACAAGAGCAACAATTGCAGAAAGCAAAGGGTTAAAACCGTTTGCAGAAATTGTTATGTTGCAAAAAGACAAAAGAACTTTGGAAGAAATTGCAAGTGATTTTATAAACGAAGAAAAGGGTGTTTTAACAGCAGAAGATGCAATTTTGGGTGCAGGGGACATAATTGCAGAAAATATTTCTGATAATGCAGAAATTAGAAAGCTTTTAAGAGAATTTTTGTTTTCTTCTGCGCAAATGGTAACCACGCTTAAACCGGGTGAAAAATATTTGACATATCAAACTTATGAAAACTACAAAGAACCTGTTAACAAAATTCCTAGCCATAGAATTTTGGCTATAAACAGAGGAGAAAAAGATGACTGCTTAAAGGTGGAAATTGAAGCAAACAAAGAAAGGTGCTGTGAAATAATAGAGCAAGAAATTTTTGTTACAAATGGAAATTATCAAGAATTTTTGAAAAATGTTATTGTTGATAGCTTTGACAGGCTTATATTTCCATCTCTTGAAAGAGAACTTAGAGCAAATTTAACAGACGTTGCAAATGAGCAGGCAATTAAAATGTTTGAAGTAAACCTAAAACCACTGCTTATGCAACCACCTCTTAAAAATAAGGTGATTTTGGGGCTTGACCCGGCTTACAGGACAGGTTGCAAGGTGGCCGTTATTGACCAAAACGGAAATGTGGTTGATAAAACCGTTATATTTCCAACGCCGCCACACAATCAAATTGCAAAATCGGAAGAGGTTTTGGCTGGGCTTATTGCAAAACATCATGTTGATGCAATTTCTATTGGGAACGGAACCGCCAGCAAAGAAAGTGAAATTTTTGTTAGCAATCTTATCAAAAAACTTCCACAAAAAGTGGAATACATGGTGGTTAATGAAGCGGGTGCCTCTGTTTATAGTGCATCTAAGGTTGGGGCGGAGGAATTCCCTGACTATGATGTTACAACAAGAAGTGCTGTTAGCATTGCGCGCAGGTTGCAGGACCCGCTTGCTGAACTAATTAAAATTGATGTTAAATCTATTGGTGTGGGGCAATATCAGCACGATATGCCGCAAAAAAGATTGTCCACAGTGTTAGACGGTGTTGTGGAAGATTGTGTTAACTCCGTTGGAGTTGACTTGAACACTGCTTCTTACAAGTTGCTTGAACACATTTCTGGGCTTAATAGTTCTATTGCCAAAAATATTGTGGAATACAGAAAAGAAAATGGCAAGTTTACAACTAGGAAAGAACTTTTAAAAGTTAATAAGTTGGGTGAAAAGGCTTTTGTGCAATGCGCAGGGTTTTTGAGGATTCCGGGGGAGAAAAATATTTTGGATAACACTGGTGTTCACCCAGAAAGTTATGAAGCAACACTAAAACTACTAAAAATGTTTGGCATGACAGAGAAAGATGTGGCAAATGAAAACATACAAAATTTGCCAAGGCTTATTGCCACAAAGGGTGAAGAAAATGTGGCAAAAGAATGTGGCGTTGGTGTGCCTACACTTGATGACATTGTTAAAGAACTTTTAAAGCCTGGACGAGATATTAGAGACGAGCTTCCAAAACCGGAGTTAAGGCAAGACGTTATGGGCATAGAAGATTTGAAAGAAGGCATGGTTTTGAAGGGCACTGTTAGAAATGTTATAGATTTTGGGGCTTTTGTGGATATTGGTGTTCACCAAGACGGCCTTGTTCACATCTCGGAAATTTGTGATAGATACATAAAGCACCCAAGCGAAGAATTGACTGTTGGACAAGTGGTTAATGTAAAAGTTATAAACATAGATTTGCAAAAACAAAGAATTGGACTTTCTATAAAAAGGGTGGAACCAGAACAATAGTCTTTATGGCAGTATGCACTAAACTTACAAAACGAATAAAGAAGTTATAAAACAAAGTGATGATATTTTATAAATCAAAATTTCAAATTAAATCAATATTTAAGATATAAATAAAGGGATTAAACATAAATAAAAATTTTAAATATAAATTAAGAAATAAAATCATGTGAAAAAATTAATATTTGGACAAAAAAAAGAGCATTTTTTGCTCTTTTTTTGTTATAAATTTTATTAAAATTAAATTATGATTATTGCTAAAAATTAAATTATTGTTCAAATGTTTCCATTGGCGAGGCAGGTAAAACTTGTGATTGCTCTGTTTGATCGTCTTTATATAAGGCATTGCCAATTCTTTTTGCTATGTTTGAGTTTATTACAAACATATCTACGTCGTCGGCATTTTTTGTGTTGTATTCTTTTAAAAGTTCTTCTCTCATAGACATAAGTTTTTGCTCATGTTCTGTGGCATCAACTTGGAATTTTGAAAGCCTTAAAACATTAGAGGCAGAGGTGTAATCAAAGCCATGGTTATCAAGCCATTGGTTGATTGTTTGGTCGTTTGACCTTGCGGCTCTTACAACAAAACGGTAATTTGTAGAGGTGCTAAAAGCATCTATTTTTTTGTCTGGGAATTCTGCACTAAGGCTTGCTAAAAGTTTGTCTTCATCAACCTCGTTTGCTCCGCCTTTTTCGGCCTGCGTTCTAATATTACCATCTATAAGCCCAAAAAAGTCAAGGGCTTCATTGTAACTAATTGGTTGTGGACTATATTTTTGAAAGTGTTTTATTCCATAATAAATTTCGCTGTGAGTGCGTTTTAAATTTCTTACAACGCCATCTGGAATTTCTTTTTGAATTTTTTCTTGCAAATGTTTAACATAGTCGCCCGCAATAACAAGGGTTTTATATCTAAAATTTGTCATTAAAATTAGATATTCACCCGGTGAAATACCGGTTTCTCTTGCGTGAAAATCCAAGAAAGATTTAAGTTCAACCTCTTCTTTGGAAGCATTTGATTTTTTGATTTGGTCCACAAAGCCATTTTTGTCTGCAAATTTTTCTAGCCCCCTTGTAAAATTTAAAAAGTTGTTATAATCTCTGTTAAATTTTATCCCACAATCCTTATAAACATCTTCTATTTCAATTTGGACATCATTTTCGCTTTTATATAGTTTTGTGGCATATCTTATTTTTTCATAGTAAGGCAAAACTCTTTTGCCGTCATAAATATTGCCGCCCATTTTTACATAGGTTTCAATTTCTCTTTTTAGGTTTGTAACATAATCTTTATATGTCATAACAATTTCTCCTAATTTTTATTATATCACAAAAACATAAAAAAGGGAAGATTATAAAAAATTATAGTTAAAAAACGCTCGATTTTTAAACATTTATCTAATTTAAATATTATTCTAGCTCTAATTTTCCAGTGTAAAGCTCGTAATATTTGCCCTTTTGTTTTATTAGGTCTTCGTGTGTGCCGCGTTCTATTATTTTGCCTTTTTCCAAAACCATAATAACATTTGAGTTTTGGACGGTGGAAAGCCTGTGTGCTATAACAAAAACTGTTCTGCCATGCATTAGGGCATCCATACCCTTTTGAACAAGTTTTTCGGTGTGAGTATCTATGCTTGAAGTTGCCTCATCTAAAATCATTACAGGGGCATTTGCAACGGCCGCACGCGCAATGGACAAAAGTTGCCTTTGTCCTTGGCTTAAATTGGCGCCGTCACTTTCTAAAACTGTGTCGTAACCATTTGGCAAACGCTGAATAAAATCATCAGCATTGGCCAGTTTTGCCGCCTCAAAAACTTGTTCATCTGTTGCCTGCAAATTGCCATAGCGAATATTTTCTTTAACTGTGCCTGTAAATAAGTTTGTATCCTGCAAAACAATGCCTATTGACCGTCTTAAATCGTCTTTTTTTATTTTATTAATGTTTATGCCGTCATATCTTATTTTGCCGTCAGCCAAATCATAAAACCTGTTTATTAGGTTTGTTATTGTTGTTTTGCCCGCACCGGTTGCTCCAACAAAAGCAACCTTTTGGCCAGGTTTTGCATAAAGGGAAATATCATGCAGAACAATTTTGTTTTCGTTATAGCCAAAATCTACATCAAAAAACCTAACATCGCCCTTTAATTCTACTAGTTCAAAATTTCCATCTGGAAGCGGCCTTTTCCATGCCCAAATGCCAGTTTTTTGCGTGCACTCGCACAAACCGGTTTCGGTTTTTGTGACATTAACAAGTGTAACAAGGCCTTCATCAACTTCAACAGGTTCATCCATTATTTCAAAAATTCTTTCCGCTCCGGCAAGAGCCAAAATTACAGAATTAACTTGTTGAGAGGTTTGAGTGATTGGCCTTGAAAAAGACCTGCTAAGTTGCATAAAAGAAACAATATTTCCAAGTGTTAAAACGCCAAGACCGAGCAGACTTAAATTCGTTATGTTATTAACAAACAAAACTCCGCCAACAATGGCAATTACAACATATTGCAAAATACCCAAATTTCCCATAAGTGGCATAAATATGTTGGCGTAAGTGTCGGCTTTTGTGGAATTCTCTGCAAGTTCATCTAGAATTTTATCACAATCTTTTTTATTTTGTTCTTCGTGGTTAAAAACTTTAATTACTTTTTGCCCGGCAATCATTTCTTCCACATAACCCATTGCTTTGCCAGATAATTTTTGTTGCTCTACAAAGTATTTTCTGCTTTTTCCACCCACAAGTTTTGTTATTAAAAACATAATTGCCAAGAAAACAAGAACAATAAGTGTTAAATAAACACTAATAATTAGCATAGAAATAAAAACGAAGATTACTGTTATTATTGAAGAAATCATTTGAGGTATGCTTTGGCAGAGCATTTGCTCTAAGGCGTCTGTGTCGTTTGTATATCTGCTCATAATGTCACCATGAGTGTGGGAATCAAAATATTTTATTGGTAAACGTTGCATTTTCTGAAACATTTCGTCCCTTATTTTTTTTAATATTCCCTGAGAGATATACACCATTATTAAGCTATATGTGTAAGCACAAACAGTATCTATTGCGTAAAAAATAACCATGCGGGTTATAAGGGAATATAGCTCTATAAAATTTATGGAATTATTCTCACACATGTTTTTAACAATTTCCACAATATTCCCGGTAAATTGTGCGGTTTTAACTGTTATAAAACCTCCAATTAAAATAAGCCCAACAACCGCTGCAAATTTAAAGGCGTGGTCTTTAAACAAATATTTTAATAATCTTTTTGCTGTTTTTGATGAAACTTTTGGTGCGTTATTATTTTTCATTTTTGCCGCCACCCTTTTGTGTTTGTTGTAAGTATAAGTCTTTATATACCTCCGACTTTTTAAGTAACTCATGGTGTGTGCCAACGGCAGAGATTGTGCCGTTTTCCATAATAATTATTTTATCAGCGTCTATAACGCTGTTAACTCTTTGCGCAATTATAATTTTAGTTGTTTTTGGAATTTTTTCTTTGAAAGCCTTTCTTATTAACAAATCTGTTTTTGTGTCAACCGCGCTTGTGGAATCATCAAGTATTAAAATTTTTGGCTTTTTTAAAAGGGCTCTTGCTATGCAAAGCCTTTGTTTTTGGCCGCCGCTTATGTTTGTGCCACCCTCTTCTATTTTTGTTTCATATTTATCTGGAAAAGTGTTAATAAACTCGTCTGCACAGGCAAGGTGGCAAGCATCTTTTATTTGCTTATCGGTTGCCTTTTCGTTGCCCCATTTCAAATTGTCCTTTATAGTGCCAGAGAACAAAACATTTTTTTGCAAAACAACGGCCACATTATCACGTAAAACCTTTAAGTCATAATCTTTAACGTTTTTATTGCCCACAAAAACATTACCGCTTGTTGCATCATATAACCTTGGTATTAAGGAAATTAATGTGGATTTGGAACTTCCCGTTCCGCCCAAAATCCCTATTGTTTGGCCAGAAGCAATTTCAAAATTAATGTTTTTTAGGCACAATTTGGAAATGTCTTGTGAATAACTAAAAGATACGTCTTCAAATTTTATACTGCCATTTACAATTTTTGTTATTGGGTTTTCTGGTTGTTTTATGTTTGGCTCTTCGTCTAAAATTTCTATTATTCTTTGTGCCGATGGCCTGGAAATTGCCACGTTTACTATTACCATAGAAAGCATTATAAGCGACATAAGTATTTGGGTTGCGTAAGAGAAAGTGGCGGTTAAATCTCCCACTGTAAACTCTGCACCACCGGTGTTAACAATAAGTTTGGCACCCACAAGGGCAACCAAAACAAGGCAGGCATAAGAAAATACTTGCATAATAGGTGAGTTTAGGGCAAGCAATTTGCGTGCGCTGGAATAATCGGTGTAAATTAAATTGCTTATTTTATCAAATTTTTTTATTTCGTAGTCTTCTCTAACATAGGCTTTTACAACCCTTGCTGCTTTAACGTTTTCTTTTACAACTAGGTTCATATCATCATATTCTTTAATAACTTTTTTGAATTTTGGATGCACAAACCTAAACACAAGCATTAATCCAAACAATAAAAGTGGAGCAGCAATTAAAAATATCACTGCTATTTTTGGACTTTTTATAAACAGCATTATAATTGTAAAAATAATCATAAGAGGGCTTCTTATTGCAATTCTAATAAGCATTTGGTAGGCGGTTTTTACAAACATTACATCTGTGGTTAAGCGGGTAACTAGGCTCTCGGTAGAAAATTTGTCTATATTAAAAAAGGAAAAATCTTGAATTTTGTAATACATATCCCTTCTTAAATTTTTTGCAAAGCCGTTTGTGCCCTTTGCGGCAAAGTAGCCAGAAGCCACGCCAAAAGAAAAGGATAATATAGAAAGTAACACCAAAACCCCACTCATTTTTAAAGAGTAGGAAATTTCGCCCACGTTAAATCCGTCTATAATTTTTCCAACCAACATTGTTATTAAAACATCTATTATAACTTCCACCGCCACAAGCAAAGAAGCTAATATAGATGGTTTTTTGTATTCTCGCACACTTTTTGCAAGTTTTTTAATCATTAGAAGTAAAACCCCTTTTAGCAAAATAATATATATAAATACTTATATTATTTAAAAAAAATGTCAAGAGTTTATTTTGGTTTTAAAATATTTGTTTTTTGCTAGCATTTTTGATAATCTATATTCATACAAGAAAAAAAAGGAGATTTTTATGAAAGTATTGTTAACTGGTGGCCTAGGCTATATTGGCAGCCACACTGCGGTTGAACTTATAAACAATGGTTATGACGTTGAAATAATGGATAATTTGTATAATTCCAGCATTAAGATAAAAAACAGATTAAAAAAAATAACAAATAAGGATATTAAGTTTTACAAAATAGATTTGCTTAACATTAAGGCAATGGACAAATTGTTTGAAAAAGAGAAATATGATGCTGTTATTCATTTCGCGGGGTTGAAAGCTGTGGGGGAATCGGCAAAAAAGCCGCTTTTGTATTATGAAAACAATGTGGCCGGCACAATAAATTTGTTAAAAGTTATGGAAAAGCATGGCGTTAACAAGCTTGTGTTTAGTTCTTCTGCTTGTGTGTATTCCGACAAAAACAAAGCACCATTTACAGAGGAGGCAATTTTAAACCCAATTAACCCTTATGGCAGAACAAAATACTTTATTGAAGAGATTATTAAAGATTACTGCACGGCAAACCCTAATTTTTCTGCTGTAATTCTTAGGTATTTCAACCCAATTGGAGCACACGAAAGTGGCTTGATTGGTGAAAACCCAAACGGAATACCAAACAATTTGATGCCATACATAACAAGGGTTGCTTTTGGAAAACTAAAAGAACTAAGCATTTTTGGCAACGACTATCCAACGCACGACGGCACTGGTGTTAGGGATTATATCCACGTTGTGGATTTGGCAAAAGGGCATGTTGCATCTTTAAACCATATTACCGATTTTAAAGGTTATAAAATTTATAACTTAGGCACGGGGCATGGATATAGTGTTTTGGACGTGGTGAATACTTTTAACAAAGTTTGTGGCGATAAGGTAAAATACAAAATTGTTGAAAGAAGACCAGGCGATGCGGCAATTGTGTTTGCTTGCCCAGACAAGGCAGAGAAGGAACTTGGTTTTAAAACAAACAAAACTTTGGAAGAAATGTGTTTGTCTTCTTATGAATTTGAAAAAAATAACAAATAAATAAAAAGCAAAAAACTCAACCTACTTGGTTGAGTTTTTTTGTTAAATTATTATTTTATCTAATAAACTGAACAATCTTTTATATTCGTCATTCCAGTTAAACACGACTTCGTTGCTACCATCTTTTACCATTTGTTTTAATTTGTCATAATTCAAGTATAACACCTCAGAGAGTTCTTCTTTTTGAATTTTAAATTTAGCAATTGGTATTGATTCTAAAATATAATAATGGTGGGAAAAGCAACGGTTTGAAGGTTCTGTGCGTTTGATTGTTGTAAGATAATTTACATTATAATTTTTTATATTTATTCCAAGTTCTTCTTGAGCTTCTTTTTTTAAGGCAGTTAACACATTTTCTCCCTTAACTACATGGCCTGCACATAATGCCAGTTTGTTTGGGTTTTGTTTTTTGTTTGGGCTTCTTCTTTGTAACAATATAGTTTTATTTTTTTTGTCTATTATCCACAAAGCAACCTCGTTATGGAACAATTTGTTTTTATGAATTAATTCTCTTTTTTCAAAGCTTCCAGTTGATTTTCCACTTTCATCAAGAATCTCTAATAATTCACAATCTTTATCCGCAGTTAACATTTTTTCTCCTAATTATCAGTATATCACATTTTAATAAAAATTGCATTTATATTAACAAAATAGTTTTTTGATAGCATTTTACTTTATTTTTTGTTGAGAATTTAAATGTTTTTTAACCTTTTTTACAATAAAAATAAGGATAAAAAAACAAAAAAATATTGTTGGAAAAGCGGGGTTTTTTAATATTTTTAAATTGCCTAAAAAACACAAAGACAAAATGCCAATGGTTCTTGTTATTAAATTTGTTAGCAAGAAGAACTTAAAGTCCATGCTAATAATGCCAGCCACCATGCACAAAAGGTCGTCTGGGAAAAAAGGCAAAAGCATCATAACAAAAAACAGCCAATAGTTTTTTTTAAGATTGTTTTGAAGTTTTTGAGTGTTTGTTTTGCCCAAGAAAAATTTTAAAACTTTTGAGCCGAAAAATTTGCCTAAGAAGTATGCAAAAATGCTTCCAAGTAATATTGCCAAGGTGCTTAAAAGGAAGGTGGTTATTGGACCAAAAATAAGAACACCTAAAATTGTTGTTAAAGATGATGGCAGGGGTAGAAGAGTGACCTGCAAAAATTGCAATATTGCAAAAATCGAATAAGCCCAAAACCCAGATGACAAAATGGTTTGTTTTAGTTTGTTTGGTTCAAAAAACTTATTTGTTAAATTAAATTTTTTAAACACAAAAAATACAAACAAAAAAAGCAAACAGGCAACAATTATAATTATTGTTTTATTTGCTTTTTTAACTTTTGTTTGTTTAAAAACCATTATAGATTATTTTATTATAAAAACTTTTTTGATATTCGTTAAGGTTGATGATTTTTATAAACAACGACCTGTTTTGATATGCACCCATAAAATGGCACAAGAAAATAAAGCCCTAGTGAATTAATATTATGATAAAAAAGACCACTTATCGTAGAAATAGTGGTCTATTTTTTTCTATTAAAAATTATTTATTTATAAATATCGTTTATAAATCTTTTCAAATTATTTTTGAATACACAACTTCATTTGTATATAGTTTTGGAAAACATTTTATGGTTGCTGTGGTGCTTGACCTACTGCAAATAATATTGTGATTTCCAATTTTTGATTAGTGTCAGGAATATTCTTTTGAGTCCAAGCATCTTCATAAATATTCAAATATCTTGAATCGGTTGAATAGTCAAATTCTATTCCGTTTACAACATATCCACATACATAGTAACCATCTTGAGGTGTTACAAAAACATAAAACGAACTACCATATTCAACCAATATATTGTTAGAACTTCCAGTTACTACTACTGGAGCACTTGAAATATTTTGGTCTCCAACAGTTGTTTTATTTCCTTGTATTTTGATTTCACTACAAACTATACTTTCACTAATATCTGTTGGGGTTTGTTCTTCCAAGTATTTAAATTTAAATGAAACATTTAATTTTTCTGTTTCAAAAACTGCTCTTATTCTCATTATTTCAACAGTAAAAGGGTCTTCGCTACCATTAAATGTTTTTGGAAGTTTATTATTTTCTAGTGGAATCCATTCAGCCACACCACCATTAGCATGAGCTGAGTCTTCATATTCCCAACGTAAAAATTCTTCATGTGGATTGGTTGTTATTGCATCTTTTAAAACAAAATCTCCATCATTAAGTGGACAATATGTTCTAATTGTTCCTGTCTCTGGATTATCTTGATGATTTGATTGACCACTAGACATATTGTCAATAGAAAAACTATATGACAATACTTCATAACGAGCCTCCAACACAACATCTCTATTTGGCATAAAGAACTTATTGAGAGATTTTTCATATTGTCCTGTTACTCTAGGATTGTGTGCTTGTTGATCTGTTCCTTCATAATAGAAACATATAAATCTATAATTGTCGACTTCTGGATACTCAATGTATATTGAATCTCTCTCAAAGAAATAATAAGAACCATCATCTTGTCTTACGCCTGCTTTTGCAAGGTCGGCATCTGTTGCTCCAGCATCTTTTAATGCTTTGATTTTTTCCTCATCACGAGTTCCTTCTACAACAGTTGTTCCCATTTGGCCATCACCAAATGTTGCTTTGAAATCTGCTTTTTGATCATCATTAAGTGTAACGCCTGTATAGTGTATAGTTAAGTGATAAAGTTTTGGGTCAATTTCCTCTACTTCGCTTGGTTCACACGCTGTAAACATAAACATGCAAGGAATAAATAACAAAATTGCTAAAATATAACTTATAACTTTCTTTTTCATTTTTTACCTCCAATAATTAGTATAAATTTGTTATACCACACTTTTTTAAATTTGCAACAAATTTTTGTCATAAAAAAATTCTATCGTTTAATGGATAAAATTTTTTTAAGATATTTTAATTTTATATTTTTTTAGACACAAAAAGAAAGAAATGTTAATTTTGACTTAATATTTCTTTCTTGGGCTTTTTATTATTGTGTCACCAACTGGGTTCACTTCATTTTAGGTTTGTTATATTATTAAAAGATTTTGTTGTTTATTAAAAGATTTTGTGGTTAGGCTTCAAATAAATTTTTTGTTGTAAAAACATCTCCGCAAGTAATGTTAACTCCAAGTCTTCTAAAAGAATCCTCGTTTGCTGGGCTTAAAATGTGTGTTGAGTGTGCCTCACAATCTTTTAACAAATTTATATTATCATATGCAACTTTTGCAATTGGATTTAAGCTTGCAGAAATAGAAAGTGCTATTAAAACATCTCTTAAAGACAAAACCTCATCTTTTGAATTTAAAATGTTCTTTTTAAGGTCGTCTATTGGCTTTAAAACCTGGGCTGATATAAGTTCAAACTTGTCTTCAATGCCGGAAAGTTCTTTTAATGCGTTTAACACCACGCTTGCGCTTGCACTTAAAAGTTTGGTTTGTCTGCCGGTAACAATTCTACCATCAAGAAGTTCTATGCAGATGCTTGGAAAACCTGTTCTTTGTTCTTTTTCTTCTGCAAATTTAACACATCGTCTATCATATTTGTTTACGCCAAGTTCGTTCATTAAAAGTCTAATTCTTTCTTTGCAGTGCGCCGGTGCATTGCCTTTTTTGATTTCTACTTTTGCCTTGTAGTATCTTCTAATAACCTCTTGGGTTGCTGCTTCTCTGGCAACTTGGTCATCAAAAATGCAATTTGCAATTGTGTTAATGCCCATATCTGTTGGAGATTTGTAAATATCTTCGCCACAAATTTTCTTTAAGATATTTCTAACAACAGGGAAGATTTCCATATCCCTGTTATAACTTATTGCTATTTTTCCGTAGGCATCAAAGTGGTAGGAGTCTATTAAGTTAACATCTTTTAAATCTGCGGTTGCGCTTTCGTATGCAATGTTAATTGGGTGTTTTAAAGGCAAATTCCAAACTGGGAATTTTTCAAATTTGGCATAGCCTGCCTTGACGCCATTTTTGTATTCATGGTAAAGCTGAGAAAGACAAGTTGCAAGTTTGCCACTGCCTGGGCCAGGTGCTGTTATTACAACCAAAGGTTTTGTGGTTTTTACATATGGGTTTTTACCATAGCCATCTTCACTAACAATTGTTTCCACATCTGTTGGATAACCTTTTGTGAAGTAATGAAAGTAAACATTTTCTCCACGGGATTCAAGCTTGGTTTTAAATTTTAGTGCAGATGGTTGACCGTCAAATAATGTGATAACCACAGCACTTACAAGAAGCCCCCTTGCCCTAAAATTATCTATAAGCCTTAAAACTTCCATGTCGTAAGTAATGCCAAAATCTGCCCTAATTTTATTCTTTTCTATATCGTTTGCGGATATTACAAAAATAATTTCACAGTCTTTTTTAAATTTATCTAGAAGTTTTATTTGTATGTTTGGGTCAAACCCTGGCAAAACCCTGCTGGCGTGTAGGTCATCAAAAAGTTTGCCACCGAACTCCATATACAGTTTGTTATCAAACTGTTTCATTTTTTCTTTAATTCTTTTGCTTTGCTCCTCTAAGTATTTTTTTGAGTCAAAACACAACTTTTTTTCCATAAAAACTCCTTTTTATCAATAAAAAATCAGCAAATATAAAAACTTTATCTCTGATTTTTTAGTTTTAACATTAATTTAATAAAAAGTTTATATACTGCTGAACTTTTTGGGTTAATGTGCCCATGCTGTCATTGTTGACAATAAAATGGTCGGCAATAGCAATTGGGCCACCTTTTTCAATATTTTCTATTTCTGTGTAATCTCTTGTGGTTACTTGTTCGTCGGTTAATGGTCTGAAAGGTCTATTTTTTAACCTTTCGGCCCTTAAATCTCTATCTGTAACTATGGCAAGAAGTTTTAATTTGTCTTTATAAATTTCTTTTAAATATTTATATTCGCTCCACGAATACAAACTTTCAACCACTACATTTTTGCCCTGAGAGTAGTAGTCTTTAATTTTTGGTTCGCTTTTTTTAGCATATATTGCCATGTCGCTAGTTGCGCGAAGCTGCTCCCTAACTTTTCGTTCATTTTCGGGGGTTATTTCAAGGTGTTGCCTTTTCATCTCGTCAAAGGTAACATCACCAAAATAAACCTTCTCAAAACCGTTGTTTATGAATACTTGCGTGGCTTCACTTTTTCCGGACCCGCAAAGGCCAACAACGGCAACAATAATATTGTTAGACATAAAAATTCCTTTTAACATTTTTATTTTAACACCTAGAAAGTTTGTTTGGCAACAAAAATAAAAAAAATTTTGCATAAAATTTTTAGTGGTTCACACAATAACAAAGGAGGTATTTTATGAGCAATTCATGGAAACCAGGAGAGGTTGCCCCAGAGTCTGGCAATTATTCAGCTTATGACGAAAAGGGCCACAATGGCGGAAGCTGTTACCTAAAAAAGGGTCAGAGATTTCCTGCCACACAACACTCCGGCAGTTATTATGTTAAAGAAAAATAGATTATAAATTAAAAATCTAATTTTTAAACAGAATAATTGTTATCCCAAAAAAGAAAAGCAATAATTTTTTGCTTTTCTTTTTACTTTTTTATGTTTAACAAATTTTATTTTTCTCTGTCTAACAGATACAAGTTAAGGTCAAAAAGCTTTTGTTTTTTCTCTTGCGGACATTTTAATTTTTCTATTAGCCTATTTGTTTTATTAAAAAGGTTTTTACATTGTCCTTCGGCGTATTGTTTTGTTTTTGTTTGTTCAAACAATGAAATAATTTTGTCTTGTTGGCCTGCAACTTTTTTGCCGTAGAATTTTTTAAATTGTTCTTCTTGTTCTTTTGTGCAGTTTTTTGCAAAGTGGGCGGTAAGAAGTGTTTTTTTGCCCTCAATAATGTCTGTGCAAATTGTTTTGCCAAGAAGTTTTTCATTGCCAAAAACGCCTAAATAATCGTCTTTTATTTGAAACATAATGCCCAAATTAAGCCCTATTTGTTTTAAAGATTCAATTTGATTTTGTGAGGCATTTGCCAAAGTGGCACCCAAAAGCAGGGGGCCAATTATGGTGTAGTATGCTGTTTTAAGTTCATACATTTCCAAAACTTCTTTTTGAGAGTAGATTTCCTTTTTGCTAAGTTCCAAATCTATAAGTTGGCCGCAAGTGGTTTTTATGTAGGTTTGGTTTTGAATAAGTAGCGCCCCATTTATAATTTCTGCATTAAAACTAAGAGAACTAAGCATTATATTGCTTAGAAAAAATCCCGCATCTGCTATGGTTGTGGTTAAGGATTTTGCCAAATGGTCTTTGCCCAAAAAAACATACATGGTGGGGATTCCACGCCTGGTTGAGCTGTTATCCATAATGTCATCTTGTGCCAGTATGCATCCCTCAAAAACCTCATAGGCGCAAGAGGCAACTAAGACGTCCTTAAAGTTACTTTTTCCACCACAAAGTTCGTAGCCGAGTTTCACCAAATAACCTCTAATGCATTTGCCACCAAGCAAATATTTTTTTAAAGTTGGGAAATAATTTTTCATAAAGTGCTTGCTTGTATTTTTTTGTGTTAGGTGCAAAAAATCCTTGCTATTAAAATAGTCAAAAATTTTTTGTTTATAGTTATTAATTTCATTTAAAAGTTGCATGGCAAAACCCTTTGAAAAGATTTGTGTTTATTTGTTTTTTGTGTTTGTTTGTTTTTGTTGTAAAAAAGATTTTATTAAGCAGAAAAGTAAATATAAAAATGCCCCCCACAGAACCCCGCCAATAATATCTGTAAACCAATGCACGCCAGAGAAGAACCTTCCTGCAACAATAACAATACACAACAAATAAGAGGCGAAAGACAATATTGATTTTGAGTTTTTGTTAGATATGAACTCTTTTGTGCAAAATGCAGAAATAAGCATAAACGACACAGCAAAAAGTGTGTGAGAAGAAGGAAAAGATGCTTCTAGCACGCCATTTGACAAAACTGGCCTGTAATTAACAACAATAATTTTAAAAAAAACATAAAGACCAAAAGTTAGCGCTATGGTTATTGAAGCAGCAACCCAAGTGGAATTTTTTAAAATGTTTTTTTCTTTTAAAATTTTTAAAATTGTAAAGCAAAGAATCAAGGCAGCTAAAAGTATTGGCAACCATCCCAAATATTTTGTTAAAACATAAAAATTGTTGTTAAAGCCAAGTTTATTTGCAAAAAACTTGTTTATTGTGGCAAAGCCAACGGCTGTGTTTTTTGGGCCAACGGCCTGTTTATCAACAAAGAAAGTTAAAATTGTAAAAAGCACACTGATTAATAATTCTGTTATAGTAAAAAATAAAAGTTTTTTTGTTTTTTTCATAAGGCTCTCTTTTAAATTATTGTTTTTAAACCCATTTTAAAACATTTAGTTTATTCAAGTTTTAATAGTAATAGTATTTTGTTGTTTTTATATTTAAT
>JAZRVA010000024.1:0-7406 GCA_045598865.1 Clostridia bacterium | reverse complement strand
CCCTTTAATTATCTGCTCGTCTTGCCTTGCAAATATTTTTATTATTTTTCTAATAAAAAAAACAACCTGCTTTTCGCAAGTTGTTTTTTATTTAATTTTATATTACTTTCTTGGGTTTTTAATGTTTGCTTGTGCTGAGGCAAGACGAGCAATTGGAACTCTAAATGGAGAGCAAGAAACATAGTTAAGCCCAACATTGTGGCAGAATTCAATAGATGAAGGGTCGCCACCATGTTCACCGCAAATACCTGCATGAAGTTCTGGTCTTACTTGTTTGCCAAGTTTAACTGCCATATCCATAAGTTTGCCAACACCTGTTGTGTCAAGCCTTGCAAATGGATCAGATTCAAAAATCTTATTTGCATAGTATGCTGGCAAGAATTTGCCTGCATCATCACGAGAGAAACCAAATGTCATTTGTGTTAAGTCGTTTGTTCCAAAGCAGAAGAATTCAGCTTCTTTTGCAATTTCATCAGCAGTAAGTGCAGCTCTTGGAATTTCAATCATTGTGCCAACTTCGTATTTCAAATCAACACCACTTTCTTTAATAACTGCATCAGCTGTTTCCACAACAACTTTCTTGACAAATTTAAGTTCTTTAATTTCGCAAACAAGTGGAATCATAATTTCTGGAACAACTTTCCAGTCTGGGTGCCTCTTTTGAACTGCAATAGCAGCTTTAATTACAGCATTTGTTTGCATAACAGCAATTTCTGGGTATGTCACAGTAAGTCTGCAACCACGGTGGCCCATCATTGGGTTAAATTCGTGTAGGTCAGAAATAAGTTGTTTAATTTGTGCAACTGTTTTGTTTTGTTTCTTTGCAAGTTCCTTAATGTCTTCTTCATCAGTAGGAACAAATTCGTGCAAAGGTGGATCCAAGAATCTAATTGTAACAGGTTGACCTTTCAATGCTTCCATCAAACCTTCAAAGTCTTTTTGTTGCATTGGTTCAATTTTGTCAAGAGCTTCTTTTCTTTGTTCAACAGTGTCAGCACAAATCATTTCTCTAAATGCACCAATTCTGTCTGGGTCAAAGAACATGTGCTCTGTTCTGCACAAACCAATACCTTGTGCACCAAGTTCTGCAGCTCTTTCAGCATCAGCAGGAGTATCAGCATTTGTTCTAACGCCCAAAGCTTTGTATTTGTCTGCAAGTTTCATAATTCTGCCAAAGTAGCCACTGTTAGGGTCTGCAGGAACAGTTTTAATCAAACCATCATAAATCTTTCCTGTTGAACCATCAAGAGAGATATAATCTCCTTCATGATATGTTTTTCCAGCCAAGGTGAAGCATTTGTTTTCTTCATCCATTTTAATGTCTCCGCAACCAGAAACACAGCATGTTCCCATACCACGAGCAACAACAGCAGCGTGAGATGTTTGACCACCACGAACTGTTAAAATGCCTTGTGAGTATTTCATACCCTCAATGTCTTCTGGGCTAGTTTCAAGACGAACCAAAACAACTTTTTCTTTGTTTTTGCCACGAACCACGGCGTCTTCTGCTGTAAACACAATGGCACCAGCAGCAGCACCAGGAGATGCAGCAATACCTTTGCCAATTACATTATTTTTGTCTGCTTCTTTAAGAGCAGCCGCATCAAATGTTGGGTGCAATAACATGTCAAGAGTTTTTGCATCAATTTGCATCAAAGCTTCTTGTTCTGTAATCATGCCTTCATCAATCAAATCGCAAGCAATTCTAATAGCAGCTGCTGCTGTTCTCTTGCCGTTTCTTGTTTGAAGCATATATAAGTGTTTGTCTTCAATAGTAAATTCCATATCTTGCATATCTCTGTAATGATTTTCCAAGATATTGCAAATTTTGTTAAATTGCTCATAAACCTCTGGCATAACTTCTGCCATTTTTTGAATAGGCATAGGAGTTCTAACACCAGCCACAACGTCTTCACCTTGTGCGTTCATCAAGAATTCACCCATCAAACCTTTTTCACCAGTTGCTGGGTTTCTTGTAAATGCAACACCTGTGCCAGATGTGTCGCCCATGTTACCAAAAGCCATCATTTGAACGTTAACCGCAGTTCCCCAAGAATAAGGAATATCATGATCCATACGATAAATGTTTGCCCTAGGATTATCCCAAGAACGGAAAACAGCCTTAATAGCTTCCATAAGTTGTTCTTTTGGATCAGATGGAAAATCTTTTCCAAGTTGATTTTTGTATTCTGCTTTAAATTGGTTAGCAAGTTCTTTCAAATCTTCTGCTGTTAAATCAACATCATAAACAACACCTTTTTTCTCTTTCATTTGGTCAATAAGTTTTTCAAAATACTTTTTGCCTACTTCCATAACAACGTCAGAGAACATTTGAATAAATCTTCTGTAACAGTCCCATGCCCATCTTGGATTGCCAGATTTCTTTGCAATAACCTCAACAACGTCTTCGTTAAGACCCAAGTTCAAAATTGTGTCCATCATACCAGGCATAGAAGCTCTGGCACCACTTCTTACAGAAACCAAAAGTGGATTTTCTTTGTCTCCAAATTTTTTCCCAGTAATTTCTTCCATTTTGGCAATGTATTCCATAATTTGTGCTTGAATTTCTGGATTAATTTGCCTACCATCTTCATAGTATTGTGTGCAAGCCTCTGTTGAGATTGTAAAACCTTGTGGAACAGGTAAGCCCAAATTTGTCATTTCTGCCAAGTTTGCACCCTTACCTCCCAAGATATCTCTCATTTTGGCATTGCCTTCTGAGAATAAATAAAGATATTTTTTTGCCATATAATATACTCCTTAAAATATATAAAAATTTTTGACAAGCAAATTGTATAACACCTAGAAAAATAAAGCAAGAGAAATTTTTAATTTTTGCCCTAAAATCAAAAATTTTACCTGCTTCACTTGCAGTTTTTATTGGTTTTGAAAAATCAAAATTTTTCTGCCCAAATTTTAAGTTCATGTTCACTAATATTTACATTAAATTTTTTGCCTTCTTTTAGCTTTGCCCCTTTGCAAGAAGGCTGTAAATATTTGTTTGTATCCCCCATTCCTGAACTTCCAGATGTTGCAAAAGGCACAACAGTTTTGCCACTTAAATTACAACTTTCTAAAAATGTGTTTACAATTGTTGGAGCAACATACCACCAAATTGGAAAACCAACAAAAATAGTATCATAATTTTCAACATCAATTGTTTTTTTTATTTCTGGCCTGGAACTTAAATTCTTCATTTCAATGGTACTTCTGCTGTTTCTATTTGTCCAGTCAAGGTCCTCTGTTGTGTAAGGTTGTTTTGGTTCAATTTCAAACAAGTCAGAATTTATGGCACTTGCCAATTTTTCTGCCAATTTTTTTGTAACTCCAGACGCACTAAAATATGTTACTAGTTTTTTCATATTACCTTCTCCCTTAATTGTTTTTTTGTTTTCTTAATTCTTCTAACCAAATATAATTTAATTTAATTTCAAGTTTAGGCGGATCAAAACTAAACCTTCCAACAACTTGTTCTCTTACTGGGTAACTACCCTTTGGAACATAATTTACA
This sequence comes from Clostridia bacterium, assembly GCA_045598865.1. Classification (GTDB taxonomy): domain Bacteria; phylum Bacillota; class Clostridia; order Christensenellales; family UBA1242; genus UBA7862. The sequence continues at coordinate 3,895 of JAZRVA010000024.1, read as the reverse complement.
AAATAATAATCAACCCCATTTTCTGTTTTGTTGGAATAACCCTCATAAGCAATTTGCCCATAACCCACATGGTAACTTTCCACAACTTCATCCCCTTTGGTTTTAGAAACAAAGGAATACATGGAATAATCATCTCCATTTTCAAAAAATGGAAACAAATATCTTTTATCACCCTTGTAATAGGCCTGAAAAACACAATCAACCCTTCCATCTTTAAAGCATGTAATCATTTTTATCTTACCGTTTTTATCACGATAAATTTCACAGTAATTTTTACAATTCGCTTTAATACTTGGTTTTTCAAATAAACCTGCATTTTTTAGTATTAGTTCTTGATTATAGCCAGCACACAACCCTGCAAAAGCAATATCTTTTGTTGGCAAATACGAAACACTGCAACCCTCTTTGCAGCAAGAATCAAACATATATTCTCTTCTTGCAATATTAGTTTCTTCAATCAAATTGTTTAAGTAATCTTTATCAATTTTCAAAATACTTTCATTGTTTTTGCTTTCATCCATGTTACATACCGCCTTTATTGCAATATTTAAACTTAAAAAATAGATTTTAATTTTATTTCAAATTTTACTTGCAAAAGTTTTATTATCAAATCAAAAGTTTTTCCCAAAATTTGGCTGCTAAATTTTATTGTATTAAGTTTTGTGTAATCACAATCATCAATAATTTTAAGCGCGCTAAAACAAGATTTTTCAATTTCAAAAAAATCATACCCGCGGCACGCACGGCACAAAATCTCTCCCGTTGAAAAGTTCAAAAACACGCTATCATTAACAAAAGGTGTTTTACAATTTGGGCAACTTTTTAAATTTAAGTTTATTCCCTCCAACCTCAAAACATCTAAGCAAAATTTAGTAAGAGCAATTTTTGAGTTAATTTGCTTTTTTAAGCAACTAAGAACTTTTAATATTTTAATAAACAATTCGGCATAATCCTGCCCCTCAACACAAACTTTGTCTGCAATCTCCAAAACACAAAAGGCATATTCAAAAACTTCAATGTTAGAAGTTAAATCATAAAAATTTTCAATTTCTTCTGCCCCTGTTAAAACAAACCCGGAAGCACTATTTGCAAGTTCATAATTTGCAAAACAAAAAGGCTGACAAAAGGCCTTTAACTTAGACTTTGCCTTTTTAATGGCACGTGCCTTAACGGTAATCTTGCCATCTTCCAAACAAAGAATAGTTAACAATTTGTCAGACTCTTTATAATCTATTGTTTTTAAAATAATACCCTTAACTTTTTTATCCATAAAAAATAAACATGGTTAGCAAAAAAATTTTTCATCACATTTCTAAACTTGGCCCTTCTTGCTCACCAAGGCTGTTTTCAAACTCCTGTGCGGGTTCAGCCACTCTTTTAGAGAGCATATAATAACCAATTTGGCCATTGTTCAAAAAAATATTTTCACAAATATTGCCAAGTTTTTCATTGCCAGAACCGGTGTCAAGATTGTAGTTTTCTTCAAAATTTTCTTCCACGAAAAAAGCACCTCTCTTTTCTCAATTTTTTCTTAGGATATGAAAATTTTTGTTTTTTATGCCTTTTGCTACCCATTTATATTGTAACCCAAAGTATCCAAAAACTCCAAGTTATTTTTCCAATTTGTTTTTACTTTAACAAAAAGAGTTAAGTTAACTTTTTTCTGCAAAAATTTTTGCATGGCAACCCTGGCATCATGCCCAATTTTCTTCAAGTTCTCACCATTTTTCCCAAGTATTATTGCCTTTTGTCCTTCCTTTGCACAAACAATTAAAACGCTAACATTAACAATATTTTCTTGCTCATCAAATTCTTCTGTAAGCACCGCAACATCATGTGGGACTTCGTCCTTTAAATTATACAAAAGTTTTTCCCTAACCACTTCCGCCAAAATAAAGTTTATGGATTTGTCTGTAAACAAATCATCATCAAAATATCTATTTTTTTCTTCTATTTGTGGCAAAAACTTTTTTATTAAATCTAAAATAGTTTCCAAGTTTTTGTTTTTATAACTAGAAACCGGCACCAACTCGCACTTTTCTGCCAAATATGAATATTTTTGCAAAACTTCAAAAACTTTCTTTTCTTCCACCAAATCAATTTTGGTAAAAGCAAGAATTATTGGGATATTCTTCTTGTTAAAATTTTCTATTAAATCAAATTCGGTTTTGGTTAAATCTTTTTGTATGTCTTGACACAAAATAACAGCGTTAACATCGTCCACCGCACCCTTAATGCTTTTTTGCATAAAATCATCAAGGCCACTACCCTTTTTGTTAATGCCCGGAGTGTCCACAAAAATTATTTGAAAATCTTCCCCATTTAAAATTCCCAAAATATTATTTCTAGTAGTTTGTGGCTTTGGGGAAACAATAGAAACTTTTTGTCCAACCATTGCGTTTATAAGGCTGCTTTTGCCAGCATTTGGTCTGCCAAGCACAGCAACAAAACCACTTTTAATCTTCATATATTCCTTCACTTCAAAACTTATCTTGTAATGTGATATTTCCTTAGCGTTGCCTCTTCATAAGTCCTCATAACAATTTTATCTTCATCTGTTTCATGGTCAAACCCCAAAAGATGAAACATACCATGAACAATAAGATAGCAAACTTCCCTTTCGTAGGAGTGGTTATACTCTTTTGCCTGTTCATGTGCAACATCATCACAAATAATTATGTCCCCTAGCATAAGCAAATTTGTGCTTGGGTCTATATCATTTTTAAACTGTTTTTTTGTAACTCGCACACCAGGTTTTAACTCCAAATTTGGAAAGGACAAAACATCTGTTTCACTGTCCTTGTTCCTAAATTTTTTATTAAGTTCTCTTATTTCTTTTCTTTCAACAAAACTAATACAAACCTTGCTTTTTTTAATCTTAAAATTTGCATATTTCAAACTCGTTTTAACCAGTTTATTTATTAATTTTTCAAAATTCTTTGACAAAGCCTTATCAACAATCTCTACTTTCATTTAAAAATCCTTATATTTTTTTATAACTTCATGCAGATTATACAATAAAAATTGTTTATTTTCAATCAATTTTTTCGTGAATATTTATAATAAGCGTGTTGCCAAAAACCGAAACAGATGCAAGACTCACACTTTCAATGTTGTTTAGTAAAGCAAGTTCAATTTTTTCAAAGTCATAGCACCACTTTGGTTTGCCCACACAAAAACCATTGCTATTTAAAACTTCTTCAACTTGCCCAACAGAAATTTTATTTAGTCCATTAACCTCTATTTTATAAACAAAATTAGAAAAAAAACAAAACGACAATGTGCAAATTAAAAAACAAATAAAAATGGCCAAATTAGTTTTTATCCCAAAAATAAATTTAGATAAAAATGTTTTATTCTTTCTTTCAACCTTTATGTTGTTTTTTTTAAGCAATTGCAAAAACAAATTGCAATCTTTTTTTAAAACGGACACTTCAAATTCTTTGTAAGATTTCTTTTTTAAATTGAAAATTTCAATATTATTCTCTTTTAATTTTTTCAATACATTATTAAAGTTTAACCCACAACAGTCAAAAAAAATCATGCCATCTCCATTTCTTTTATTATTCCCACAATGGTAATGCTATCTTTGTTTAATTTTTTTATTTTTAATTTTTCCCCACTAACCTTAACAATTCCCTTTGTAAGTTTAATTTCAATCTCGCTTTCTTCAACTTTCAAAATTGCCTTTATACCTTCAATAAAAATTGCCTTGTTACAAAAGTTAATCAGCCTAAATCCACCCTTTATTATTTCAAAAGGCAAACCAATTTCTGCAAAAATATCGTCTAAAAAACTAAACATACTATAAAAATATATATTCAAAAAACTTTTGTTTTAGAATAGCACACAATAAGCAAACAAATTTTACTTCAAGAATTGTTATAAAGAATTT